>DATFJQ010000001.1:0-7147 GCA_035269125.1 Roseovarius sp.
GCGATGATCGCCTCGATGCGTTCGAAATTGGCGTCGGTGCTGGTTTCGGGGCTGGCCAGAACGCAGCTTGAGTTGAAGATGTTCAGCCCCTTGTTTTCCATCGCGCCCATGTTGAAATCATCGACAGCGACGATGTTGAACACGTCCAAATCGTATTCTCGGCCATAGACCTGTTCATCCCATGTCATGGATTTTTTCAACGCCTCCATGGCAAAGGCGCATTTGCCCTCGTCGCCGGGGCGGACCCAGATGTTCAGTTCAACCTTGCGGCCCGATTGGGTTGTGAACGCGCCGGGATGATTGACCAGATCCCCGGCCACAAGCGCGAACAGATAGGCGGGCTTTGGCCACGGATCGTGCCATTCGGCAAAGCCCGCGCCGGTTGCGCCGGGGTTGCCGTTGGACAGCATCACCGGCGTTTCGCCTTCGATCCGCACGGTGAAGGTGGCCATCACATCGGGGCGGTCGGGGTAATAAGTGATCTTGCGAAACCCCTCGGCCTCGCATTGGGTGCAATACATGCCCGACGACATGTAAAGCCCTTCAAGCGCGGTGTTTTGCGCCGGGGCGATTTCGACCTCGGCCTCCCACACGAACGGGGCATCGGGCACATCGCAGCGAAGCCCGCCTTGCACCATCTCCGGGGAGACCTGTTTGCCGTCGATTTGGGCCGAGATCAGGCGCAGATCCTCGCCATGTAGGAAAAACTCGCGCGATTGTGAGGCGGGGTTGGGCCGAAACTCTATCCTGCTGATCACGCGGGTTTTTTCGGGGTGCAGTCGAAACGTCAGATGCACCTGATCCACCACATAGGCTGGCGGCGTGTAGTTGGACAGATAGATCGTCTGGGGCGAGGCGTCTTTCATCGCGGGCGTCTCCGTCGGTCAGCGGGAAGTTTTGCTGACGGTAGGGCGATGCGGCAGGCAGTGCAACGCAATGCATGTCGAAAGTGAATTTGCAACGGAGGGATTTGAGATGTCAGCACCTGACACAAATGTCGAAAAGCAGAAAAAAGCGCATAAACCGGCCCTGTTGGGCATCAAAGGAGCGATTGTAATCGCGGTGGTGATGCTGCTCGGGTTAATCATGTGGCTGGCCGCCAAGGGCCAAGAGCCGGTGACCCCGGAAACCCGCATCGACGCCCGCACCGGCGAAGAGGTTGAAACGCAATAGCCCTTTCCCCGGCGTCGTCATCGCCTAGAACCAAGGGCATGAACAAAACCGTGATCTTATGGTTCAAGCGCGATTTGCGCGTTGCCGATCATCCGGCGCTGCACCGCGCGGCGCAGGCCGGGCCTGTGTTACCGCTTTACATCATCGAACCTGCGCTTTGGCGGCAACCCGATGCCTCGGCCCGGCAATATGATTTTGTCGCGCAGTGTCTGGACGGTTTGCGCGACGATCTGGCCGGCCTTGGCTTGTCGCTGGTGCTGCGGGTGGGGGATGCGGTTGAGGTGCTGGACGCGCTGCGCCGTCACCACCGGGCAACAACGCTGGTCAGTCATGAAGAAACCGGCAATGTATGGACCTATGGCCGCGATCAGCGCGTTTCCGCATGGGCGCGCGGGCAAGGGGTGGCGTGGCACGAGGCGCCGCAATCCGGGGTGGTGCGGCGGCTGAGCACCCGCGACCGCTGGCAAACGCGGCGCGATGGCTTTGTGCAGCAGGCACCGCTTGGGCCTGTGCAGGGTATACGCGGCGTGGATGCGCCAAGCGACCCCATGCCAAGCGCCGCCGATCTGGGCTTGCCCGATCCCTGCCCGGGGCAGCAGCGCGGCGGGCGGGTGGCGGCGCTGGAGACGCTTGGCAGTTTTTTACAGGCGCGGGGCCAAACCTACCGGCGGGCCATGTCCTCGCCGCTGGAGGGCGCGCAGGCTTGTTCGCGGCTAAGCCCGCATTTGGCTTTTGGCACGCTTTCCGTGCGCGAGGCGGCACAGGCCGGGGCGGCGCGCGCGACCGAGGTCAAGGGCGGGCGCGATGGCTGGTCGGGCTCGATGCGGTCGTTTCAATCGCGGCTGGCATGGCGCGATCACTTTATCCAAAAACTTGAGGATGAACCGGCGCTTGAATGGCGTTGCCTGCATCCGGCCTATGAGGGGCTGCGCCCGATGCCACCCGATACCGCGCGTCTGGCCGCGTGGGCGCAGGGCGAAACCGGTCTGCCGTTTGTCGATGCCTGTATGCGGTCGTTGCGGGCCACGGGGTGGTTAAACTTCAGGATGCGGTCGATGGTGGTGGCGGTGGCGTCGTATCACCTGTGGCTGGATTGGCGGGCCACCGGGCCGGTGCTGGCGCGGCTGTTCACCGATTATGAGCCGGGCATTCACTGGAGCCAGATGCAAATGCAATCCGGCACCACCGGGATCAACACGATCCGCATCTATAACCCGCTTAAGCAGGGCCATGATCAGGATCCAACCGGCGCGTTCACCCGGCACTGGTTGCCCGAATTGCGAGATGTGCCAGACGCACATTTGCAAGAGCCTTGGCTATGGCAGGGCGCGGGGCAGGTCTTGGGCAAGGCGTATCCCGATCCGCTGGTCGATGTCGCCCGCGCGGCGCGGGCCGCGCGTGAACGGGTCTGGGCCGTGCGCAAGCAGGAGGGCTTTGGCGCGACCGCCCGTCAGGTTGTGCGCAAACACGGCAGCCGCAAGGGCCGTCGTGCCGCCCCGCCCGCGCCCGACCGCCAGATGCGGTTTGACTTCTGATGCCGCGCCAGACACGCAAATCCGACCTGCCACAGAAAACTTGTGCCACCTGCGGGCGACCATTCACCTGGCGGCGCAAATGGGCAAAAGTCTGGGACGAAGTGCGCTATTGTTCTGATAAGTGCCGTCGCGCGCGCCGCAGGCAGACCGACTAAGCCAGCGCACGCGGTTTTCCGCAAGCAGACCAAAGGTGCAAGACGCGGCGCGCGGACCCGATCAGGGATGCATGTTGATCGGACGCGCACATCGCAAGCGATGCCGTGGCCACGCCTTGCAGATCTTGTCTAATCGCAATGTGTTATGAAATCGTGCATCTGCTCTGGTCCTGCGTATATGCGCGGGGCGTTGTGCGGTGACGGGCATTTTCCTATCTGAAAAGGCAGGGTACAAGAGGAAATAGACAAGCAAGGGATCACCATGACAAAGCGCCCCGTTATCGGCATTATCGGCAACAGCTATGTGATCAACGACGATTACCCTGTCCATGCGGGCGGGCGGATGAACTCCGAGGCGGTGGCTTGTGTCTCGGGCGGCTTGCCGCTGCTGGTGCCAAGCGATCCGCGTTTCGTGTCTGTCGAGGAATTGCTTCAGACCTGCGACGGTTTTCTGCTGACCGGCGGGCGCCCCAATGTCCACCCCGAAGAATACGGCGAAACCCCGACCGAGGCGCATGGCGCGTTTGACCGCGCCCGCGATGCGATCACTTTGCCTTTGGTGCGCGCGTGTCTTGAGCGCGGCCAGCCCGTTCTGGGCATCTGCCGTGGGTTTCAAGAGGTGAACGTTGCGCTTGGCGGCACCTTGCATCCCGAAATCCGCGATCTGCCGGGGCGCGATAACCATCGCATGCCCCCCGATGGCACGCTGGAGGAAAAGTTCGCCCTGCGCCACACCGTGCGTTTTACCGAAGGCGGCGTGTTTCACCGTCTGATGGGCGCACAAGAAGTGCTGACCAACACGCTGCACGGTCAGGGCGTTGTGAAGCCGGGGCTTGATATCGTGATCGATGGCTACGCGCCCGACGGCACGCCCGAGGCGCTGTATGTGCAAGGCGCGCACGGATTTGCCTTGGGCGTTCAGTGGCACCCCGAATACAACGCCGCCAACGATCCGGTCAGCCGTCCGCTGTTTGAGGCGTTTGGTGACGCGGCCCGCGATTGGGCCATGGGCAAGCTGCGCCCGGTTCGGCAATCGGCCTGAATAGGGCGCCTGCCTTTGATCGGCGGCAAGGCGCACGGCGCGTTGATCAAGTAGATTATGCTTGATCGACACACCGGAGGCCAAAATGAACATCCTGATCTTTTACGGCACGTCCGAGGGACAAACCCGGCGCATCTGCCAATTCTGCGCCGATGCGCTGATCGGCGCGGGGCATTCCGTTGAACTGATGCAACCCGGCGGCGACGAAAGCGACTTTGACCTCGCGCGTTTTGACGCGGCGATTGGCGCGGGATCGGTGCATATGCGGGCTTATCAGACCGAATTGGCACATTTTGCCGTCGCCCACGCAGATGCGTTGAACGCCCGCCCGACGCTGTTCTTGTCGGTCTCGCTGGCGATTGTTGGCGACGACCCAGAGGAACTGGCCGATCTGCACGACATCGCCGCGCGGTTTGTCGAAGATACCGGATGGACGCCGGGGCAGGTGGTGCAGGTGGCCGGGGCGTTTCGATTTACGCAATATGACTTTCTGAAGTCATGGGCGATGCGATGGATCACGGCCCAAAAGGGCCAGAACATAGACCCGCATGCCGACACCGAATACACCGACTGGGACGCGCTGCGCGGGCTGGTTCTGGATTGGGCCGGGCGGATCGGTCGCGGCGGGTAACCCACCGCGGCCACCACCGTCCTGGATCAGGTCATGTGATCCCACCGGTCACCGAAGGTGGTTTTCCCGGTTTGGTGGACCAGAAGCCGCGCCTCGTGTCGTTTGAGGCATGTGCGCGCGGTTTCCAGATGATGACCCGGAGCTGTGCGCAGTTCGGGGAAGATCGCGAACAATTCTTCGCGGGCCGCCTCGCAGATCGCGGACAGGCCCACATCGCCGGCATGGAAACTTTCGGTGGCGATGCCCTCGGCATAGATCACCTCGTGAGAGTCGAACATGATGTGGATATATGTCACCTCGTCTTGGTCTTCCTGCACCACTTCCAGCCCGTCGATCAGGTGTTTTGCGGGCACCAGAACTTCGGACTCACCGAACAAAAGTTCGGCCCGGTAGCCGGTGAAAAGAATGCGGTGTTGGGGCGATACCAGAAGCCCGCAGCGCGCCCCGTCCATCACGTTTGTGCCAATGCGCACCGGGGCGAAATCGCCGTGCCCGCGCACGCTGCGTTGCCCGATCCAACGGATCTGGCGCAGCCCGTGATCGCGGGTCACGACCATATCGCCGATGCGCAGGGTTTCGATCGGCCGTTCGCCGTGTTGGGTCAGGATGTTGGTTCCGGGTGTGAAACAGATGATATTCTCGATCTCCGAGAATTGCACAACTGTGCCATCGTCCATGGTAAAGCTGCCCGACAGGCCGCCTGCGGCATCGTCTTCGTTGCTAAAGACGATATCCGACTGGGTGACATCCTGTGTCAGGATCAGCGTGTCGCCATTGGTTTCGCCGCCTTCGCCGCCGGTGATCGAAATCGCTGCGTTGCCGGTGCCGGAGGTATCCAAATCCTGTAAAGTGAACGTATCGTCGCCATCAGCGCCAAAGGCTGTGTCGCCTTGATCGACGATGATCGCATCGTCTCCGGCTTCGCCAAACAGCAGGTCACTGCCGGTGCCGCCATCGATCAGGTCGTCGTCGGCCCCGGCATAGATCGTATCGTTTCCGGCATCGCCTGACAGGGTATCGTTGCCGACATCGCCGATGATTTCATCGTTGCCGTCACCCCCGCTGATCAGATCCGCCGCGCCGGTGGAAAAGGCGTTGTCGCCGTCCAATACGTCGTCACCGGTGCCGCCCAAAAGCGTGTCGCTGCCATCGCCACCGAACAGTGTGTCGTTGTCGGCGCCGCCGTCCAGCACATCATCGCCGTGGCCACCGACCAGGCTGTCGGTGCCCGCCTCGCCCAGCAGGCTGTCATTGTCCAGCCCGCCATCCAGCACATCGTTGCCGTCGCCGCCCAGTAGGGTGTCGTCGTCATCCTGTCCATAGATGGTGTCGTTGCCGGTTCCGCCCGACAGGCTGTCGGCATTGTTGTCGGGGAGGTCATCGGTGCCGTCATTGGGCAATTCATAGGCGGCGTATATTGGATAATCGGGGTTGCTTGGCGACACATCGCCGTAGATCAGGTCATCGTCAGCCCCGCCATCAACGGTATCGTTGCCGTCGTTGCCTTCCAGTGTGTCGTTGCCTGCTTCACCTGCAATGCTGTCATCGTCAAACCCGGCATCGACTGAATCCGCGCCGGTGCCGCCAAAGATCGTGTCGTTGTCATCACCGGTCAGGATCGTGTCATTGCCATCCCCGCCCAGGACCGAATCGCGATCATTGTTCGGATCAGTGTCGCCAGGATAAGACAGGCCGCTGCCCGAGGTGTCGGCGTAGCCCTGATCGGGCAGGCCAGTGCCGGGCGAGGTGCGGGTGTTGATGAAATCATCGCCCGCGCCACCATCGACGGTGTCGCTGCCCTCGAAGCCAAAGATGCTGTCAGCGCCGTCGCCGCCAAACACCTCGTCATTGCCTTCATCGGCTTCGATCGTGTCATTGCCCAACCCGCCATAGATCGTATCGTCGCCCGCCCCGGCAACGATACTGTCATCGTTGGTATTGGTCTGGCTGTCCAGATTGTCGACGAAATCACCATCCGGATCGCCGCTATAGGTTGCGTCGATCAACTCACCCGCGGCGGTGCCGGTCACGGTGTAATCAGTTTGTGCGATGCCCATCGCGGCCAGCGCGTCGTGATCGGAAACATCCGCCGGGGCCACACCCAAAAGGGTGATGTTTTCGCCGTTGGGGAAGGTCAGAACCGCATTGCCGCTGCCGTCGTCGGTTACGGTGACATCGGCCACATTGACCAGATTGCCATCGGCATCGGTCATGCTGGATACGTCCAGCTGATCTTGTCCTGTGAACGTGCCGTCGCCATTATCCACGGGGGCTTCGAACGCGCCAACCGTATCGCTGCCCGATCCGTCGGCCAAAACGACCGTATCGGTGCCACTTCCCAGAACGATATTTTCGATCTCGCTGAACGTGGCGGTTGAGTTGCCGTCGCTGATCGTTCCGGAGTCTGGGTCTGGCCCTGACTGATCAACCGTGGTGTCTGTCGTGACGTTGGACAAATCCAGCGTGTCGCCATCGGTTTCGCCGGTTTCGCCGCCGATAATGCTGTCATTGCCGAAATTGACGCTTAGCAGAAATGTATCGTCGCCCGACTGGCCAACCAGCGTGTCATCGCCAATGCCGCCGTCCAAGGTATCGTCGCCAAACTGCCCTT
>DATFJQ010000002.1:0-12808 GCA_035269125.1 Roseovarius sp.
GACAACGCCACCAAGGTCGCCAAAACCGCGCATAAGAACGGCACCACCCTCAAAGAAGAGGCCATCGCCCTCGGCTTTGTGGATGAGGCAACGTTTGACCGCGTTGTCCGCCCCGAGCAGATGATCGGCCCAAAGGGCTGACCCTGCTGGCACATCCATCCAATCGGGCGGTCTTATGGGCCGCCCGTTTCACTTGGACTGGACGAACAGGAATTCCCGGATATGGTTACGCCATGAGCACCCCCATCAACCTCAACCAATTCCGCAAGAAAAAAGCCCGCGCCGAAAAGCGCGCGCAGGCCGACGAAAACGCCCTGCGCCATGGGCGCAGAAAGGCCGACAAGGCACTGGATAAAGCGCAGGCCGACACATCCCGTGACCGTCACGACGCCCATAAACGCGAGGACGAATGACCGCCCCGTCGCCTTCATTGTTCCCAAAATACTCCGGGGGAGTCGCCGCTTGCGGCGATGGGGGCAGCGCCCCCTGCCCGACCCTGCATAGGCACCACCGAAATTGACCGGGCGGCCCGTCAAACACTCGCTGACCCTGCGGGGCCACCGGACCAGTGTCTCACTGGAGGATGAATTCTGGCAAGCCTTTCGCGAAATCGCCCAAGACCGCGACCAACCGCTTAATGCGCTTGCTGCCCAAATCGACGAAAGCCGTGGGGTCGATGTCGGGCTGGCCTCGGCGATCCGGCTGTTCGTCCTGCGCCATTACCGCCACGCGGCGGATTAAGCCGAAGGTTACATCTTGCGCGCCACGATGAAATGCGCGCGTGGGCGCGCCGGATAATCCGCTGTTTCCAAAATCTCGAACCCCGCCGCGCGCAAAGCGGCTTGAACGTCGTCGGGATCCAGAAATTCGATGCCCGGCGGGGCCTTGCCCAGCACGCGCAGCACCGCAATCAAAGCCCGGAAATGCCAGGCCTTGCGGCCAAGGCAGATGGTCTTGCTAACGAACACGCCACCCGGCCCAAGAAGCCGGTGCACCCGCGCCAGCGTGGGCGTCATATCAACCAGCAAGTGCAGGAAATTATAAGCCAAGATCGCATCGAATTGGCCCACCTCAAAGGCCGCATCAAACACGTCTGCGCGCCGAAAGTCGATGTTATCATGCGGATCGACGGCCAGTTTTTCCTGTGCGATCGCAATCATCTCCCCCGACAGGTCAGTGGCCGTCAGATGCCCCACATCCGCCCCCAAGCGCAGCGCCGTTGTTCCCGTGCCACAGCCCAGTTCCAGCACCTGATCGGTTGGCGCCAAATGGGCCCGTGTCCGCGCAAGCGTAGTGTCATAGGCGTGTGTGTCGCCAATAGGGCGTGCCGCATAGCGACGTGCAATCTTGTCCCAGAACTCGGTGCTGTCTGTCATACCTGCGCCCTTTTTTTGCTCCACCGGGCTCAACACGTGCCGCCAGCTTTGCAAATCTGCCGATACAAATGCCATGTGCCATGCCCCAAAAGCGGCAGCACAAGGAACAGCCCGAAAAATCCGGGGATCAGCGCCACGAAGGTAGACACGGCAATAAACGCCGCCCAGACCAGCATCGGGGCCGGGCTGCCCAGAACGGTTTGAAAGCTGCTGATCATGGCGGTGACGAAATCCACCTCGCGGTCCAGCAACAAAGGCAGCGACACAACGGTGATCATATACAGCAGCAAAGCAAAGCCCGCGCCCACCAAAGTGCCGACTCCCAGCATCGTCAGCCCCTCTTGTGTCAGGTAAACAGCATAAGACGACGAAATGTTGGTCATCGTCGAAAATCCCAAAAACAGCGCAAAGATCATATGCGCCAGAAAGAACCAGAACAAAAACATGATCACCACCACCGCGCAGATCGAAGGCAATTGTCGCCGCCGCTGATCGGCGATGACACCAAAGATCGCGCGCGGCTCCAGCGGCAGGCCTTGTTCTAAACGGTGACTGACCTCATAAAGCCCCACGGCGGCAAACGGCCCGATCAACGGAAACCCGACCGCCGCAAAGACCAACCAATAGCTTTGGCCCGTGACCCATGTCACCCAGACCATGAACCAGCCGATGGCCACATAGACGCCCGAAAAAATCAGCGCATAGCCCGGCGCACGCTTCATGTCGGTCCAGCCAAGGCGCAGCGCCTGTTTCAGCATGTCGAACGTGACCGGCCCCAATTCCGGCGCGCCAAGCGGCTTGCTCTCCTCTATGGTCATCGCGCTGTTTCCTCCCTGTTGGCTCAAGCCTAGCCAAACGCGAGGGATGCGCAAAGATGGAAAACAAAATCATATTTTCAATGGCAGGGCGCAGACCGGGTGGTTACTCGTCGCCCTGCGCTTCGGCCCGGGTCTTGCCACTGACATTCATCGCCAGCGTCGCGGCCATGAACTGATCCAGATCGCCATCCAGAACGCCCTTGGTATCGCTGGTTTCCACCGATGTGCGCAGGTCTTTGACCATCTGATAGGGCTGCAAGACATAGGATCTGATCTGATTGCCCCAACCCGCATCGCCCTTGTTGTCATGGGCTTCGTTGATGGCGGCGTTGCGGCGGTCCAGCTCCTGTTGATAAAGTCGCGATTTCAGGGCCTTCATGGCGATATCACGGTTCTGGTGCTGAGACTTCTGGCTGCTGGTCACCACGATGCCGGTGGGAATGTGGGTGATCCGCACGGCCGAGTCGGTGGTGTTCACATGCTGCCCGCCCGCGCCCGATGACCGATACGTATCGATCCGGATATCGGCCGGGTTCACGTCGATTTCAATATTGTCATCAACCACCGGATAGACCCAGACCGACGAAAACGACGTGTGCCGTTTCGCCGCCGAATCAAACGGAGAGATTCGTACCAGACGATGCACCCCGGATTCGGACTTCAGCCAGCCATAGGCATTGTGCCCACTGATCTTGTAGGCCGCCGATTTGATCCCGGCCTCGTCACCGCCGGATTCCGATTGCAACTCAACCGTATAGCCGTGCTGCTCGGCCCAGCGGACATACATCCGCGCCAGCATCGACGCCCAGTCACAGCTTTCGGTGCCGCCCGCGCCGGCGTTGATTTCCAAAAAGGCATCATTGGCGTCGGCTTCGCCGTTCAGCAGCGCCTCAAGCTCTTTGGCGGCGGCCTTTTTGGCGACGGCGCGCAAGGTGTCCTCGGCCTCGGTGATAACGTCTTGGTCGCCTTCCATCTCGCCCATTTCGATCAGTTCGACGTTGTCACTCAGATCTTGCTTGATCGAATCGTGAGTTTCCAACGCATCCACAAGGCTTTGGCGTTCGCGCATCAGCTTTTGCGCCTTGGCCGGGTCATCCCACAGCGTCGGGTCTTCGACCCTTGCGTTGAATTCCTCAAGCCGGTGCTTGGCGGTCTCCCAGCCCATCCGCTGGCGCAACAGTTCCAGCGAGGTTTCGATCTCGGAAACAAGGGTTTGGATTTCGGCGCGCATCTTTGTGTCCTTGGTCTGCTCAGATGCGGGTGATACCGCAGCGCGCCGGGCCGGGCAAGGTGTGGCAAATGGTGGCGCGCGACCGTCGTGCCGCGTGCCCCGTGCCTTAATACAAACCGCCCGAACTCATCGAGCCAAAGCTGGCTTTGCCGCCGACCGTGGCTTTTTGTCCGGTCGAGGTTGTCACCTCTTTGACCTGCTCACTTTCGCCCCGCTGGAACAGGTTCAGATCGGTGCCCATGGCAAACCCGCCTGTCACGCTAAAGCCGAACACCGGCTCTTCGCCGTCGCGGAAATATTCGGCCACAACGTAATCACCTTGTGCATCATCCGCCAGCCGCGCGCCGGTAAAGCGGTCGATCTTCAGGAAATGCCCGCCCGGCGGCACCGCAAATGGACCACCACCGTATTTCTTGATTGCCTCTTGCATAAATTCTTGGAACACCGGGCCACACATCGAAGACCCATAAGCGCCGCGGCCCAAGCCGCGCGGTTGGTCATATCCGATATAACACCCGGCCGCGATGTTGCTGGAAAATCCGACGAACCAAACGTCGCGCGCATCGTTGGTCGTGCCCGTTTTGCCCGCGATCGGCACCGGCAGGTTGATCGCGCCGCTGGCCGTGCCGCGGTCAACCACGCCTGTCATCATCGACGTCAACTGATACGCGGTGATCGCATCCATCACTCGTTCGCGGTCCGATACGATGCGCGGCCCGCGTGTGCGCGGGATACCCGGATCATCGCAATCGACACAGTCACGCGGATCATGGGCATAGACCGTCTTGCCATAGCGATCTTGGACACGGTCCACCAATGTCGGCTCGACCCGCTCGCCACCATTGGCAAACATCGCGTAAGCCGCCACCATGTTGTAAAGCGTGGTTTCTTCTGACCCAAGCGAGTTCGCAAGAAACCCGCCCATGTCCTCATAAACGCCGAAACGTTCGGCATAATCGGCAACCACACCCATTCCGACCTCTTGCGCCAGACGGATCGTCATCAGGTTTCGAGATTGTTCAATCCCGGTGCGCAGCGGGGTTGGGCCGTAAAATTTGTTCGACGAATTGCGTGGCCGCCAGATGCCCTGCGGCGTGTCAATCTCGATCGGGGCGTCGATCACGATGGTGGCCGGGCTATAGCCACTGTCCAACGCGGCGGCATAGACAAACGGCTTGAAGCTTGACCCCGGCTGACGCTTGGCCTGTGTGGCGCGGTTGAACACAGAATGCTCGTAGGAAAAACCGCCTTGCATGGCCAAGACCCGGCCAGTGTTCACATCCATCGCCACAAAGCCGCCCTGCACTTCGGGCACCTGCCGCAAGGTCCAGCGCAGGAAATCGCCGCTGTCATCCGCAAACATCTTGCGTACCAACACGACCTCGCCGCGTTTGAACGTCTCAAAGAAATCGCCGGGCAACCATGCGATATCGCGGCGCGGCACCACATGCGGGGTGTTTTCATCCGCGCCCACCCCTTCGATTCCAAGCCGCATCTGCTGATCCTCGATCTCAAGGACAACGGCGGGATACCACTTGCCATTCAAAGTGATATCGCGTGGCACGCGGGCCTCGGACAAGGCCTTGCGCCACGCGTCTTCATTGGTCAAAACGCCCTCGGGCAGCTCCACATCCGTTCCGCGCCAGCGGCCCCGGTCACGATCGTATTTTTCCAACTGGCGGCGCAGGCCCTCGGCGGCTTCATCCTGCATTTCGGGGTCAATGGTGGCGCGCACACTCAACCCGCCGCTGAAAAACTCACCTTCGCCAAAATCTTGGCTGAGCTGACGGCGAATTTCATCGGTAAAGTAATCACGCGGCGGCAAACCCGCGCTGAACGGCGCAAAGTCGCCATTTTGAACCGAGCGTAACGGCTGCGCCACTTCAGCCTCGTAAACAGCCTGATCAATATAGCCGTTCTCGTACATTTCCTTTAGAACGAAATCACGTCGCTGCAACAGCCGATCATGATTGCGCACCGGATGAAAATCCGATGGGGCCTTGGGCATCGAGGCCAGCATCGCCGCCTCATGAGCGGCCAATTCCCGCAGCGATTTGTTGAAATAGGTTTGCGCCGCCGCCGTCACACCATAGGAATTCTGGCCAAGGAAAATTTCGTTCAGATACAGTTCAAGGATCTTGTCCTTGCTCAGGGTTTCTTCGATCCGGGTGGCCAGAATGATTTCCTTGATCTTACGTTCGATCCTGCGGTCGCCAGACAAAAGGAAGTTTTTCATAACCTGCTGCGTGATGGTGGACGCACCCCGCACATTCTGCCCGCGCGAGCGCACCGCCTCGACAATCGCCGCCGCGATGCCGCGCGCGTCATAGCCGCCATGCGAATAGAAATTCTTGTCCTCGGCGCTGATAAACGCCTGTTTGACCAAATCGGGGATATCTTCGGCCGGTGTGAACAGGCGCCGTTCGCGGGAAAATTCGTCAATGATCCGCCCCTCGCCGGAATAAATCCGGCTGATGGTGGGCGGCGTGTAGTTGGCCAAGCTTTCGTGGCTGGGCAAATCCTGTCCATAGATATGAAAGACCGCCGCGATGCTCAGCGCGATCAACATCAGCCCCAATGTCAGAAGGCTGAAGATCGTGCCGAAAAATGTTCCAATACCCCGTAGCACATCAGCCCCCGTGCGGTTTCAACGCCCCATATAGGCATCTGCGGCAAGACCGTCAAAACACATATTCAATGTGTGTCGCGACCGGCGTGTCACTGCCGCACCAGATCGGCGGCGGCGGCATCGGCGATCCGCCACTCGGCCAAGGCATCCCGCAGCGCCCGCGCCATTTTCGCCCGCCATTGCGGATCGGTCAAATGTTTCAAATCCCGCGGGCTGGACATGAACCCCAACTCCAACAGGATCGACGGGATATCTGGCGCTTTGAGCACCGAAAACCCGGCTTGGCGCAAAGGCCGGGAATGCAGCGGCAAGCCATGTTTTGCAATCCCTGCGCGGATCGCATCGGCCAACCGTTCTGCGCGGGGCTGGGTTTCAAGCCGCGCCAGATCCATCAGCACATCGGCCACCACATCATCCTTGCCGCGCAAATCCACGCCGGCCAGCATATCGGCCCGGTTATGACGTTCGGCCAAGGCCGCACTGGCCTTGTCGCTGGCGCTGTCTGACAGGGTATACACCGTGGCCCCATGCGCCCGCCCCTCGCTTAAGGCATCGGCATGAAGCGACAAAAACACATCGGCCTGCATGCGATGCGCCAAGGCAACGCGGCGTTCAAGCGAGACAAAACTGTCATCTTCTCGCGTCAGCGCCACCTCAAATCCATCGGCGCGCAGCAAAAGCTCCTGCAATTCGCGGGCAAAGGTCAGCATTAGGTCTTTTTCGGCCACCGCGCCAACCTCGGCACCGGGATCAATGCCACCATGGCCCGGATCCAACACCACAACCAGCGGGGCTTCGCCGCGCTGACGGGGGCGTTTTTCCGCCTTCAACGCGCGCCCCGTCGCAGCCCACCCCGGCAAATCCGGCGCGCCTGCTGTGTCCGAGAACGCCTCAGCCGAGATCGTCTGCAACTCAAGCTCAAGCCGCGCGCGGCCTGTCACTTCGTCTATGCGCAACGACACTTGCGTCGGGGCCAGCGGCGCGGCCAGATCCAGCACCATGCGCGACCATCCGGGCCGGAACCCGCCAACCCGCACGTCCAGCACCTTTTCGCTGAGGTTCAAGGCTGCGGCATCGATACCGCGCCAATCCACCTCGCGGAAATCCAGAACCAAGCGGCGTGGGTTATCCAGCGTGAACACCCGATATGGCACACCTTGGCTCAGGCTGAGCCCGATATCCACTTTGCGCCAGCCGTCTTCGATACTGCTGGTGTCGGCATCAAGTCGAGCAAGGCCACTGAAATCCCGGTCTTGCGCGCCGGCCCCCACAGCCCAGAAAGATAGCAGTGCCGCCAGAACCACCTTGATCATACCGCTCATCCGCTGTTTTGCGCCTATCTGAACCATCAAGCTACACCAAGGCCGCCAGCAATGCACCAACCCTGCCCGTTCTGAGTGCAGGAAAATGCTGGCACTTTCCGGTCAAACCGCGGCACGCTCGTGCATGAACTGCGCCAGCCGCGCCAGACCTTCCTGAATATCCGCTGTGGCACGGGCATAGGAAAACCGGATCGTGCCCGCCCCGCGCGCGGGGTCAAAATCCAGCCCGGGCGTGACGGCCACCCCGGCCTTGTCCAATATCTCGGCGGCAAAGGCGCGGCTGTCATCGGTCAGGTGGCTGACATCGGCATAGACATAAAACGCACCATCGGGCGGCGCGATCCGGTCAAACCCGGCCTTGGGCAACCCCTCCAGCATCATGGCGCGGTTTGCGCTGTAGACATCCATATTGGCCTGCAATTCGTCGTGACACTCCATCGCGGCCAAGGCTGCAACCTGACTGGCATGCGGCGGGCAAATGAACAGGTTCTGCGCCAGCCGTTCGATTACACGCACATGATCCTCGGGCACCACCATCCAGCCCACCCGCCAGCCGGTCATGCTGAAATACTTGGAAAACGAATTGATCACATAAGCCTCGTCGGTGATCTCAAGCGCGCTGACCGCCTTGGCCTCGTATTCGATGCCATGGTAAATCTCATCGCTGATGAAACTTGCGCCCTGCGCAGATGCCGCCGCGATCAGCGCCGACAGATCATCGCGGCCCAGCATGGTGCCCGACGGGTTGGCCGGACTGGCCACCATCAGGCCCTGCAAATCCTGCCCCGTCAGATCGGCAGGCACCGGTTGCAGGCGGTTTTCCGCCGCCGTTTCGATATCCACCGGCACAAGATCAAGCGCACGCAGGATTTGCCGATAACTGGGATAGCCCGGCGCGCCGATGCCCACCCGGTCGCCCGCATCAAACAGCGCGGTAAACGCCAGAATAAAGCCGCCCGAACTGCCGGGCGTGATCACCACACGATCCGGGTTCAGGTCGATATCATACCAGTCCCCATACAATTGCGCGATCCGCGCGCGCATCGCAGGCAGCCCAAGCGCAACGGTATAGCCCATCGGCTGATCCGCCATTGCCCGCGTCAAAGCCTCGCGCGCGCCCTGCGGTGCGGGTGTGCCCGGCTGGCCAACCTCCATATGGATGATGTGGCGCCCAGCCTCTTCGGCGCGGCGCGCAGCCTCCATCACATCCATCACAATAAAGGGATCGACTTGGGATCGGGTTGAGTTCCGCATCGTTTTCTTCCTAGACTAAGCTACCTGTTAAGTCCGTTTCGCCCGGAAAAAGGCATGCCGTCAATGCACCTTGTTCGCCTTCTCGTTATCAGTGCCCTGATCGGATTGACCTTGTCCTCTCCGGCACGGGCGCTGACCCTGTTGCGCGACCCCGATATCGAATACGCGCTCAAACAGCTTTCGGCCCCGCTGCTGAAAGCGGCCGGGCTAAGCCCGACGCGCGTGGATATCCTGCTGATCGACGACCGAAGCCTGAATGCCTTTGTCGTAGATCGTGAGCATATCTTCATCCACTCAGGGCTGTTGTTGAAAATGGACAATGCCGCGATGCTGCAAGCCGTCATCGCCCACGAAGCCGCCCATATCGCCAATGGCCACTTGACCCGTCGGACCCTGAACATGCGCACCGCGCGCACCGCTGCTGGCCTTGGCGCAGCATTGGCAGCCGCGGCGGCGATCGCTGCGGGCGCAGGCGAGGCGGCAGGCGCGGCGGCCATCGGTGCCACGAATTCGGCCATGCGCATGTTCATGTCGCACACCCGCGCCGAGGAAAACGCCGCCGACCAATCGGGCCTGCGGTTCATGGCCAATGCCGGAATTGACCCCCAAGGCGCGGTTGCCGTCATGGATATTTTTCGCGGGCAAGAGGCGCTCAGCCGGTATCGCCAAGATCCCTATGCGCGCACGCACCCCCTGTCGGCGGATCGCTTTCGCGTGGTGCGCCGCCTTGCCGACGCCTATGCAGACAAGGCCCGCCCGCAACCCGATCATGACTATTGGTTTGCCCGCGCCAAGGGCAAGCTTTCGGCCTTTAAACGCTCTCCTAAATGGACGCTGACGCGTGCCGGAGAATCCGGGTATGCCGATATCAAACTGATGCGTCAGGCTGTGGCCCACCACAGACGGTCACAAACCAGCAAAGCCATTCGCGCCATGGACCAAGCCATCGCGCAACGCCCGAATGATCCGTTCCTGCTAGAACTCAAGGGCCAGATCTTGATGGAAAGCCGCAATTTTGCCGCCGCCACCAACGCCTATGGCCGGGCTGTCAACATCGCGCCCAACAATGCGCTGATCCTTGGCTCTTATGGCCGCGCGCTCATGGCGCAGGGACAAAGCGGCAAAGCCCAGCAATATCTGGAAAAGGCCCGTTCGCTCGATGGTCGGGATGCGCGGGTGATGCGCGATCTGGCCGCCACCTATGCCAAACAGGGCAACAAGGGCATGGCCTCGCTTGTCACGTCCGAACGCTATGCCATGATGGGTCGGCTTGAGGATGCTGGGCTGCACGCGCAACGCGCATCTGATCTTTTGCCGCGCGGCTCAACCGGCTGGCGTCGGGCACAGGATGTGTTATCTGCGGCCAAAGCCGCTGAAAAGAAACGGAGATGACCCTAATGAAATTTGCCCCCCTTGCAGCGCTGGCTACCGCCGCTGCTTTGGCCCTCCCCCTGCCTGCGCAGGCGTTGGACCTGACCGCGATGACCGAGGCCGAGCGCGACGCCTTTCATGCCGAGATTCGCAATTACCTGATGGAAAACCCGCAGGTGATCATGGAGGCCGTCGCCGTTCTGGAACAGCGCCAGCAAGAGCAACAGGCGCAAAATGACGTGGCGCTTGTGCGCGACAACGCCGAGGCGTTGTTCAACGATGATCATTCATGGGTCGGCGGCAATCCCGAGGGCGACATTACGCTGGTCGAATTCATGGATTACAAATGCGGCTACTGCAAACGCGCCTTCCCCGAGGTCGAAAGCCTTGTCGAGGCCGATGGCAACATCCGCGTGATCGTCAAAGAATTCCCCATCCTGGGCGAACAATCGCTGCTGGCGGCGCAATTTGCGATCGCCACGCTGCAAATCGCGGGCGATGAGGCGTATAAACAGGTGCACGATGCACTGATGACGTTCCAAGGCGACATTTCCGAACCCGCCCTGCGCCGCGTGGCCGAAGGGTTCGGCTTTGATGCCGAGGCCATCGTTACCCATATGGACAGCGAAGAGGTTGGACAGGTGATTGCCGCAAACCACGCCCTTGGCCAGCGGATGAGCATCACCGGCACGCCCACCTTCGTGATGAACGATCAGATGCTGCGCGGCTATGTGCCGCTGGACGTGATGCAAGAAATCGCCGGCGAGATCCGACAGGAGGGATGATGCGTTTGCGCCGCTTGACCACCAAGGGCCTGCCGCTTGCGGCGGGCCTTTTTGCGGCGCTGTCCGGTACAGCCGCAGCCCAGACGGACTTCACCGCGCTGACGCCAACCGAACGTGCGGTTTTTCACAACGAATTGCGCGAAGTGCTGCTCAGCGTGCCGCAGCTTTTGCCAGATGCCCCCGCGCCGCCGATCAACCCCTATGCCGATGCCATCGCCGATGATCTTGCGCTGTTGGCGAACCGCGAACAGGCGCTCTATGGCGCGCATTTACCGGGGTTTGGCCCCAAGGGGGCGGCGTTGAAAATCGCGTTGTTCATTGCGCCGGATTGCCCAGACTGTGACCGGGCGCAGGACGACTTGCGCAAGCTCTCGGGAACCCACGATTTGCGCGTGACCCTGATCGACATGACAAAACAACCCGATCTGGCCCGCGCGTTGGACTTGGATGCCACGCCGTCTTATGTGCTGCCCGACATGATGCTGCGCGGCCATATCCCGCCCATCGTGCTGGACCGCTACCTTGCGCGGTAAGGCGCAGCTTAGTCAGTCATTGGCGCCATCAGTTCCACTTCTTCGCCATCGCGCACGGCGGTGTAGAAACAACTGCGGCGGTTGGTATGGCAGGCCGGGCCGGTCTGGTTGATCCGCACCAACAGGCAATCCCGGTCGCAATCGACACGGAAATCGACCAGTTCCTGCACATGGCCCGATGTTTCGCCCTTGACCCAGAACGCCTGCCGCGACCGGCTCCAATAAGTCACGCGGCCCGTTTCCAAGGTTCGCACGACGGATTCGGCATTCATCCACGCCATCATCAGAACCTCACCGGTCTGCGCATCCTGCGCGATAGCAGGAATCAGGCCGCGATCATCGTATTTCAAGCTGGCGGGGTCGAAGGACATAAGCGAAAACCTTTTGCATCTGGCGTCAGGACTTCTATCTATTGGCACAAAGACGAAAGGGAAAGTCATGAGCGGCGAAACCGACCTGATCAAGCTGTATTCGGCGCGGATTCTTGAGCTTGCGGCAGACATCCCCCATCACGGACGGCTGGATGCGCCCGAGGCGAGTGTCAAACGCCGCGCGCCGCTTTGTGGCTCGACCGTGACCGTGGATATTTGCACGGACGGCGACAAAATCACCGACTACGCCGCCGAGGTGAAGGCCTGCGCATTGGGGCAAGCGGCCGCTAGCATCGTGGGCCAGCACATCATCGGCGCGCGCTTTGATCAGGTCGTCGCCGCGCGTGATGCGCTGAAAGATATGCTCAAAAACGATGGGCCGACGCCCGCCGCGCCCTTTGACGGGCTTGAAGTGCTGCGCCCGGCGCGCGACTATAAAAACCGCCATGCCTCGATCCTTCTGACCCTCGACGCCACGGTCGAAGCGTTGGAACAGATCAAAGCGGCCCAACCCTGCGGCTGACCTCGCGCGGCGCCCTGTCAGGGGCGATAAGCTTGCACCAAAAAAACCGCCGCGCACCCAAACCGGGCGGCGGCGGACAGGAAAGCGGGCTCCGAAAACATCCATCACAAACCGGGACAAAGAGGCAGATCACCCCGGGCAAGACTTGGGACAGTCAGTCAGACGCACCATCAACTTGGGGACAGAGATGCGTCAGGCGTGACGGACAAGGAACATCGCAGGCAGAAACTCAGATCAGGCCGGGCAGATACAGCCCCACAACCAGCGTCACCATCAAAGCCGCAGCCCCAACAAAATCTCCAATAAGAGTGTCCGAGGACCGTTCGGCAGTATTTTTGATCTGGCGAAGCATCGGGGCTCCTTTCCGGTTATCTGTGTTGCTCCTTTGTTCTCATTTTATTAAGGTCCTGTAAAGAACTTTATGGGAACATTTGTGAACTTTTTGCTCAATATAAAGACAAATCATTGTTTTAAAACATTTATTTGCGGAACGCGGTCAGCCGACTGAAATCAGCCGGATCGCCTGATCCTGTTCCATCAGCCACAACAGCGCCCGCGCGGCCTGGCCACGGGGGCTGTCGAGTGTCGGGTCATC
>DATFJQ010000003.1:0-12874 GCA_035269125.1 Roseovarius sp.
GGAATTCGTCCGCCAAGCGGCGGAAACCGGCGTTGACGTGTTCCGCGTGTTTGACAGCCTGAACTGGGTGGAAAACATGCGCGTCGCCATGGACGCAGTGATCGACACCGGCAAGATCTGCGAAGGCACGATTTGCTATACCGGCGATATCCTTGATCCTAACCGCGCCAAGTATGACCTGAAATACTATGTCGCCATGGCGAAAGAGCTTGAGGCGGCGGGCGCGCATGTTCTGGGCCTCAAGGATATGGCGGGCCTGTTGAAACCCGCCGCCGCGCGGGCCTTGGTCAAGGCGCTGAAAGATGAATTGATGATCCCGGTGCATTTCCACACCCACGACACCAGCGGCATTGCGGGCGGCACCATTCTGGCCGCCGCAGAGGCGGGCGTTGATGCGGTGGATACGGCGATGGATGCCTTCTCGGGCGGCACATCACAGCCCTGCCTTGGCTCGATCGTCGAAGCCTTGATGCATACCGAGCGTGACACCGGGTTGGATATCGAACGTATCCGCGAAATCTCGAATTACTGGGAACAGGTGCGCGCACAATATGTAGCGTTTGAATCCGGCCTCGCCGCCCCTGCCTCCGAGGTCTATCTGCACGAAATGCCCGGTGGCCAGTTCACCAACCTCAAGGCGCAGGCCCGCAGCCTTGGGCTTGAGGAAAAATGGCCCGACATCGCCAAAACCTATGCAGACGTGAACCAGATGTTTGGCGATATCGTCAAGGTGACGCCCTCCTCCAAGGTTGTGGGCGACATGGCGCTGATGATGGTCAGTCAGGGCCTGACCCGCGCCGATGTGGAAAATCCCGACACCGATGTGGCCTTTCCAGACTCGGTGATCGACATGATGCGCGGCAATCTGGGCCAGCCCCCCGGCGGCTTTCCCGAGGCCATGGTCAAAAAGGTGCTGAAGGATGAAAAACCCAACACCGCGCGCCCCGGCGCACATCTTGATCCTGTCGATCTGAAGGCGGCGCAGGCCGATCTGATCGACCAGCTTGAAGGCAAAGCGGTGGATAACGAAGACCTGAACGGATATCTGATGTATCCCAAGGTCTTTCTGGATTACATGGGCCGCCACCGGATCTATGGCCCGGTCCGCACCCTGCCCACCCGCACGTTCTTTTACGGGATGGAACCGGGTGAGGAAATCTCGGCAGAAATCGACCCCGGCAAAATCCTTGAAATTCGTCTGCAAACCGTTGGCGAAACCGGCGAGGACGGCGAGGTAAAGGTGTTCTTCGAACTCAACGGCCAGCCCCGCGTGATCCGCGTGCCCGACCGCAAGGCCAAGGCCACCACCGCCGCACGGCCAAAGGCCGAACAAGGCAACCCCGCGCATGTCGGCGCGCCGATGCCCGGCGTCGTGGCCAGCGTCACGGTGTCGACAGGCCAGACCGTCAAGGAAGGCGACATGCTGCTGACCATCGAGGCGATGAAAATGGAAACAGGCATCCACGCCGAACGCGACGCCACCGTCAAGGCCGTGCATGTGCAGGCCGGTGGCCAGATCGACGCCAAGGATTTGCTGGTCGAATTCGAATAAGGCTAACTGGCTCCGGGGTTTCGCCCCGGAGCCTTGATATTTCAGGCATCGCCAATGGCGGGCCCAAATCCAATCTGCACACCGACCACACGAGCCGTGCATTGACGGGCCGCAGTGCGGCGATGCCCGGCGGCCCTACTCACCTTGATCCAGCCCGAGACAGTGAATATCCGCAATGCGCAGGAAGCGCGCTTTGCAAAGTTGCGAACCATGCGCGAGCAACCAGTCGTGAACGGCCCTCTGCGGACCTCGGGCATGGCCACCGATTGAACCAGAAACGCTCCGGTAAACCCGGAGCGGTTCCGTCAAGGCTTCTGACTTATCTGCCGAGCGGTTCCAAAGCTTCAGGTCATGGCCTGCACGGGACAGGTGGCGCGCCATATGTGCGCCCATTCGGCCCAGACCGGCAAAGCCGACACGCATCAGGCCACCTCTTCGGTATCCAGACCGGATATTGCCGCGATAAGGTTCTCTTCTGTCACCTCCTCAGAAGTAAAGGTCCGCATGATTTGACCCGAATACATCGCGACAATGCGGTCGGCCACATGCAGCACCTCTGGCATTTCTGAACTGATAACGATCACCGCAAAACCCTGTGCGGCCAGATCACGAAGCAGGTTGTGAATCTCGGCTTTCGACCCCACGTCGATCCCTCGTGTGGGTTCATCAACAATCAGCACATTGGGACGCATCGACAGCCACTTTCCGATGACAATTTTCTGTTGATTGCCACCCGAGAGGTTGCCCACGAGCTGTTTCCAGCCAGGTGTTCGGATGTCGAGTTTGTCGCGGTATTGATCGAAGATCGCGATCTCTGCGCCATCGGCAACGAAGGGTCCGGATTTGAGATCATCAACCTGCGGCAAGGTCATGTTATCGCGGCAGTTCATGCCCAGAACCAAGCCTTGGCCTTTTCGATCCTCGGGCACAAGCGAGATGCCCCGCTCAATCGCATCATAGGGCGACGCGATCCGCACCTCTTCACCATCCATAAGGATAGTCCCGGATGACGGATTTCTAAGGCCGAACAGTGTTTCGGCAATCTCCGTGCGGCCTGCACCGACAAGGCCGTAGAAGCCAACGACCTCTCCGCGCCGCACTTCGAAACTGACATCCTTGTAAAGATTGCCACAGCTCAACCCGCGCACTTCGAGCGCGACATTGCCCAGTTCGTGATGGGACTCGTTGCGGCTGAGGTCCAGCTTGCGCCCGATCATCATTTGGGTGACGCCTTCCTCATTCGTATCGGCGGTATTGACCGTCCCTTGATATTGGCCATCACGCAAAACGCTGATCCGGTCGGTGATTTTGAAAATCTCTTCCATCCGGTGGGAAATATAGGCGATGCCCACACCCTGTTTTTGCAAGTCAGAGATCACTTCGAACAGCACAACCTTTTCCGCGTCAGTCAACGAGGCTGTGGGTTCGTCAAAGATCACGGCCTTGGCATCCACTGTCAGCGCGCGCGCGATCTCGACCATCTGTTGGTTGGCGATCGAAAGGTCGCCGACACGCGTTTTAGCGTCAAAGCTGACTTTGAGCTTTTCAAGGATCGCGTTGGTCTTGGCCTCAAGTTCCGCCCAATCGACCAGACCGAAATGCTTTTGCGGCAATTCCCCGAGATAGATATTCTCGGCCACACTGAGCTCATCTGCGAGGCTCAGTTCCTGATGGATGAAGACAATGCCCTTGGCTTTCGCGTCGAGCGGGCCTGACATAATGACCGGTGTTTCATCCACAATGATCTGACCTTCATCGGGCTGGTGAATGCCGCCGAGGACTTTCATCAAAGTGGACTTTCCGGCGCCATTTTCACCCATAAGAGCATGCACTTCGCCGGGAAGAATGATCAGCGACACGCCATCAAGGGCGCGCACACCGGGAAAGGTCTTTACGATCCCTTCCAGCCGCAGGACAGGGGTTTGTGCGGTCATATCTTCAACTCCTCTTTGCCTTTCACGTTCAACTGCCGGTCAAGGAACAGCACGACAATCAAAATCAGACCGATCACAAGGTTAACGGTCGACGTATCTGCGCCGATATGGGCGAGGCCTTTGCGCAAGAGCTGGATCGCGACCACGCCTCCAAAGGTCGAGATGATCGAGCCCGCCCCGCCGGTCAGTTTGGTGCCACCCAGAACGACGGCGGTGATCACCCACAACTCATAAAGCTGTCCATCGTTGGGGTTCACCGATCCGGACTCCGAATAGAAGACCACGGCGGACAGTGCGGCCAAAAATCCGATGATCATGAAGTTGATCATCATGTGCGGACCGATACGGATACCGGCATTGACTGCCGCCTCGCGGTTGTTGCCGATAGCATAGGCGTTGCGGCCATGGACAGTGCGGTTCATCAAAAACCATATGGCCACCGTCACCGCCAACAAGAACCACGTTGCTGTATGCAGACCCATGAATTGTGCCTCGGCAAAATCCACCAGCGTCCAGTTCAGGTGGCTTGTCGGTTGCTCACCGTTGTACATGAACACAAGTCCACGATACCCCAACATCGAGCCAAGTGTGACGATGAAGGCATCGACCCCGGTTTTCCAAACGATCAGGCCGTTCAGCGCGCCAAGCAAGATACCGGTCAACAACGCCAGCGCCCAAGCGACCGGGATCACCCAGTCGCCAAGCCCCGCGAACATCGGCCAAGTCATGCTATCCAGCAAAACGATGGCGCAGATCGCGTAGATCGCCCCGACACTCAGGTCGATATTGCCATTGACCATGATGATAGTCATGCCCATGGCGATGATGCCAATGGGGGCTGACTGTTTGAACAGCAGCAGCATGTTGTCGGCATCCATGAAGGCCTTGTCGCTGACCGCAAGGAATTCACCGGCAATCGAGAAAAAGATCAGTTCCAGAACGATGAAGCCCCAGATGGCCCCGCTCTTGAGGTATTTCGAAAGAGTACCAGCTTGCATTGTCTTTCCTCCCTTACGCAATCGGCGACCAAAGCTTGCCGCGCTTGGCTGCAATATCGAGCCAGACAGCAAGAATGATGATGATCCAGGTCACAACGAACTGAACGTAGAACTGCAAACCAACCAAAAGCAGCCCGTTTTGGATAAAGCCCAGGATCAAAACGCCGATCACTGTTTTGAAGATCGTCCCCGAGCCCCCCAAAAGCGACGCACCGCCAAGAATGACCGCTGCCAGAACCTCAAGTTCCAGACCCTGCCCAACAGTGTTTTGAGACCCCAACGACCGGCTGGCCTGAATAAGCCCCGCCATAGCCACGCAAAAGGCGCTGATCAGGTAGCACATGAACACCGTGCGCGCACGCCGGATACCCGAGAATGTCGCCGCTGTCCCGTTGCCCCCGACGGCATAAACCTTACGCCCGAAGGGTGTCTTGGACAGCATCGCCCCCAAGAGCACGGCCACAAGTGCAAACAGCAGGATCGGAATGGGGATTCCAAGCGCGTCACCCTGTCCAAAGACAGAAAACCATGTGCCTTCCTTGTCGTCGATATCCATATTCTTGCCGCCCGAATAGGTCAGCGTCAGACCATGAATGGCCGATAACATCCCAAGGGTCACAATTAGAGAATTCAGCTTGAGATACCCCACCAGAAACCCGATAAAGGCCCCAAGTGCGAGGGTCATTGCAAACATCGCAGGGATGGCCAATGCCGGCCCGATCTTGTCATGCAGGTCCAGCACAACAATCGTGGAAAAGGACATCATCGACCCAACCGAAAGGTCAAGGTTGCCGCTGATCACAACGAATGTCACCCCAAGTGCCATCACACCGAGGATCGCCGAAGAGCGGAGAACCCCCATCACATTGTCGGGGTCGATGAACCGCGGATTGGCAATCGTGAACCCGATGATAAAAACTGCAAACGCAACCAGGATCCCTTGACGGGCCAAGAAGCCGCCGATCCCTTTCTTGGTCAGCCCAGCCATGAAATGTCCTCCCTTTTGCCACCCAGGGGCGGCTTGAACTCAAACCAGCGTCATTCCACCGTCAATCATGACGATCTGACCGGTCATGTAATCGCTGTCTTTCGATGCCAGAAACGTCGTTGTCCCCGTAATGTCTTGCGGCGTTGCCACCCGGCCTTTCAGGATCTCAGACGAAAACTCCTCCATCGCTTGACCCGGGCGCTCGGCGGCACCAATCTCCATCAGGTCCTGATCGACCTGTTCCCACATCTCGGTGGCCACGACACCGGGGGCAAACCCCGTCACCGTGATATCATGTTTTGCAAGGTCACGCGCGCCCGACTGGGTCAACGATACGACACCCCATTTGCTTGCACAGTAGGGCGCGACATTGTCGAACCCCTGCCGCGACGCGATCGACGCGGTGTTGATGATCTTGCCAAAGCTGCCCTGACGAATGAACTGATGCGCGGCTTCCTGCATTCCGATCAGACAGCCAAGCCCGTTCACGTCGGTAATGAAGCGCCAGTTTTCCTCGGTCACATCAAGGAAATTCATCGGCTTGTTCACGCCCGCATTGTTGAACTTCACGTCCAGCTTTCCGAAGCGTTCAACAGCATGAGCGATCATTGCCTGCACCTGCGCCCGATCTGTGACATCCACGGCGAAATGGGCCACTTTGCCGCTCACCCGCGCTGCGCGCTCTGCGTTGGATTCGGCCACCTCAGCGGCTTTTGCGCCGTTGATATCGGCGAAACACACGTCAGCCCCTTCATCCAAAAGTGCCTCACCGATGGCACGGCCAATACCCTGGGCCGCACCTGTTACGATGCATGAACGGCCGGAAACACGCGCCATGGCACCCCTCCCAGATCGTAGGTTTTGTTATGGTTGTAAAAGCGGGCGCGGCTTTGTTGCCGCGCCCTGAAAGCAAGCGGGTCTTAGAAGACTGGCTTGTCGAACTCGTCCATGTTGTCCTGAGTAATCTTCGGGGTGTCGAAATAATTCAGGAAGGGCAGGTCTTTGCCTTCCAGAGTTTCAACAGCCGTCTTCAGGGCCGCCTTGGCGTCATCCACGGGCGACTGGTAGATCGACCCCCAGTATTCGCCGCGCGCCATGGCTTCATATCCCACCGCAAAGTTGGTGGCACCAACAAAAATAATTCCGTCACGTCCGGCAGCCTTCGCCGCGTTCAGCGCGCCAACACCCATGTTGTCGTCACCGGCATAAACGCCGTCAATGTCGTCATATTTTACAAGGAAGGCTTCCATGACCTTCTGAGATTTCTCGCGGTTCCAGTCGCCGGGCTGCTTGTCGATCTGCTCGACGTTCGGGCAGACTTCGGGCAGGCGGTCATCAAAGCCTTTCGCGCGCTCGATGGCGGTGGTGTAACCCGGCTGGCCAGTGATGTGCAGGACCTTGGCTTCATCCTCGATGCCCATGTCAGTGAACTTGTCACACATGATCTCGGCCGAGCGCTTGCCCTGTGTAATGTTGTCAGGGCCCGAGAAGGACGCGACGAAATCGAAACCCGCTTCTGCGATGTTGGAGTTGGTCACAATCACCGGGATACCAGCCTTGTGTGCCTTGCGCACGGCAGGGATCACAGCTTCGCCGTTGGTCGGCCAGATGATGATGGCATCAACTTCCTGCTGAATCAGATCTTCCATTTGCGCGATCTGGCGGGCCACGTCGCCACCTGCATCAAGCACGATGGCTTCGACGTCATCATTGGCTTCTGCGGCTTCGATAAACGCCTTTTCATAGGTTGTCTGGTAGCTGTCGACGCCCACGTTGTTCTGCGTGATGCCGATGGTCATGGTTTCAGCGATGGCTGCGCCGCCGATGGTCAGGGCGGCTGCGGCTGTCGTTGCCGCCAATGTGTGACGATACTTCATTTGGGTCTCCTCCCAGAATAGCCAAGTTGCAAGTCCAAATCCTCGTCTCCTCGCGAGGATTCATCGCCCGATTCGCCAGACGATCTGACGTCAGGGTGACTCGGACCGTGCCTCCAGAATGCAGGATAGATATCCAAAGTGGATAAATGAACATCCAATATGGATTGTTTTGCGATACGGTAGGCCAGTCAATTTGAATATTTTGTGGGAGAACGTCTCGATGAGTGAATCGGATTCGTCCAATTTGAACAATTCAGAGCTTACAGCTGCAACCGGTAATCAAAAAGCGCGATCCAGCCCCATGAACGCAATGAAAGGACATGCAGAAAGTCATTTGGCCTCGCCACAGGCGAAGGCCGACATGCTACGTACATTGTCCTTTTTGGATGATGTCGGGGCCGAGTTGGAAGCCGCGACCGAACTACATGAACCAAATCCGTATTTTCGGATGACAGTGCACTTGATGCGCGGCCATCTCGAAGCAAAGACAGTCACGCCCACGTCGCTCATCGGGGCCAGCAATGTTCCCTATGCTACGGCCAACCGTCGGCTCAAGGACATGCTTGACGCCGGGCTGATTGAACAGCGGCCCCGTACGCAAAGCGGCAAAAGCTTCTCGATGCATCCCAGCGAAAAACTTCTTGAGCAATGGATGCAAATGACAGGCCGTGTCGAACGACTGGCCGCGGCGCAATTCGGCGGACGCGAGCGGACATCAGGCGCCAAGGACTACTACTATGGTGGGTCATACATGGCGGCCCAGTCGATTCCGCCGCTCAAGGTGTTGGCTGAGCCGCTGAAAGTCTCCGGCGGAATCAGGGTACTTGTGCATGGGGATCCGACCTTCATGGTCATGGATAACCTCAAGCGCCAGTTCGAACAGGCAATCGGCACGCAGATTCATCAGCGGGCCTTTTCCATTGACCGCCTGCGCGAAGAGGCGGTCCGCAACGCCGAACGCAAATCCAGTCGCTATGACATTATCGCGCTCGATCTGCCGTGGGTTGGCCTCTATGCCGAACGCGGGATGCTGATGCCGCTGGACGAGGCGATGGATATTGCCCGGATCGACCCCGCGGATTTCCATACAGCCGGGTGGCACGCGGCCCACTGGGGCGGCCGCCCCTACGGTGTTCCGGCACAAACGACGCCCGAACTTCTTTTTTACCGCAAGGACCTTTTCGCCCGCGAAGGGCTAGAGGCCCCAACAACAACCGATATGTTGCTCAAGGCGGCCGCACGTTTCCACGAACCCAACCGTGGGCGGTATGGCATTGCATGGAACGCAGCCCGCGGCACCGCCTTGGGGCATACTGTCCTTATGACCATGGCCGATTTTGGCCAGCCAATTGTCAACCTGCCCAAGAATGCGGGCGGCTTTCAAACCGACGATCTTGCCGCACGCGATTATCGCCCGATGATCGACACCGAAGCCGGCCTGCGCGCTGCCGAGTTCCTTCTCGAAATGCTGCGCTATTCGCCGCCCGATATCCTGTCGATGTCGTGGTATGAACGCATCCGCCCCTACGCGGCGGGTAATGTCGCGATGGCCTATGGTTACACCCTACTTGCACCGTATTTCGAACTTGACGAAACCTCGCCAGCTTATGGCCAGACCGGGTATCTTCCGCACCCGCCCGGCCCCGGCGGGAGCGCGGTTGCGCCGGTGGGGGGCTATATCATGGGCATCCCGGCCAACCTGCCGCCCGAACGCATCGGGCCGGCGGTTGAGGCGCTCATGGTGTTCACGTCGCCCGAAGCGCAAAAGCTTTACGTGCAGAACGGCAGCCGCACCAATCCGCGCTACAGCGTCGGGGCAGATCCCGAGGTGCGGCGCGCGTCGCCGATTTTCGAGGCCGTCGATGCCATGTCTTGGCGCGACGAGCTTCAATTCTGGCCGCGCCCACCGATCCCCGAGATCAGCGAGATCTTTCATATCTGTGGCGAGGAATTCCACGACATGCTGCGCGGGATCTCAACTCCGCGCGAGACATTGAGAAAGGCCCAAGCCCGGGCCGATGAACTCATAGGACCATACAGAACACCGTGACAGAGGAGGAGAAAGCATGGACCCCAATCGCCTTAAAGGTAAGAACATTCTAATCACCGGTGCCGCGCGCGGCATGGGCGCGGCCAACGCCGAGGCCTTCGCCGCGCAAGGTGCCAATGTTTGCCTCGGTGACCTAGATTTTGAGGAGGGACAGACCGTTGCCGATCGCATCAACGGGGCCGGTAACGGCAAGGCAATTGCGGTCAAGATGGATGTAACCAAGCGCGAAGATAACGCCGCCGCGGTGGCCGCAACCGTCGATGCCTTCGGCTCGATCAACGTTGGCCTGTTCAACGCGGGCCTCAACAAACCCCGGTTCTTCATGGATATCGACGAAGACAACTGGGACATGATCATGAACGTCAACACCAAGGCGATGTGGTTGGGGATGCAGGAAACCGCCAAGCAGATGATCGCACAAGGCCCGATGGATGATCACCCCTACAAGCTGATCAACGTGGGCAGTATCGCCTCGCGTAAGCCGCTGGTGGATGTGACAGTTTACTGCACCTCGAAATACGGCTGTCTGGCGCTGACCGAATGTGGCGCATTGGGTCTGGGCGAACACAATATCACTGTGAACGGCTACGCTCCCGGGGTTGTTGTCACCCCGCTTTGGGAACAGCTGGACAAAGACCTTGTCGAGATCGGCTTCAAGGAACGCGCTGGTCAGGCCTATGACGACATCGTCGAGAACAACCTTGTGATCAAGCGTGTGTCCTACCCTGATGACATCACCGGCACCGCATCCTTCCTCGCCTCGAACGACAGCGACTACATGACCGGGCAGATGATCTCAATCGACGGCGGCTGGGTCACGAAATAACCGGCTCTCGCCGAAGTCTCAACATGAACCGGGTGCGCGGGATCGCACCCGAAAGGAGTTTCAAATGTCAGAACGTCCGGGCAACGCCCTTATGCCAAACCTGCTTACCCCGCAGGATCTCGAAACCAACTGGGAATGGCGCGACAAAATCCCGGCCTGGGGTCACACCTCGGTCGATTTTGAGCGTCGCGTCGATCATGACCGCTTGCGCCGTTACCGGTTGGCCCGTACGCGCCAATCGTTGCAGAATTCCAACGCCGGTTCGCTGCTACTCTTTGATGTGAACAATATCCGCTATGTCTCGGCCACCAAGATCGGTGAATGGGAACGCGACAAGATGTGCCGCTTCTGCCTGCTGACCGGCGACGACAGCCCCTATGTCTGGGACTTCGGCTCGGCGGCAGTGCACCACCAGCGCTATTCCGACTGGCTGGAACCCGATCACTGCCTTGCAGGCGTTGTCGGTATGCGCGGCACCATTCCGCCGGAATTCGGCCTGATGAGAAAATACGCCAAGATGATCGCACAGCTGATCAAGGATGCGGGCATGGCCGATATGCCGGTGGGCGTGGATTATGCCGAAACGGCGATGTTCCACGCGCTGCAAGAAGAAGGTATTAACGTGGTCGACGGCCAACAGATCATGCTGGCGGCGCGCGAGATCAAGAACTGGGATGAAATCCAGCTTCTTACGCAGGCCGCCTCGATGGTCGATGGCGTCTACCACATGATCTATGAGGAGTTGAAACCCGGCGTGCGCGAAAATGACATCGTCGCCATGTCCAACAAGTTGCTCTACGAGATGGGCTCGGACGACGTCGAGGCGATCAACGCCATTTCCGGCGAACGCTGCAACCCACACCCGCATAACTTCACCGATCGTTTGATCCGCCCCGGTGATCAGGCCTTCTTTGATATTTTGCAAAGTTATCAAGGCTACCGGACCTGCTACTATCGAACCTTCAACGTCGGTCGTGCCACACCCGCGCAGAATGACGCCTACGTCAAGGCGCGCGAATGGATCGACGCCTCGATCGCGATGATCAAACCGGGCGTGACGACGGACAAGGTTGCCGAAGTCTGGCCGACGGCGGAAAGCCTTGGCTTTCCCAATGAGGACGCGGCGTTCGGTCTGCAATTTGGCCACGGCCTCGGGCTGGCCCTGCACGAGCGTCCGATCATCTCCCGCGCGGTCAGCATGGAACACCCGATGGAGATCAAGACCGGCATGGTCTTTGCGCTGGAAACCTACTGCCCCGCGGCAGACGGCTATTCCGCGGCGCGGATAGAAGAAGAAGTTGTGGTGACCGAGACCGGCTGCGAAGTGATCAGCCTCTTCCCTGCCGAAGAATTGCCGATCGCCAACCGTTACTGACCGGCGGCAACACCCCCTGCCTTGCGTTTCTCCCTGCGCAAGGCGGGGGCTTTGCCCATCGCCCAAGAGGACCTCATGGCCAAGACCAACACCGAAGATTATTTGCGGATGTACCGTCAGATGGTGCGTATTCGTACGTTTGAGGACAATGCGAACCAGCTTTATCTTTCGGCCAAGATGCCGGGGCTGACGCATATGTATTCTGGCGAAGAAGCTGTGGCCGTGGGCATTTGCGAGGCGCTGACCCGCGACGACAAGATCACCTCGACGCACCGGGGCCATGGGCACTGTGTGGCCAAGGGGGCCGAGTTCAAGGAAATGTTCTGCGAGCTTTTGGGCAAGGAAGAGGGGTATTGCCGGGGCAAGGGCGGCTCGATGCATATCGCCGATCAGTCCAACGGCAACCTTGGGGCCAATGCCATTGTCGGCGGCTCGATGGGGATTGCCACAGGCGCGGCCTTTACCTCCAAACTGTTGGGCCGCGACGATGTCACCGTCTGCTTTTTCGGTGATGGGGCCACCGCGCAGGGCCTGATGTACGAGGTCATGAACATGGCCGCGCTATGGAACCTGCCGGTGATCTACGCCTGCGAAAACAACGGCTATTCCGAGTACACCAAGACCGAGGAAATCGCCGCCGGCTCGATCACCGCACGGGCCGAAGCCTTCGGTATCGAGGCCCATCAGGTGGACGGCCAAGACGTTCTGGCCGTCAATGAATTGACGCAGAAACTTGTGGCCCGCGCCCGCAAGGGCGAGGGGCCGTTTTTCATGGAGCTGATGACCTATCGCTACCACGGCCACCACGTGGGCGACATCAACCGCGAATACTACCGCTCGAAGGACGAAGAGAAGGATTGGAAGGACAACCGCGATCCGATCATCAAGTTCCGCGGCTGGCTCGTGGAACAGGGCATTGCCACCGAGGACGAGATCGAAGCGATGAATGCCGAGGTCAAGACAGACGCCGAAGAGGCTGTCGCCTATGCCGAGGCCGCGCCTTACCCCGACCAGTCCGAGGTCGATATGCACGTTTTTACCGACATCAAACACGCGCTTGAACGCGACACGGCCTGAGGAGGACGACACATGCGAGATATTACCCTGTCCCAGGCCGTCAACGAAGCCTTGGCCGAAGAGATGCGCCGCGATGAGACGGTTTTCATCATCGGCGAGGACGTGGCCGAAGCGGGCACGCCGTTCAAGGTTCTCAGCGGTCTGGTTGAGGAGTTTGGCACCGAGCGTGTTGTCGACACGCCGATTTCCGAGCCGGG
>DATFJQ010000004.1:0-2897 GCA_035269125.1 Roseovarius sp.
GGCGCTGGATGCCATCGAAGACGGCACACCGGTGATGCTGGAATATGGCGTCAGCGATGGCGATGCCTTTGCCGTCGGTCTGGCCTGCGGTGGCACCATCCGTGTGCTGGTTGAACCCATCGGCCCGGTGATGCCTGTGGACATGCTAAAGCACTTGGTTCAGGCCCGCGCCGCGCGCCAGCCGGTGGCGTATGTGACGGGGATGAATGCCACGCGCAAACTGGTTTATGACGGGTTTTCCGAACGCTTCCGTATGGACCGTTCAGGCTTTGAAGACGATGGTGAAACCTTCGTCAACATCCACAACCCGCCGCTGCGCCTGATCGTGGTGGGCGCGGTTCATATCGCGCAGGCGCTGGTGCCAATGGCCCGGATTGTGGGCTATGACCCGCTGCTGATTGACCCGCGCGAAAGCTTCGGCAGCGCCGAGCGGTTTCCCGGTGAAACCATCGCGCATGACTGGCCGGACGAGGGCGTTCAGGCCTATGGGCTGGACAGCCGCACCGCGCTGGTGCTGCTGACCCATGATCCGAAACTGGACGATCCCGCACTGGAACAGGCACTGGCCAGCGACGTATTTTACATCGGCGCGCTTGGATCAACGCGGACCCATGCCAAACGCGTCGAACGGTTTCGCGACAAGGGGTATAGCGACGATCAAATCGGCCTGATCCATGGGCCCATTGGGCTTGATATCGGCGCGGCTGGCCCGTCTGAGATTGCCATAAGCATTCTGGCCGAAATGACCCGCGTTTTAAGGCAGGGGGCATGAAATTTGGCCCTGTTCCCGTGGCGCAGGCCGCAGGCGCGATCCTTGCGCATTCGCTGAAACTGCCCGACCAGCGGTTGCGCAAGGGGCTGGTGCTGGGGCCGGATCATCTGGTGCAACTGCACGCGGCCGGAATTGATCAGGTGACCGTGGCCCGGCTGGGCCTCGATGACATGCACGAAGATGCCGCCGCCGACCATCTGGCCCGCGCCTTGTTGGATGGGGCGGACAACCTGCATCTCACGCAGCCCTTTACCGGGCGGGTCAACTTGATTGCGGACCGCGCCGGGGTTGTCGTGCTGGAGGCCGACCGTTTGTACGCCGCCAATGCGGTTGATCCGATGATCACCGTCGCCACCGTCGCGCCCTATCATCAACTGCAAGCCGGCGGGATGGCCGCGACGATCAAGATCATTTCCTATGGCGTTCCGGCGCAGGCGGTGGAAGCGGCGGCACAACATGCGTTGGGGGCGATCCGGCTGGCCACGCCGGTTTACACTACCGCCAGCCTTATTCTGAGCGACATTCCCGGCAGTCCTGGCGACAAGGGGCTTGAGGCCGTCGCGGCGCGCGTCAAAGGCTTGGACATGCAGTTAAGCGAAACCTTGCATTGCCCACATGACGAACAGGCATTGGCGCAAGTCATTCAAAAGGCGCGTGGCGATATTGTGCTGATCCTGACGGCCTCGGCCACATCGGATGGGCATGATACCGCCCCGCAGGCGCTGCGCCTGGCCGGGGGCAGTGTGGAACGCTTTGGCCTGCCTGTTGACCCCGGAAACCTGTTGTTTCTGGGCCAAATCGGCGACAGGCCGGTGATCGGATTGCCAAACAGCGCCCGCTCGCCGGTGTTGCACGGGGCCGATTGGGTGTTGGCGCGGGTGGCCTGCGGGGTACCGGTGGACAGTGCCGCCATGGCGCAAATGGGGGTGGGCGGTTTGCTCAAGGAAATTCCCACACGCCCACAACCGCGCCAGTCGCGGCAGGTAAAGTGAAAAACCGGGTTCTCAAGTGGCTGGACCCGTGCTTAACTCTAAGTCAGCTAACATAACAAAAGCCAAATGGGAGGACGATCAATGCCAAAGGTCAACATGACCGTGAACGGCAAGCCCGCGTCCGGCGATGTGGAAGGCCGGACTCTGCTTGTCGAATTTCTGCGCGAAACACTCGATCTGACGGGCACGCATGTCGGCTGCGACACCAGCCAATGCGGCGCCTGCGTTGTGCATGTGGACGGCAAAGCTGTCAAAGCTTGCACCATGTTCGCCGCCGAAGCCGAAGGTGCTGAGGTTCTGACCATCGAAGGCGTCGCCGCGCCCGATGGCACGCTTGACCCCGTGCAAGAGGCCTTTCACCAGCATCACGGTTTGCAATGCGGCTTTTGCACACCCGGCATGGTGATGTCGGCCAGGGCATTGCTGGCGGACAACCCCAAGCCGACCGAGGCCGAGGTGCGCGACTATCTCGAAGGCAATATCTGCCGCTGCACCGGCTATCACAACATCGTCAAGGCGATCATGGCCGCATCGGGCCAGGATGTAGAAACCATCGCCGCCGAATGACTTAAACGACATAAGCCGCCCAAGGCGGCACCGGCTGCGCAAACCCGCAGCTCTTCAGGGAGGAGAACCAACATGCCCAAGGACGGAGGCATCGGCGCCAGCAGCAAACGGCGCGAAGACGCCCGGTTTCTGACCGGGATCGGTAACTATACCGACGACATCAACCTGCACGGCCAAGTCTATGTGCATTTCCTGCGCTCGGACGTGGCGCATGGCAAGATCAACGGCATCGATACCAACGCGGCCGAATCCATGCCCGGCGTGATCCGTATCTTCACCGGCAAGGATTTTGAAACCGCAGGCAGCATCCCCTGCGGCTGGCAGGTCACCGACCGGTTTGGCGAGGTGATGAAAGAACCCCGCCATCCGATCTTGGCCGAAGGCAAGGTGCGCCATGTCGGCGATCCGATTGCCGCCATCGTGGCCGAAACCCGCGAACAGGCCCGCGACGCCGCTGAGGCGATCGAGCTTGACATCGAAGATCTGCCTGCCGTGATCGATATGAAAGCCGCACTTGAGGACGGCAGCACCAAGGTGCATGACGATCTGTCCGACAACCTGTGTTT
>DATFJQ010000005.1:0-16163 GCA_035269125.1 Roseovarius sp.
GCAGACCCGTCTTCACGCTCAAACGCTTTGACGTGGCCGCCGGTGTCCAGCACGACAACCGACAATGGCTTAAAGCCAGCCTCGCGGCCTTTTGCCAAGGCTTTGCGGATAATGGAGCGGGCACGATTGAGGGAGAGTTCAGCCATTTTGGGCCTCCTACTGCTATAAATTTAAGCCGATTGCGCGGCTTTGAGTTCCAGCCGGCGGCGGTGCAAGACCGGTTCGGTATAGCCCGAGGGCTGTTCGCGCCCCTTGAAAACCAGATCGCAGGCGGCTTGAAAGGCTATCCCGTCAAAGTCAGGGGCCATTGGCGTATAAGCCGGGTCATCGGCGTTCTGCCGATCCACCACTTGCGCCATCTTCTGCATCGCTTCCATCGCCTCAACCTCGCTGACAACGCCGTGGTGCAGCCAGTTGGCAATATGCTGAGAGCTGATCCGGCAGGTGGCGCGGTCTTCCATCAGGCCGACATCGTTGATGTCGGGCACCTTGGAACAGCCTACCCCCTGATCAATCCAACGCACGACATAGCCAAGGATGCCTTGGGCGTTGTTTTCCACCTCTTTGGCGATCTGCTCTTTCGACCATTTCTGGAAGCTGGCCATGGGGATATCCAACAGCGTATCGACGAACGCGCGCCGCCCCCCTGCCTTGAGCTTGTCCTGAACGGCAAACACATCGACCTTGTGGTAATGCAGCGCGTGCAAGGTGGCCGCCGTGGGCGATGGCACCCATGCGCAATTGGCCCCCGATTTGGGGTGTTCAATTTTCTGCTCCAACATGGCGGCCATCATATCGGGCATGGCCCACATGCCCTTGCCGATCTGGGCCTTGCCCGACAGCCCGCATTCCAGCCCGATATCGACGTTCTGGTTTTCATAACCCGCGATCCACGCCTTGCGCTTAATGAAATCTTTGCGGCTGAAGGGGCCGGCCTCCATGCTGGTATGGATTTCGTCGCCGGTGCGATCAAGGAACCCGGTGTTGATAAAGGCCACGCGGTGTTTGGCGGCGCGGATACATTCCTTGAGGTTGATTGAGGTGCGGCGCTCTTCGTCCATCACGCCGATTTTCACGGTGTATTGCGGCAGGCCAAGGAACTTTTCCACCTGATTGAAAATCTCGTTGGTGAAGGTCACTTCGTCGGGGCCGTGCATCTTGGGTTTCACGATATAGATCGAGCCTTGCACCGAATTGCCACTATCGCGCTTGAGGTCATGCATGCCGATCAAAGTGGTGATGGCGGCATCCATCAGGCCTTCGGGAATTTCATTGCCTTGGGCGTCCAGAATGGCGGGGTTGGACATCAGGTGGCCGACATTGCGCACCCACATCAAAGCGCGCCCCTTGAGCGTCAGGTCACTGCCATCGGGCGCGGTATAGTGGCGATCGTCGGCCAAGCGGCGGGTGATGGTTTTCCCGCCCTTGTCGAGAGAGGCCTCAAGATTGCCCTGCATCAGACCCAGCCAGTTGCCATAGGCCTGCACCTTGTCCTCGGCATCCACGCAAGCGACGGAATCCTCGCAATCCATGATCGCCGACACGGCGCTTTCGATCTGCACATCGGCCAGCAGCGCCTGATCACGGCAGCCAATGAAATGCGCGCGATCGAACACCAGTTCGACATGCAGGCCGTTATTGCGCAGCAGAACAGCATCCGGGGCCTTGGGATTGCCGCGATAGCCCACGAATTTCTCAGGGGATGCCAGCGGACAATCATCCACCAACAGCGCACCGTCCTGAACGTAATAACGCCGCACATCCGCGTGACTGGTACCCACCAGCGGAAACGCTTCGTCCAGAAATACCCGCGCACGCGCCACGACCCGCGCCCCATGGCCCCGGTCATAACCGCCTTTGGGCGGCAGGCTTCCCATGGCGTCGGTGCCGTAAAGGCAATCATAAAGGCTGCCCCAACGGGCGTTCGCGGCGTTTAGCGCATAGCGGGCATTGGTGATCGGCACCACCAGTTGCGGCCCCGGAACAAGGGCAATCTCGGGGTCGACATTCGATGTTTCGATCTCAAAATCCGGGCCTTCTTCGACAAGATAGCCGATATCCTTGAGAAACTGTTTATACGCCTCGTGATCATGCGGCTGGTTGCGGTGGCGGATATGCCAATCGTCAATCTGGCTCTGCAATTCTTCGCGCCGGTCAAGAAAGGCTTTGTTCTTCGGGGCCATCTCGTTGATCAGCGCGGCAAAGCCCGACCAAAAGCTATCTGGCGAAACACCGGTGCCCGGCAGGGCCTTATCGTCGACAAAGCGGGCGAGGTCTTCGGCCACCTGAAGGCCATGCTTTTCAATCCGTTGCACCATCTCGGGTTCCTCCACTGCTGATCTGGACGGGCGCACATGCCTGTACGCGTCGCCCAATAGCTAACCGCAAAGTTTCCTATCGGCAACAAGATTGGTAATTATTTATTACCAAAACGCAGCTAAACGCCCCGACAGCCCCCTTCAAAAGCTCAGGGTCGCCTCGACCGCACGCTTCCAAGCGCTGTATTTGCGCACACGTTCGGCCTCATCCATACGGGCGGTAAACTGGCGTTCCAGCGCCCATGTCTTGGCAAAATCTGCCTGCCCGGGATAAAGCCCGATCTTCATCCCCGCCAGCCAAGCCGCCCCCAGTGCGGTGGTTTCCAACACCTCGGGCCGGTCAACCGGAGCGTTGATGATATCCGACAGGAACTGCATCGCCCAGTCCGACGCGCTCATGCCGCCATCAACGCGCAGGGTGGCCACATCGCCGGTGCCAGCCTGCGCCGCCCAATCGGCGCGCATCGCATCCAGCAGATCACGTGTTTGAAAGCCCACGCTTTCCAGGGCCGCGCGGGCAAATTCCTCGGGGCGGGAATTGCGCGTCAGGCCAAACACAGCGCCCCGGCATTCAGCATTCCAATAAGGGGCGCCCAGTCCGGTGAAGGCTGGCACCAGCACCACATTCTGCGCCGGATCGGCCCGTTCGGCCAAGCCTTGAGTTTCTCCGGCCTCGCGAATGATTTTAAGACCGTCGCGCAACCATTGCACCACCGCCCCGGCGATAAAGATCGAGCCTTCAAGCGCATAAGTGGGCTGCCCGTCCAACTGATAGGCAATGGTCGTCAACAGGCGGTTTTGCGACACGACCGGGGTGTCGCCGGTGTTCAGCAAAGCAAAACAGCCGGTGCCATAGGTGGATTTCATCATGCCGGGCTGAAAACAAGCCTGACCAACCGTCGCGGCCTGCTGATCGCCAGCCACGCCCCGGATGGGAATTTCACGCCCGAACAGATCGGCGCGCGTCACGCCGTAATCATCGGCACTGTCGCGCACATCGGGCAACATGGCCTGCGGGATATCCAGCAAATCGCAGACCGTCGAACTCCAACGGCCTTTGCGGATGTCATACAGCAAGGTGCGCGCGGCGTTGGTGGCATCGGTTGCATGCACCGCACCGCCGGTCAATTTCCAGATCAGGTAGGTGTCGACCGTGCCGAAAAGCAATTCACCGGCTGCGGCGCGGGCGCGGGCCCCTTCGACATTGTCCAAAATCCACTTCAGTTTGGTGCCTGAAAAATAGGGATCAAGCAACAGGCCGGTGCGGTCGTTGATCATCGGCTCGTGGCCTGCATCACGCAGGCTGCGGCAAAACTCGGCGGTGCGGCGATCCTGCCAGACGATGGCGTTATAGATCGGCATACCGGTGGCGCGGTCCCAGACAACCGTTGTCTCACGCTGGTTGGTGATGCCGATGGCGCTGATGTCAGCGCCGCCCAGCCCGGCCCGTTCGATCACTTCGCGGCAGGTGCCTGCGGTGGTCGACCACAGCTCGTTCGGGTCGTGCTCAACCCAGCCGGAGTTGGGGTAATGCTGTTGAAACTCTTCCTGCGCGGTGGCGACCAGCCGCATATCGCGGTCAAATAGGATCGCCCGGCTGGACGTGGTGCCCTGATCAATAGCAAGAATATGGGTCATCGGTCTGGTCCTGCGCGTTCTGTCAAGTGTAGGTATGAAAAAGCGGCCGCCACGGGTGCGGCGACCGCAGTTTAGCCCTGCCAGCCTCTTGCGCAACTGCGCCAAAGGCCCTGCATGGTAGTCAGTGTCCGGGGCCAGTCAGACGGCCGCCCCCGGACAAGGGAGTTACTTCCAGCTTGCGATCAACTCGTCATAGCTGACGGTGATCGGCTCTTCGTCCTCGTTTGCCAGCTTGGGCTTGGGCGCGCCGGGCTGGCTCAGCCAGTACTCGGGATCCTGCTCTTCATTCATCACCGGGCCGATATCGCCTTGGATACCTGCACGCTCCAAACGCTCCATCACGCTTTCCATATCGGCACACAGGCTATCCAAAGCCTCTTGCGCGGTCTTGGCGCCCGACATGGCATCGCCGATGTTCTGCCACCACAGCTGTGCCAACTTGGGGTAGTCAGGCACATTGGTGCCGGTCGGCGACCACTGGGTGCGCGCGGGGCTGCGGTAGAATTCCACCAGTCCGCCCAATTTCGGTGCACGCTCGGTAAAGCTGTCGTGGTTGATCGAGCTGTCACGCACGAAGGTCAAGCCAACATGGCTTTTCTTCACGTCGACGGTTTTCGAAGTCACGAACTGCGCATAAAGCCATGCGGCCTGCGCGCGGTCAACAGGCGTGGATTTCATCAGCGTCCAGCTGCCCACGTCCTGATAGCCGACCTTCATGCCATCTTCCCAATATGCCCCGTGCGGGCTGGGGGCCATGCGCCACTTGGGCGTGCCGTCTTCGTTCATCACCGGAAGATCCGGCTTGACCGTCGCGGCGGTGAACGCCGTGTACCAGAACATCTGCTGCGCGACGTTGCCCTGCGCCGGGATTGGCCCCGCCTCGGAGAAGGTCATGCCCATGGCTGACGGCGGCGAGTATTTCTGAAGCCAGTCAATCGCCTTTTCGACAGCATAAACGGCTGCCGGGCCATTCGCGGCCCCGCCACGGTCAACACAAGCACCCACTGGCTGGCTGTTTTCATTGACGCGGATGCCCCATTCATCGACCGGCAGGCCGTTGGGTTCGCCGACATCGCTCATGCCCGCCATGGACATCCACGCATCGGTGTAGCGCCAGCCAAGGCTAGGGTCTTTCTTGCCGTAGTCCATGTTGCCATAGACCTCGTCCTCGACACCCAGATGACTCAGGTCACGCCCGGTAAAGAATTCGGCAATATCTTCGTAAGCCGACCAATTGACCGGAACGCCCAGATCATAGCCATAGGCCTCTTTGAAGTCGGCCTTGTTCTTTTCGTCGTTGAACCAGTCGTAGCGGAACCAATAGAGGTTGGCGAATTGCTGTGTCGGCAACTGATACAGTTTGCCATCGGGCGCTGTTGTAAACTCGGTGCCGATGAAATCATCCAGATCAAGGCCGGGGCTGGTGACATCCGCACCTTCGCCGGCCATCCAGTCGGTCAGGTTGCGCACCTGCTGATAGCGCCAATGCGTGCCGATCAGGTCACTGTCATTGACATAGGCGTCATAGATATTCTGGCCCGACTGCATTTGCGTTTGCAGCTTTTCCACCACATCACCTTCGCCGATCAGGTCATGGGTGATCTCGATACCGGTGATCGCGGTAAAGGCCGGGGCCAACACCTTGGATTCGTATTCGTGCGTGGCGATGGTTTCCGACACAACGCGGATATCCATACCCGCATAGGGCTGGGCCGCGTCGATAAACCACTGCATTTCGGCTTCTTGCTCCGCGCGGGTCAAGGCCGATTGATCACCGATTTCGCTGTCAAGGAATGCGCGCGCTTCGTCCATCCCGGCGAAGGCCGGGGCAGACAATAGCGACAGGGCAAGCCCCACGGCTGTTGATGTTTTCAAACTGAAGTTCATTGGGTTCTATCCTCCCGTGTTTCGAACCAAATTACGTCATTTGCAGTCAAGGACGATCGTGTCGCGCGCCGGGTGTCCTTGGCCCCATGCGCGCCTCCTGCCCTAAACCCAGCGGAACACCGCCAAGGCATAGAGCAGGCAAACCAGCATCGCGTAGGGCTGATACGCCCCCACGACCCCAAGCCAGGCCAGATTGATAAAGGCCGAGCCCAAAAGCGTGATGAACAACCTGTCACCGCGCGTCGTTTCGATCTGCAGCACCCCTTTGCGTGGCGTTTCGGGGAACTTGATCGCAAGGATCGAAAAAGTGATCAGAAGGCCCGCGATCACCATAAAGAAAATCGCAGTGGGCCATGTCCATGCCATCCATTCCATGATCCGTCTCCTCCCTTATACGCGGCCCAGGGCAAAGCCCTTGGCGATGTAGTTGCGCACGAAATAGATCACCAAGGCGCCCGGCACGATCGTCAGCACACCCGCCGCGGCCAACACGCCCCAGTCGATGCCGGATGCGCCCACTGTGCGCGTCATCGTGGCGGCAATGGGTTTGGCGTCGACGCTGGTCAGCGTCCGGCTGAGCAGCAATTCCACCCATGAGAACATGAAACAGAAGAACGCGGCCACACCAATTCCGCTGGCGATCAGCGGCGTAAAGATTTTCACGAAAAAGCGCCCAAAGCTGTAGCCATCGATATAGGCCGTTTCGTCGATTTCCTTGGGCACGCCCCGCATGAAGCCTTCCAAAATCCAGACCGCCAGCGGCACGTTGAACAGGCAATGGGCCAAGGCGACCGCAATATGTGTGTCGAACAGGCCGACCGACGAATACAGCTGAAAGAACGGCAGCGCGAACACAGCAGGGGGGGCCATCCGGTTGGTCAGCAGCCAAAAGAACAGGTGCTTGTCACCCATGAAGTGATAGCGGCTGAACGCATAGGCCGCCGGTAGTGCCACCGCGACCGAGATCACTGTGTTCATCACCACGTAGATCATCGAATTGACATAGCCCATATACCAGCTGGCATCGGTCAGGATGGTCGCATAATTGGCGAATGTCAGGTTTTGCGGCCACAGCGTAAAGCTACTGAGGATCTCGGTATTGGTTTTCAGGCTCATGTTCAGCAGCCAGTAGATCGGCAGCATCAGGAACACGAGATAGAGCGTCATCACCACCAAACGGCTGTTGATGCGGGGCAGGCTGGCCTTGCGCGCAGCACTTGGGTTTGCGGTCAGATCGGCCATTTATTTGCCCTCCCGTTTATCGAGATTGGTCATCACCGTGTAGAACACCCACGAAATCGCCAGGATCACCAGAAAATACATGATCGAGAACGCCGCCGCCGGGCCCAGATCGAACTGACCAAGCGCCATTTTGACAAGGTCGATCGACAGGAATGTCGTGGCATTGCCGGGGCCGCCACCCGTTACAACGAACGGCTCGGTGTAGATCATGAAGCTGTCCATGAAGCGCAGCAGAATGGCGATCATCAAAACGCCCATCATCTTGGGCAATTCGATGTAACGGAACACCTTCCACCGGCTGGCTTGGTCGATCTTGGCCGCCTGGTAATAGGCGTCAGGGATGGATTGCAGACCAGCATAGGCCAGCAGCGCCACCAGCGATGTCCAGTGCCAGACATCCATGACGATCAGCGTCGCCCACGCGGAAATGAAATCCTGCGTGTAGTTGTAGGAAATCCCCAGTTTATCCAGCGTATACCCCAGCAGGCCGATATCGACCCGCCCGAAAATCTGCCAGATCGTGCCCACCACGTTCCATGGCACCAGCAGGGGCAGCGACATCACCACCAAGCAAAAGCTGGCCCAGAAACCGCTTTTGGGCATGTTCAGCGCAACAAAGATCCCCAGCGGCACCTCGATCGCCAGAATGATCGCCGAAAATGCCAACTGACGGCCCAACGCATCCCACATGCGTTCCTCGGACAACATTTCACGGAACCATTCCAGCCCCGCCCAGAAAAACTGATTGTTGCCAAAACTGTCCTGCACTGAATAGTTGACCACCGTCATCAGCGGGATCACCGCCGAGAAGGCCACCAGCACCAGCACCGGCAGAACAAGAAACCATGCCTTGTGATTGACTGTTTTCTCTTGCATCAGGCGGCCTCCCCCACTGGTCCTTTGTGCGCGCCTTCGGGCGCGACACGCCAATCATTGGCGTAAACGTTGACATGTGCAGGGTCGAAGACGACACGCGTCATGTCCGCTCCGATCTCTTCGCCCTCGCCTGCGATGATGTTGATGTCAGTTCCAAAGAAATCCGCCCGCACGATCTTGTGGCGGCCCACATCCTCGACCCGGCGAATATTGACAGGCAGGCCGTCACTGGCGGACAGCCGGGCAAATTCCGGGCGCACGCCGATTTCAACTTTGCCATCCAGCGGGCGATAGCCCTGCCCCAGATCAATCGACGATCCGTTCACATAAGCCTGCCGCCCCTCGACCGTGGCGGGGATCACATTCATCCCCGGTGAGCCGATGAAATAGCCCACGAAAGTATGCTCGGGCCGCTCAAAGAGTTCTTCGGGCGTGCCGATCTGAACAACGCGACCGTCATACATCACCACGACCTTGTCGGCGAAGGTCAGAGCCTCGGTCTGGTCATGGGTGACATAGATCATCGTATGGCCAAAATCGTGGTGCAGCTTTTTAAGCTGTGTGCGCAACTCCCACTTCATATGCGGGTCGATCACGGTCAGCGGCTCATCAAACAACAGGGCGTTGACATCTTTGCGCACCATGCCGCGGCCAAGGCTGATTTTCTGCTTGGCGTCCGCCGTCAGGCCGCGGGCCTTGCGGCGCAACTCGTCTTCCATACCAATCATGCGCGCCACGTCCTGCACTCGCTCGGCGACATAGGCCTCGTCGCGGCCCCGGTTGCGTAGCGGAAAGGCCAGATTGTCATGCACTGTCATGGTGTCGTAAACGACAGGAAACTGGAACACCTGCGCGATGTTGCGTTGCGCGGTTGGGGCGTTGGTCACGTCTTGGCCGTCAAACAGGATGCGGCCCTGACTGGGATGCAGCAGCCCCGAGATGATGTTCAAAAGCGTGGACTTGCCGCAGCCGGATGATCCCAGCAGCGCATAGGCCGCGCCATCGTCCCAATCGTGGTTCAATTCCTTCAGGGCGAAATCGTCTTCGCTGGTCGGGTTGGGCAGATAGGAATGCGCCAGATTATCCAAAGTGATCTTTGCCATGTGTCCCTCCTCAGGCCGCCAAGGCATAGGCGGCCGGCGCAATCAGCGCGCCATCCTCGCCGAATATGTAAACGTGACGCGGGTCCAGATAGACATCCAGATCGGCCCCCAGTGTCAGATCATGCACACCGTGGATCAGGCCGACCCAGCGTTCGCCGTGATGATCAAGATGCACAAAGGTTTCCGACCCGGTCAGTTCCGTTACTGAAAGCGTCGCGGTAAATCTCATCGCGTCCGCCGCATGCTGACCAATTTCCAGATGGTTGGGCCGGAACCCGGCGCTGTACCGCCCATCGGGCAAATCGGCCATTTTTCCAATGGCAGGCGCAGTTTGGCCATCGCCGAACAACAGTTTGTCGCCGGTTTTGCTGACCGACAGGAAGTTCATTGGCGGATCGCTGAACACACGTGCCGTGGTAGCATCGACCGGCTGACGATAGACATCGGGCGTCAGCCCGAATTGCGTGATGCGCCCTTCCCACAAGGTGGCCGTATTGCCGCCCAGCAGTAGCGCCTCTTCCGGTTCGGTTGTGGCATAGACGAAAATCGCGCCGGATTCTTCGAATATCTTGGGGATTTCCACGCGCAATTCCTCACGCAGTTTGTAATCCAGATTGGCCAGCGGCTCGTCCAGCAAAACCAGCCCGGCATCCTTGACCAAGGCCCGCGCCAAGGCGCAGCGTTGTTGCTGCCCGCCCGACAATTCGAGCGGCTTGCGCTGCAACATCGGTGTCAGCTTCATCAGATCGGCGGATTTTTGAACGGCGGCGTCAATTTCGCTGGCCGGACGCCCCATCAGGCGCAACGGCGATGCGATATTGTCATACACGGTCATCGACGGGTAGTTGATGAACTGCTGATACACCATCGCCACGTTGCGGTCTTGCACCCGGCGGCCCGTCACGTCCTCCCCATTCCACACAATGCGCCCCGTGTCGGGCACATCAAGGCCCGCCATCAACCGCATCAGCGATGTCTTACCCGACAATGTGGGGCCCAAGAAAACATTCATCGTGCCCTTTTCGAGCGTCATGTCGGTGGGGTGAATATGGGTCTGCCCCGCAACCACCTTAGATACGCCTTCAAGCTTAAGCGTCATACGTCTTATTCCTCCCTCATGCCTGCTTGACGGCCGATGTATCGGCCTCAGCCTCGGCATTCGATGTCATCCACGCCTCCAGCGCGGCAATCTGCTCGGCGTTCATGCGAAGCCCCAATCGGGTGCGCCGCCAGACCACGTCATCAGCGTGAATGGCATATTCGTTCTGCATCATCCATGTCACTTCAGCCCCGGTCAGCGTCGCGCCAAAATCAGGGCCAAGATCGGCCGCCGATGTCGCGTCGCCTAAAACCTGCCGTGCCTCGGTGCCATAGGCGCGCACCAAACGGCCCGCCCAATAGTCATCCAGAAAAGGATACCCCTTGCGTAAATCATCTATCAGACGCGTAACCTCGTCTACCTTGAAATCCCCGCCCGGCAAGGTCACGCCCGCTGTCCAGTTTTCACCGGGCTTGGCAAAAAACGGCGTGATCTTCGCCATCGCGGCCTCGGCCAGCTTGCGATAGGTGGTGATTTTGCCGCCAAACACATTCAACAACGGCGCGCCGCCGGTGTCATCAAGGCTTAGCACATAATCTCGGGTCGCCGCCGTGGCCGATTTGGCCCCGTCGTCATACAAAGGCCGCACGCCCGAATACGTCCAGACGATATCGTCTGTCGTCACCGGCTGGCGGAAATATTCCGAGGCGAAATTGCACAGGTATTCGGCCTCTTCGGGGGTGCATTCGGGCTTGGCCGACACATCGGTATGTTCGGCGTCGGTCGTGCCGATCAGGGTGAAATCGGTCTCATAGGGAATGGCAAAGATGATCCGCCCATCGGTGCCCTGAAAGAAATAACATTTGTCGTGATCAAACAGACGGCGGGTCACAATGTGGCTACCCCGCACCAAACGCACGCCTTCGCTGGAATTTTGCCGCAGGGTATTCTGGATCACATCCTTGACCCACGGCCCACCGGCATTGACCAAGGCGCGCGCCTTGGTGTCGCGGGTCTCCCCTGTGATGACGTCTTTGGTTGTCACAACCCACAGATCACCGTCACGCCGTGCCGATACGACTTTCGTGCGGGTTCGGATTTTTGCGCCGCGTGCCTCGGCATCGCGGGCATTCAACACCACAAGGCGGCTGTCTTCGATCCAACAGTCGGAATATTCAAAGGCGCGCTCGAACTTGTCTTTCAAAACCCGGCCAGTCGGATCGGTGCGCAAATCCAAAGTGCGCGTGCCCGGCAAGATTTTGCGCCCGCCCAAATGATCATACAGGAACAGGCCCATCCGGATCAGCCATGCAGGCCTGCGCCCTTTCATCCACGGCATGAAAATGTTCAGCAATTTCGAGGTGGGCGTTTCCCCTTCGAACCGCATATCCCGATGATATGGCAGAACAAAACGCATCGGCCAGCTAATGTGTGGCATTGCCCGCAACAGGGTCTCGCGCTCGATCAGCGCCTCGCGGACCAGTCGGATTTCGAAATACTCAAGGTAGCGCAACCCGCCATGAAACAACTTGGTCGAGGCCGAAGAGGTGGCCCACGCCAGATCATTCATTTCGGCCAGCTCGACGCTCAGCCCACGGCCCGCCGCATCGCGCGCGATCCCGCAGCCATTGATGCCGCCACCGATCACAAACAGATCGACAATCGTATTGTCTTGGGCTGTTGGCACCTGAGCCTCCCTCTCTCATCGCCGAATGTGAGCGCAAACGAAACACATTTGTAACAATCAAGTCAATTCCGAATGTTCGTTTGTTTTCGCTTTTGAGTAATTCGGTGAATTTGCACGCAGTTTTCAACATAGCCGCGATTTCGCTGCGTGCCCTGAACCCAAAAACCGCGCCGAAACCGCGAATCATCGCCAAGCCTTGAAATCATCAGACAAACGAACATAATCGAAGAAATTCCAACAAAGGTTCGCGCCGTGTCCCAAACCCTTCGACAGCCCGATATCCTTGAAATTGCCCGGATCGAAGGCAAAGTGATGGTCGAAGACCTTGCCGAACGCTTTGACGTCACGGTTCAAACCATCCGCCGCGATCTGACAGAACTGGCCAATGCTGGTAAGTTGGAACGCGTGCATGGCGGCGCGATTTTACCCTCGGGCGTGACCAATATTATCTATGAGGAACGCCGCCGCCTGAATGAAGACGCCAAGCAAACGATCGCGCGGGCCTGCGCGGCCGCAATCCCTGACAATGCGTCGGTGTTTCTGGACATCGGCACCACCACCGAGGCCGTCGCCCAAGAGCTTCTGGATCACTCGGGGCTGATGGTGGTGACCAACAACATGAACGTCGCCAATATTCTTCTGGCGAATAAAACCAGCGAAATCGTCGTCGCGGGCGGCAGCCTGCGCCGGGCCGATAACGGGTTGGTGGGAAATCTGACTGCGCGGACCATCGAAAATTTCAAATTCGATTATGCGATCCTTGGGTGTTCGGCAATGGACGAAGACGGCGACCTTTTGGATTTCGACATTCAAGAGGTGGTCGTCGGGCAAACCCTGCTCACGCGCTCACGCGAGGTGTTCTTGGTGGCGGATCATTCGAAATTCCGACGTGGTGCGCCGGTGCGCATCGGGTCATTGCGGGATATCGACAAATTTTTCACCGACCGCGCCCTGCCCGTGGGATTATCTGAAAACTGCACGGCTTGGGGCACCGAAGTGACCGTTGCGCCACCGAATGGTCACACCCCGTAAACAAGGCCCCAGCGTTCGATCAAGGCCTGTTGCAGCCCCTTGGCCCGCCGGTTCCAACTGGCCGACCCCGGCGGCCGGCCGGCGGCCCGCCGGTTGATCGCGGCCCGTTTGCCCTGATTGGCGCAAAAGATCGCAAAGGCCAGTTCGGTGCCGTCTGGTGTCGTCATATACCCCGCCAAAGAGCTGACAAAATACAAGGTTCCGGTCTTGGCGGCGACCTTGACCGGATGGCCGCGATTGACCCGGCCCGCCTCGTCGCGCAGCGGTATATCTTTCAGGATCGGCTGCAATTGTCGGTCGCCATGCACCCGCGCCAAAACCCGCGCCATCGCCTGAGCGTTCAGGCTGGATTGATCGCTCAGGCCAGAGTGATCCACCAGTTTGGCGCTTTGCACGCCCAATACACTGCGACTCCAGCGGCTCATTTCTTGGGCTGAGGCGGTCAAAGACACAGCTTTGCCGACACGTGCCGCCGTGGCCGTCAGCCCGACCAGTTCCGCCGTAAGGTTGTTCGAATATTTCAGCATGTCGCGCAAGATATCGCGCAACGGCCCACTGTGATGGGTCGCCAATGTGCGGCCTTGCGGCGGGTTACGCAAGCCGCTGCCAAGGGTCAGGGCTATACCATGGGCGCGGGCAAATCCCGCGAACACTTCGGCGGCATAGGCTTCGGGTTTGCGCACCGGCAGCCAGCGTGATCCCGAAGACCCCAAAGCCCCCTGCGCGACGGTCCAGGCGTCATGATCTCCGCCGTCACGATACGTATAGACAGGCGCATCGCGGCCCGCGATGGCCATGCGTGCGACCGTCACCGCAGGCCGGTAGCGATCAGATCGCGCATCCATGCTGAAGCTGTAGCCATTGCCGCCGCGTTTCCATTCGAAATGGACGCGGTTGAAATTCAGGTTCAGGCCCGACACCGACGGGTTATAGCCCACATGCTCGGGCTGGGTGGGGTCGATCACCCGCTCATAAGGCAGGGCCCCGCCCCACACCTTGAATGCGCCGCGCACGTCGCGCACGCCTGCATCCTTCAGATCAGATGCCATCTGCGCCAGCGCATTGGTATCAAGCGTCGGGTCGCCGCCGCCCGCCAGCACCAGATCGCCCTTGAGCACGCCATTTTCCAAAGGACCGGTGGCAACCAGACGGGTCGCGAACCGGTATCCCGCGCCAAGGCTATCCAGCGCATAAAGCGCCGTCAGCGCCTTGGTCACGCTGGCCGGTGGAAGCCCCGCAGGCGCGGCGCGGCTTTCCAGAAGCACGCCAGTCTTCACATCCATCACAGCGAAATCCACCTCACCGCCCAAATTGGCCGCGTCAATCAGTGCCTCGGCCTGCGGCGCCGCAAGGGTGTTCAGACCGTTGGGGCGGGCCACAGGGCGCAACGATACAGGCGGCGCACCGGCCCAAGCCCCCGTGCTGATCGCGCCAAGCGCCGTGGCCATGAAAAACCGTCGGGATAGCTGTTTGTTCATACCGGAAATAAAGCGCAGCACGCCTGTGCGCACAATCCTTTTTGTCGATCAAACTTGCGTCATCCGCGCCCGTCTTGCGGCCACGCGCCCTTTGCCCGCAGCCGGGTCGAGGATACAGCCACCATGGGCACGTTCACAAAACACCACACCGGCGGGCCATGATAGCCCAAAGCCTGACTGGACGCCGCCCGCAGGCGCGCCGCGCCGTAAATCCTGGCCGCCTTGGACATGCGCGCCGAAATCCGCTGGCCGGGTCGGGCCAAAACCGCCACCGGCACCCGCTCCATGATGTCGCGCCAATCCTGCCACTGATCGAACTGCGCCAGATTGTCGGCCCCCATCAACCACACAAAGCGCACACCGGGCCGCGCGGCCTGCAAGGCCCGCAGGCTTTGGGCCGTATAGCGCGTGCCAAGCTGCGCCTCGGCGCCGGTGACATGAATACGCGGATGCGTCACCATCGCGCGACAGGCCGCGATGCGCCGCTCCATCGGGGCAGGGCCGTGCGCCTTGAGCGGGTTGCCGGGGCTGACCAGCCACCAAAGCTGATCCAACCCAAAGCGCTTCAGCGCCTCGCGACTGATATGCACATGGCCCTGATGCGGCGGATCAAACGATCCGCCCAACAGGCCCACAACCTGACCGAGGCGCACATATGGCAAACGCAGTGTCATAGCGCCCTTTTGCCAGCCCCCCGTCGCGCGGCCAACCGAAAAACGTGCGCGCGACCACAGCGATTGCGGCGGCTGGCAACTTTGACTAGATACGGGGGCGACACATATTTTCTATCGGTTCGGAGCACACTCAATGGCAGCCTATCAATACGTCTATCACATGCAGGGCGTCTCCAAGACCTACCCCGGCGGCAAGAAATGCTTTGAGAATATCCACCTCAGCTTTCTGCCCGGCGTGAAGATCGGCGTTGTCGGCCCAAACGGCGCCGGTAAATCCACCCTGATGAAGATCATGGCCGGCCTCGACACCGAATTTACGGGCGAGGCATGGGCCGCCGAAGGTGCCAAGGTGGGCTATCTGCCGCAAGAGCCGCATCTGGACGCTGACCTGACCGTGCGCGAGAATGTCATGCTGGGCGTGGCCGGGAAAAAGGCCAAGCTGGACCGCTTCAACGAACTGGCGATGAACTACTCAGACGAGACCGCCGACGAAATGGCGCAACTTCAAGACGAGATCGACAGCCAGAACCTGTGGGATCTGGACGCGCAGATCGACGTGTCGATGGAGGCGCTGCGCTGCCCGCCCGATGATGCCGATGTCACCACCCTGTCGGGTGGTGAGAAACGCCGCGTTGCGCTGTGCAAGCTGCTGCTGGAAGCGCCTGACATGCTGCTGCTCGATGAGCCGACCAACCACTTGGACGCCGAAACCATCGCGTGGCTGCAACAGCACTTGATCGACTACAAGGGCACCATCCTGATCGTCACGCACGACCGGTATTTTCTGGATGACATCACCGGCTGGATTCTGGAATTGGACCGTGGCCGCGGCATCCCCTACGAGGGCAACTATTCGGCTTGGCTGGAACAAAAGGCCAAGCGACTGGAACAAGAGGCGCGCGAGGATAAATCGCGCCAGAAAACGCTGGAGCGGGAACTGGAATGGATGCGCCAAGGCCAAAAGGCCCGTCAGGCCAAATCCAAGGCCCGGATCAACGCCTATAACGATCTCGCCAACCAGTCCGAGCGTGAAAAACTGGCCCGCGCGCAGATCGTCATCCCCAACGGCCCGCGCCTTGGCTCGAAGGTGATCGAGGTTGAGGGCCTGAAAAAGCACATGGGCGACAAGCTGTTGATCGAAGATCTGTCGTTCTCGCTGCCGCCCGGTGGCATCGTCGGCGTGATCGGC
>DATFJQ010000006.1:0-24096 GCA_035269125.1 Roseovarius sp.
AAACAGGTGATCTTGTTCCAGATAGCGCAGCATCGTCGGCTTGGGCAGCGTGCCGTCGGCCAAGGCCGTGGTAAAGGGGTGGCGGATGGTGGCGTGCCAATCCTCAGCGTTTAGGTCTTTCAGGTGGTCGGTGGGGCGCATGGCGGTCTCCGGTCAAGTCGTCAGGCTGCGCTGTCGCGCAGGCGGGTTAATAGGGCGGCTTGGGCTTGCAACGCGGCGGGATCATCCACGGCGCGCGGTGGAGCTCCGGGCGGCGGCGCAAAGGGTGACAGGCCGCCCTGTTCCATGATCAGGATCGTGTCGCCAAGGCGCGCGGCCTCGGCCGGGTCGTGGGTGACCATCAACACCGTGCGTCCGCTCAGCAATTCGCAGGCCAGATCCTGCATCTGCGAGCGGGTCCGCGCATCCAGTGCGGAAAACGGCTCGTCCAGCAAAACGATGGCGCGATCTTCCATCAAGGTCCGGGCAAGGGCCACGCGTTGCCGCTGGCCGCCTGATAACTGGCCGGGGCGTTTGTGCATGTGATCGGCCAACCCGACGCGCGCCAGCACTTGGGCGGCACGGGCGCGGTCAGGGGGCTCGCCGCGCAGGCGTGCGCCCAATAGGGTGTTGCCTGTCACGTCCAGCCACGGCATCAACAGATCGCTTTGGGCCATCAGGGCCAGACGCCCGTTGAGTGGCTGCTGATCGATGGCGGTGATCTGGCCGTCAAAACTGGTGACACGGTCCAGCCCGGCCACCAGCCGCAAAAGCGTGGTTTTGCCCACGCCGGACGGGCCAAGCAGGCAGGTCCATGTGCCGCCCGAAACGGTCAGATCAAGCGGCCCGAACACCGCCGCATCCCCGATCCGGGCGCTGCCTTGGATATGCAGGCCGGGGGCTGTCACCCCTCCAGCCCCATATCCCAAAACCCCACCTCAAGCCGCGTTGCGGTGCGGAAGCGGTGGCACAGATGCAACCAGCGCGGGCTGGTGGCTGGCGTATCCCCCAAACGGCGGGCCACGGCGGCATCGATCAACCCGCCCACGTCGCGACATAGCTGTTGATAGTCCGCGCCGGCATAGGTCGCGATCCAATCGGCATATGTGTCCGAGGATTTCCGCGCGGCCAACCGCGCGCCGATTTCGCCATATCCCATGACACAAGGGGCAAGCGCAGCCAGCAAATCCAGAAAATCGCCTGCGTGTCCGGCATCCAGAACATAGCGCGTGTAGGCAATGTTCTGGGGTTTTTCCTCGGCCTCGAACAGATCGTTTTCCGATAGCCCCGCCGCCGCGCAGGTGCGGATATGCAGGGCAATCTCGTCATTGATCAGTGCGTTGACCGTGCCTGCGGCAAGGCGCATTTCATCGACGGTGTCCGCCTTGGTCACAGCCAAGGCCCAAGCCCGCGAAAAATGGATCAGGAACAGGTAATCCTGCACCAGATAATCCAGAAACGCCTTGCGCGGCAGGGTGCCATCGCACAGCCCTTCGACAAAGGCATGGCGCGTATAGGCGACCCAGTGATCGCCCGCCGCCGCGCGCCATGCCGCGAATGTGGTGGCGTACTCCGTCATTGTGCGTTCGGGTCCATGGCCAGCGTTTCAACAGGTTGCGTCGCATCAATCAAACCGGCCTCAAGCAGAAAATCGCCAAAGGCGCGGTAACGTCCATGATCAAGGGCCGAGGGGCGCAGGGCAAAGCGCGTCAGCGTATCGGCCCAGGCCATCCGGTTCAGATCGTCCTGAAGATCGGCGGATGTACCCGAAAAGATTTCCCAGCTTTCGTCGGGATGGTTCACGATATACTGCGTCGCGCGTTCGGTGGCGCGCAGGAACCGTGCTATGGCCTGTTGATCGGCCAAATCGGGGTTGGTGACGTAGATCAGTTCATCATAGCTGGGCACGCCCATTTCCTCGACAAACATGCAGCGGCCTTCGACGCCTTCCAGCTCCATCTGGTTCAGCTCGAAATTGCGATAAGCGCCCAGAACCGCATCGACTTGGCCCGACATCAGCGAGGGCGACAGCGACCAGTTCACGTTGATCAATTCGATGTCGTCCATGGTCAGACCGGCATTTGACAACAGCGCGCTCAGCAGCGCCTCTTCCACACCGGCGACGGAATAGCCCACCTTGCCGCCCTTCAGATCGGCCACGGTTTTGATCGGGCCGTCTTCCAGCACCAGCAGGCAGTTCAGCGGGCTGGCCACCAAGGTGCCGACACGTTTCAGGGGCAAACCCTCGGCAACTTGCAGGTGCAGTTGCGGCTGATAGGAAACCGCCAGATCGGCCTTGCCTGCGGCGGCCATTTTCGGCGGCGCCGATGGATCGGCGGGGGCGATCACCTCGACCTCAAGGTTTTCATCGGCGAAATAGCCGTTTTCCTGCGCCACGATGATCGGGCCGTGATTGGGGTTGATGAACCAATCCAGAACCAGCGTCAGCTTGTCTTGGGCCATGGCGGGTGTGGCCAGCAAAAGGCTTGCGGCAAGTGCGAGTAGGCGTGTCAAAGACAGTCTCCTTCCAAGGTTAAGTTGGACGACCAGCACAGGTGCAGGCCACGGGCCAAGGCGCGCGTCGTCAGGAGAGTTGTCGAGCTGTGCAGCATGATGTCTTTCCTTTCGTACACGCGAGGCCCGGACGAAAGGAAGAAAAGGGCGGACTGCTTGCGGCCCAGACATCTCCGTTCCCTCCGCCGGTGCTGACCGGATCAGGTTCGATGGGTTGACGCGATGGTCTCTCAGCCTTGTGGGGCACCCCAACGGATACTCGATATGTAGCAACCGTGCGAAGCCGGGGCAAGCGGCGGCGTGTCAAAAGGCGTGTGTTTTTTAGAAATACGACTGTTTGCAGGTTTTTAACCTTTGCGATCCACATTACCCAAGAGTTGACGGAGTGTGTGATGCATGGGTTGGTCAATCGCGCAATCGAACGGTTTGTGCGCGATACATACGGGCGCGATACTTGGCTTGGCGTTATGGGCCAGCTTGACCTTGGATATTCCGAGTTCGAGTCGATGCTGATCTATGAGCCGCAGGTGACAGCGCAGGTTTTGAATGCCACCTCAGACGCGTTGCAACGGCCCGTGGATGAGGTTTTGGAAGATATTGGAACATATCTTGTGTCGCACCCGAACACGGCGGCCGTGCGGCGACTTTTGCGATTTAGTGGCGAAACCTTCGAGGATTTTCTGCACTCGCTTGATGATTTGCCCGACCGCGCGCGCCTTGCCGTGTCTGACCTGACAGTGCCGGGGCTGGAACTGGCTGATCAATCCGCCGATGTTTACTGTCTGAACGTCTATAATCCCCACGGCGCAACAGTGCGATTTGGCCCCGTCGTTCTGGGGCTATTGAGGGCGATGGCAGATGATTACGGTGCATTGGTTCTTTTGGAATATCTGAACCGGACAGAGTCTTGCGAGCGGTTGCGCATCCATCTTTTGGCATCCGCCCATGGGGCGGGCCGTGCGTTTGTTTTGGGGGCGTCATGACGGCGGCCCCTGACTTGGCCGGCATAGCCCCGGTGCTGGACCGGCTGTGTCCGATGTATGCCATTCTGGATGCACAAGGGCGCGTTGTGCATACCGGACCGACACTTGTGAAATTGTGGCCCAGTGACATGGCCATCGGACAAACGGTGTTCGGTCTTTTCAACATTCGCCGCCCACTTTTTGACGGGACGATGCAGGGCTTGCTGCGGCTGTCAGGAAGCAAGTTGCATTTATCACTGCGCGCGCCACCGCATACAGATCTCAAGGGCGTGCTTGTTCCGTTGTGCGGGCCGCAACCGGATGAGGGTGGTCGATATGCCGTTCTGAATCTGTCTTTCGGGATTTCGGTGCAAGAGGCGGTGCGCGCGTTTTCTTTGACCGGCGGTGATTTCGCCGTCACCGATCCAACAGTTGAAATGCTATATCTGATCGAGGCAAAGTCAGCCGCGATGGAGGCGTCGCGCAAACTGAACCAAAGGTTGCAGGGGGCCAAGGTAGCCGCCGAGGAACAAGCCTTTACCGATACGCTGACAGGGTTGAAAAACCGTCGCGCGCTTGATGCGATTTTGACGCGCCTGATCGACAGTGAACAGGATTTTGCCCTACTGCATGTCGATCTGGATTATTTCAAGACGGTGAACGACAGCCTTGGGCATGCGGCCGGCGATTATGTCTTGCAGGCTGTGGCTGCGGCGATGGTGGATGAAACCCGCAGTGTCGATACCGTGGCCCGGACCGGCGGGGATGAGTTTGTGATCATCCTGTCGGGAGTCACCGACCCCGCAAGGGTAGGTGAAATCGCCGCCCGGCTTATCGCGCGGATCGAACGGCCAGTGATGTTCCAAGGTCAAACCTGTCGAATTTCGGCCAGTATCGGCGCGGCGCTGACCTGTGATTACGACGTGCCGCGTGTGCCCCGCCTGATCGAAGATGCGGACCATGCGCTTTATGCCGCAAAACATCGGGGTCGGGGCTGCCATGTGGTGTATGAGCCGCAGGCTCAGGCCGATTGGTCTGTCGGCCGAAACGCGGACAGTTGCCCGCACTGATGGTGCAAGGAAAAACGATCCTCACACCTTAGGCCGGCGGGCATATCAGGCCACAGATTTTGCACCCGTGAAAGATCAATAATTCTGCGCGCGGCGAATTTTTACCATCCGGTCGGTCGCGGCCATGGCATCGGCCAAGGTCACGATCCCCGCACCTTCCATGATGTCCAGCATATGCAAGAAAACGTCTGCCGTCGCCAGCGCATCGCCAAGCGCCGTGTGCCGGTGTTCTGGCGGAATCGAGACCCCGAACCGTTCGGCCAGCGCATCAAGCGTGTGTTGCCCTGTGTGGTCAAACAGCGCCGCCGACAAAAGCACGGTGCAGAGCGTGGGTTGGTCGAATACGCGGCCGATCTGGTCTTCCTTGAGGCGCAGGAACGTCATGTCGAAAGGGGCGTTATGGGCGACCAGAACAGCATCCTCGCAATAGCTGTGAAATCGGCGACCCGCCTCGGCGATATTCGGCGCGCCTTGCACCATGGCGTCGTTGATGCCGTGCACCTTGGTCGAGGCTTGCGGAATTGGGCCGCCGGGATCGACCAAAGTGTCAAAGGCCTCTCCGGTTAAGGCCCGTCGGTTGATCACCCGCACACCGGCGATTTGCACGATTTCATCGCCGCCCCGTGGGGCCAAGCCGGTTGTTTCGGTGTCAAAAACCACAAATTGCAGCTGACTGAGAGGTGTCTGTGCCAGATCATGATTGGCGGTTTGGGTGGGCAGGTTGAAGTCGTAGAACTCGGGCCTTGGCTGGCTTGGCGTCAGCTTTGGTGCCCCGGCCCTTGGCAGCGGCAAAACAATGCGGTTTTCCATGCGGTTTGGATCACACCAGATTTCCGTGCGGTGGCTGTCAAGCACATCGCGGCCTGAATACGCTCCGTATCCTGCTGACAAAGGTTGCGTAAGCCAGTGTTCTAACTGGTTTTCGGCAACGTCCGGCCCTTGCCAGCCCAGGGTCAGCCAAATTTCTGTATCCACAGCCTCGGCGCCAAGGGTTATCGCCCTGCGGGTGTCACCTGAGGTTAGGCCCTCGATGACACAGCCCAGCACGCCAGCAATCGCAAACCCATCGCAGTGCAGGAATTCACGCGGGCCCATCTGCGTGGCCTGCGCCAGACCCTGTGCCGTGAGCGTAGCAAAGATATCGTCCACGCACACCTGCGCCATAGGCCAATGCGTCGCGATCTGCCGACCATAGGTATCGCCGCCGGTTTGCAGCCGACGGCACAGCCGATCCAGTTCGTCGCGCATGGCGCGGCCCAAATCGGCGGAGGCAGGCGCGCGGTCGACTTCAGCCGCATCCAAAAGCGCATCCAGTGCAGCGGCAGGGCGCCTGAGGTCTTCCAGCAGGGTGTTGATCAGGTGATCTTGGTCCGCATGGCTGCGCAGATCGTCTGTGGCATCGTGGAACACCAAGACATAGCCCGCGTTATTGTCGTCACCGTGGACCGGGCTGACCCGCCCCATCACGAAACGTTGCCCATCTGTGGTGGCAGACAGAAACCGTTCCGGGCTGTCATCGCCGCGGTTCTGCTTTATTGTCAGGCGCTCAATCGCGTGCAAAAGCGGCTCGCCACACAAGAGCCGTTCAATTTTTCGATCCAGCCCGATATCGCACAAAAGCTCTTTGGCGACACGGTTATACAGCATGACGCGCCGGTCTGGCGTCAGCACCACGGCACCTTCTGTCAAATCATGCAAAAGCGCTTCGAAGATGGCCCTTTCACGTCTGATTGCCGCGGTTTCTTCTTCTATGGCGAGGGTTTGCGCGTCTCGGGTTTCGGCCAAAGCGGCGTGCATGGCGTTGGCCGCCGGGGCCAAGGCCCCAAGGTGTCGCGCCTGCGTCTGATCGATCCGTTGATCCACCTTGGCCCGCGCGCGGGTTTGCAGATCCGAGGCCAAGGCCAGAACCGGGCGCGCCACGTTCTCATCAAACAAAAAGCCGATCCAAGCCGTGATCCCGACCAGTCCGAAAATCGCGATCAGGCCTGCGATCACATAGCCTTCGATCGGGCCGCCATACCGGGCGTGGCCCAACCACAACCCTCCGGCGATCAGCCCCGCGCCGCCCAATGCCAAGGCGGCAAAGAACAAAACGAAACGCAGTCTCAGGCCGAAGCGTTCACGCATCACGGTCCTTCCCTGTCAAACTGTCGATCTCGTGGATCATGTCCGAGGTCGGAAAGGGTTTGCTCAAAAACGCGTCTGCGCCAAGGGCCAATCCCTTGCGCCGCTCGGCGTGACCGCCGCGCGCACTCATCATGATCACTTTGATGTCGTGCGATCCTTGTGTCTGGCGGAGGGTTTGGCAAATTTCAAAGCCGGACCTGTCGGGCAACAAGATATCCAGCAGCACCACATCGATCGAGCCGTCTGTCAGGGCGGCAAGTGCGCTGGTGCCGTCTGCGGCGCGCCGGGTGAGATATCCGTGCCGCGACAGCACGATATCCAATGCGTGGGCGAAGTTGTCTTCGTCCTCGACGATCAATACGGTTTTATCCGTCATCAGCCTGATCCGATTGGATTTTTGGTGGAAGTGGGCCGCAAGCGATCTCGAGAACCTTGTCGTCGGCCTCTACTGGGCGCCACTGTGCCCGCGTCGGATCCGCCAAGGCCGCATCCGACACATCGGCGCGCATCCCGCGCGCGCAATCCAGAAATTGCGGCACCACGGCCGTGCGCCGCCACCGGGCGAAAACATAAAGGTCCGCCAGCTTGATGTCGGCGTTTTCGGGCCGTGTTTTGATGCCCGCATGATCCAGCACCACCAACGCGGCCACCTGTGGTTTGATATAGGTCCACGGCTTCCAGAACATCTGCTGCTCAATCGGTTTTACAACGACCATACCGGCGGGCAGTTCCGCCTGCGTTCGGTTGGCCCAACTGTATTCGGACCAGACCGCATAGGTGATCATGGTCAGACCAGCGGCCACCGGCATGACCCATTTGGGCAGGCGCCCGCCCGTCAGCTTGTTGATCAGCAAGACCAACCCGGCCGCGCCCAATGCGGCGGTGAAGGTGGCGATAAGTTCCAGAAACATCGGCGGCCCTTTCTTTTAAGCGGCGCGGCCAAGCGCCGATTGCATGGTTTTGATCACCATAAAGGCATCGCGTAGGTGATTTCGTTCCAGTTCCGACAACTGAACCGGCGACAGAAAGTTGTCGGCGTTTTGATCCTTGCGCAGCTGTGCTGCCTGATGGCGCAGACGCGTTTCGGCGATCATATCATAGGCATCCAAAAGATCGGATGCCCCGGATTGCGAAATGATCCCGTGCTCTTGCGCCAGGTCCAGACGTTCGCGGGTGTTCACAACCTCAAATGCGCCTTGCAGGGCATAGACCCGCGCCAGATCAACCACGGGCACCACGCCGGACAGCTTCAAATCAATCGTGTTCTTATGCTCGCCCGAACGGATCAGCGCGAAGCCCCGAAAAAGGCTGAGCGGCGGTGTGTGCTTAAGAGAGTTTGACACCATATGTGCCACAAAGATCGAATTGCCTTTGGCCTTTTGCAAAACCTCTTGTTGCAGGTTTTCAAAAAGCGCCGCCTCGCCGCTGATCGGGCGCAGATCGAACATGACCGAGGCCAGCATTTGCGCCTCAGTGTCCGGCTCGTTAATCCATTTTGTGAAATAGTCACGCCAGACCCTGCGCGGCTGTCGCCAGCGGGGCGTTGTCGCCATCATGTCGCCGGGGCAATAGATGAAACCACAAGTGTCCAGCCCGTCGCAGACAAACTGTGCAAGCTGCGCGAAATAGGCGTCGTGCTCGGGCTTGAAGGCATCGTCAAGAATTAGGCAATTATCCTGATCGCTGACGCCGGTTTGCTCTTGCCGCCCCTGTGATCCGCAAGCCAGCCACAGATACGGCACTGGCGGTGGGCCCAGTTTCCGCTCGGCCAGAACCAGCAAGCGGCGGGTGATGGCATCGGTCACATTGGTGATGCGGCGGGTGATGGACTGATGTTTGACACCTTCGCTGACCAGTTGCGCCAAAAGCGTTGGTACGCGTTCCATGATCTTGGCCATGTCTTCGGCGGTGTCGCATTGCACGATATCGGCGGCGATATGGCTGGCGGTTGTGGCCTGCTGTCGGATCAGGTCGGTCCGTGTCAGCATGCCGACGACGGTTTTGCCCTTTGCTACGGGCAAATGATTGAACTTGTGATTGGCAAGCAGCAACAGCGCATCCAGCCCGGAGGCGTCGGGTGAAATGGTGATTGGATCGGGTGTCATGACGTCAGACACCTTGACGTCTCCGCCCAAGCCTTCGGCCAGAACCTTGTTGGTCAGGTCATGCACGGTGATGATGCCACTCAGCTTTTTGTTGTCCAGAACCAGCAGGGACGAAATCGACTTGTCGCGCATGGTGCGCGCGACGGCCTGAACCGTCGCGTCTTGGGCGCAAGACAGCGGTTTGCGCGTCATCAGGTCTGATACCTGAAGCGAGGTCAGGCCGGTCGAACTCGTGCCCGCACCCTCGGCCGACACTGTTTTGCTGGGGCGAAACCATTCGGCGAAAGCGGCGACATCGGCCATCAAGGTGCGGAACCGCGCCGAGGGAATCATAAGAAAGCTGGCGCTTTCGGCCACCCGCGCGCCCAAGGTCGCCTTGTCGTCGCGCATCAGCGCGCGTTCGCCCATCACGTCGCCCGGCCCGCGCTGTGTAATCAGATCGCCGTCTTGCGAAATGATATCAATCAGGCCCGTCTCGATCAGATAAAGTGCGTCCAGCGGATCGCCCGCGTGAAACAGCACTTGGCCCGGCTCAGCCGCAACCCGCGTGATTTCGGGCGCTAGGTTGGCCCGTGTTTCGGGGCGCAGCATGTCAAACGGGGCATGGCGTGCCAGGCTCTCCAAGATGGTGGCTTGATCCTGAGGCATGCGGGCCCTCCTGTGACGGTGCTGAAAGTCTTAAATCAGTGCATCCGGTTCGTTGAAGTCGGTGCAGAACGGGATGGCCAAGCTTAGCGTGTGACGATCCCAAAGGGCAGGGGGCGCGAACACGCGCCCCCCGGGACTTTTTTAGTGGTCGGCGGCTGCGGAACCGGCCCCACGGGGGACGCGCACGCTTTCGACCAGCTCTTCGATCTCTTGCGGGATCGGCGCAGACGCTTTCGATACGATGAAGGCAACCGCAAAGTTGATCATCGCACCAATCGCACCGAACGAAGTCGATTTGATCGTACCCAGCAAAGGATCTGCATCGCTGAACGTGTTGGTGTCAGGAATAAAGAACCAACCTTTGTGCAGGAAGATGTAGATCAGCGTGACGATCAGACCGGCCAGCATACCAGCCACGGCGCCTTTGTTGTTCACCTTGGTAAAGATGCCCATCATCAACGCAGGGAAGATCGACGCAGCCGCAAGGCCAAAGGCAAGCGCCACGGTTTGCGCGGCAAAGCCCGGCGGGTTGAGGCCCAGATAGGTCGCCACGGCAATCGCCACGGCCATCGCAACCCTTGCCGACAGCAATTCACCTTTTTCCGAGATGTTAGGATTGAACTGCCCCTTGATCAGGTCATGGCTGACCGCCGAGGAAATCGCCAGCAAAAGACCGGCCGCCGTCGACAACGCGGCGGCAAGGCCACCCGCAGCCACAAGGCCGATCACCCAACTGGGCAAGTTGGCAATCTCAGGGTTCGCCAGAACAAGGATGTCACGGTTGAAGTTGGTCAGCTCATTGCCTTCCCAACCTTCTTCAGCCGCTTTGGCCTGCATCTCTTCCGAGGCGTCGTTGTAGTACTGGATGCGGCCGTCGCCGTTTTTGTCTTCCCAACCCAGCAGGCCGGTTTTCTGCCATGTGGCCATCCAGTCATAGGCCGGGTCGCTTTCGATCTGCTCGACCGAAACGGCCTGACCGCTGGTGCCTTCCGGCCACATCAGCTCGGTGATGTTCATACGCGCCATGGCGCCAACAGCCGGGGCTGTCAGGTACAGCAGTGCAATGAAAACCAGTGTCCAACCAGCAGACCAACGGGCGTCGGCAACCTTGGGCACGGTGAAGAAGCGCATGATGACATGCGGCAGACCAGCGGTGCCGATCATCAGCGACAAGGTGAACAGAACCATGTTCAATGTGTCGGCGTGATGCGCGGTATATTCGGCAAAGCCCAGTTCGGTAATGATCTGGTCAAGCTTGGCCAACAGCGGCTCGCCGCTGGCGGCGTGATCGCCGAACAGGCCAAGCGCCGGGATCGGGTTGCCTGTCAGTTGCAGCGAGATGAAGATCGCCGGGATTGTATAAGCCAAGATCAGAACGCAGTATTGCGCAACCTGCGTATAGGTCACGCCCTTCATGCCGCCGAACACGGCGTAGGCAAAGACCACACAGGCGCCGATCAACAGACCCGTCGTGTTGGAGACTTCCAAGAAGCGGCCAAAGGCCACGCCGACGCCGGTCATCTGGCCGATCACGTAGGTGGTCGAGGCCACGATCAGACAGATCACCGCCACCATGCGCGCGGTCGGGCTGTAGAAGCGATCGCCGATGAATTCCGAGACGGTGTATTTGCCAAACTTGCGCAGATAAGGCGCAAGCAGCAACGCCAGCAGCACATAGCCGCCGGTCCAGCCCATCAGGAATGACGAGTTGTCATAGCCGGTAAAGGCAATCAGACCCGCCATCGAGATGAACGAGGCCGCCGACATCCAGTCAGCCGCAGTGGCCATGCCGTTGGTGACAGGGTGAACGCCACGCCCGGCGGCGTAGAATTCCGAGGTCGAGCCCGCACGGGCCCAAATCGCGATGCCGATGTAAAGCGCAAAGGACGCGCCCACAAACAGCAGATTGACTACAAACTGGTCCATTTTCGCGTTCCTTATTCTTCACCGACGCCGAATTCGGCATCGAGTTTGTTCATGCGCCACGCGTAAAAAAAGATCAGGCCCAAGAAGACCAGGATCGACCCTTGCTGCGCGAACCAAAAGCCCAGATCACTGCCACCCACGGCAATGCCCGACAGCATCGGGCGCAGCAAAATGCCAAAGCCGAACGATACTATCGCCCAGATAATCAGACTTCCTAAAATCAGGCGCAGGTTGGCGGACCAATATGCGTTATCAGATGAATTTTCGGACATTTCTTGTCCTCCTTTTCCGGTTTCAAATATGGGCGCGGGATGCCTCCTGCGCCCGTTCTTGCTCAGGCGATTGTCTTTTGAACAATCGTCTCCATTTTGGTGGTAATGGCGTCGATCTGGCCCATGGCGTCCACGCGCTGCAACACGCCTTTGCCGTCGTAGTAGGTGATCAGGGGCGCGGTTTGCGCGTGATAGGCCTTGAGCCGCTGACCAACCGTTTCGGCGTTGTCGTCGGCTCGACGGGTCATCTCGGTGCCGCCGCAATTGTCGCAAACACCCGCGACAACAGGTTGTTTAAAACTGTCATGATACCCCTCGCCGCAGCCCGCGCAGGTGTAACGCCCCGAAATCCGTTCGATCATGGCGTCATCCTCGACATCAAGGCTGATGGCGGCGGTGATGGTTTGCCCGATCTCCTGCATCAGCCCGTCCAGCGCTTCGGCCTGAACCGTGGTGCGCGGAAAACCATCAAGGATCACGCCATTGGAGCAATCAGGCTCGGCCAGTCGATCCCGCAGGATGGCAATCACGATATCGTCGCTGACAAGCTCGCCCGCCTCCATCACCGCCTTGGCCTTTTTGCCGGCATCCGTGCCAGCGGCAACAGCCGCGCGCAGCAAATCCCCGGTGGACAATTGAACAAGGCCAAACGCGTCTTCCAGTTTGCGGGCTTGTGTCCCTTTCCCGGCGCCGGGTGGGCCTAGCAGAACAAGATTTGCGGGTGTTTTAGATGTGGTTGTTCCGTCCATTGGCGACTCCCTTAGTCTGATTGTCGTTCGGAGTCTTGCGCAAGATGCCCACATGGCCGTTCTGCGGCCAACCACGCGACATGCGCGCGATAAAGCTACCAAGCCGACGCTGCGCCTCTGCGCTGCCGACCGAATTTGCCGGTGCGTTGATCATCAGTCCCCTCCGATGTTTCATTTGCGGCGGCTGCGTCTCCCTCGCGGCCGGGCAAAATCAACTTGTCGAGGGGGAATAACATAATTTTGACAAGACTTTTAAATTTATATTGTTTTCATGTAATTAAATGTAAAAACTTTTTTAAGTTCATCAGTGAAACTGTCAAAAAGTTTTCAAATTTGGGATTGTGCTTGGAATATCAACGTGCTGTTGAGTCTGTGGTATGCATTTGCATACAAAAATCACCTGCTGTTTGCGCAATCATCTTTCGAGCCGTTTGTGATCCGGTTTTTGCGGCGGGTCTCTGCGCAGCAGCATTTCGGGCCGAATCAAGGCAAGAACACTGGCAAACCGAATTTGTCGGCCCCAACAGGGCTGGAACCGGTGACAATCCGGCCCGGCTGGCTTAAATCCGGATAAGCAATAAGACAGGAACATCCATGGCGCTTGCCTATGTCATGACACAGACCCCCGGAGAGACCGACAAGCTGATTTGCGATTTAGCCGCAAGACTGGCTCATGATGGGGTGCGGCTGGCCGGTGTCGTTCAAACCAATGTCGCCTGTTCGGATGCGCGGCGCTGCGACATGGATGTGCAAGTTCTGCCGGACGGCCCGGTGTTTCGTATTTCTCAAACTCTGGGCCCCGAGGCGCGCGGTTGCAGGTTGGATCCCGCCGCCTTGGAAGAGGCTGTGGCCGCAGTGTCCAGTCGTTTGATCCAGCGGCCCGATGTTTTGATCGTCAATAAGTTCGGCAAGCACGAGGCCGAAGGCCGCGGGTTTCGCGACTTGATCGCGCAGTGCATTGCTGACGACATACCTGTTTTGCTGGGAGTGAACCCCAAAAACCTTAAGGCGTTTCTGGAATTCAGTGGCGGCTTGGCCCACATGGTCGAACCACGGGCCAACGCCTTGGACGCTTGGGCGGCGGACCATCGCGCCCAACACGGCGAGACAGCAAAACCGGCATCTGCGCATACAGACTAGGAGTCTGCAATCCGCGCCGCCGTCTTATATGTTGTTCCAGAAACGTCCTGTTTGACTCGGTAACACCACCATTTCCAATCCAAGACGTGAGTAAAGATTGTTTCAGCTGCTATGTTGAGGACCATTCGTGCATCTGGCAGCCTCCATCGATTTGGGCGCGAAATTGAGTTGCGGCGTTGCGGCACGGTCCCTAGCTTGGCCCTGTCAACCAGCTAACCTGCACCGCGCGGGCCACGCACTGGTGGGATGGGGGCCGAAAAGACGCTCGGGTTTCTTCTGGATTAACCTAGTTTCTCAAGAATTCATCTAGCATTTGATTGAAGAGACCCGGCTTTTCCAAATGCACCGCATGGGCGCAATCGGGTAGGACGGCAAGGCTTGCGCCGTTGATGCTTTGCCAAAGCTGTTTGGTCTGGCTCCATGGATAGGTGCGATCGTGATCGCCCCAAAGGACCAGCGTTTTTGCGCGAATGGCAGCCAGGTGATCCACGCCGCTCCAGCCGTGCATCGCATCAAGCCCGGCCAGAATGGCCTGAAGGCTGGTGCATTCGGCAATCGCGGCGCAGCCTTCATAGGCCATGGCGGCCTCGCAATTCAAAAACCACGTCGCCGCAATACGCCTTGCGGTGGCCCGAGGCCCATCGGTGCTGGCCCTTTGTTTGGACGTGCGGATGCTTTCAAAGCGACCGGGCAGCACACCGGCAGCGCCGGTGCCATAAAGCACCAAGCGATCCACTCGCTCGGGGGCTTGCGCCACCATCTCTTGCACGATCATGCCGCCCATAGAATGGCCCAGAAGGTGAAACTGCTCGATCCCGCGGTTGCTCAGATCGTCCAAGGTCCATGCCGCAAAGCCCTGAATGCTATCGTGGGCCTGTAAATGCGCGTTTTCGCCATAGCCGGGCAGGTCCAGCGCGATCACATCGTAGTCTTTCCCAAGGGCCGCGCATTGATCCGCCCATTGGCGACTGCCGCCCATGAAACCGTGTACGAAAACCAACGGTGTCATCTGCGTCCGCCCTGCACGATGCGGTCAAGGATCATGGCGCAAAAGAGGATCGAGAAGCCAGCGAGGATACCTTGGCCCACATTGGCGTATTGCAGCGCTTCCAGCACATCTTCGCCCAAGCCCTTGGCCCCGATCAGTGAGGCGACAACGACCATCGCCAGTGACAGCATGATCGTCTGGTTGATCCCGGCCCGGATCGAGGGGCTGGCCAGTGGCAGGTCCACCTTGGTCAGCAGATACCACTTGTTGGCGCCGAAACTGATCGCCGCCTCGCGCACGCTTTCTGGCACGCCGCGCAGGCCCAGCACCGTCAGGCGCACAACCGGCGTGCCGCCAAAGATCATGGTGACAATGACCGCCGCCGGTTTGCCGACGCCGAAAAAAGCGATAACCGGCACCATGAAGACAAAGGCGGGCATGGTTTGCATGAAATCCATGATCGGCTGGATGAAGCGATAGAACCTTGGTCGGCGAGCGGCGAACATGCCCAGCGGGATGCCGATCACGATCGACAGGCACGCCGCCGTGCCCAGCAGTGCCAGCGTGGTCATCGCCCCTTCCCAAAAGCCCAAAAGCCCCATGTAGGCCAGAAAAGCGCTTGAATAAATCGCTGTGCGAATGCCTGCGGTGAGCCATGTCAGCAGCACAATCAGCGCGGCAATGACGATCCACGGGGTTTGCACGAGGATCACCTCAAGCGCGTCCAGAAGCGCGCGAATGCCGCCTGTCAGCAGGTCAAAGAACAGCTCGGTGTTGACCACCAACCACGCGATCAGGTCTTCGACCCATTGGATGCCCGTCAGGCGAATGTCTGGGTCAGTGGGGAAGTTCGACAGAAGGTCAAACCGGCCCGGGAAGCTGTAGTGCAGCATCGCCGCCGAAACGATCAGCACCATGAAAATCGCGCTGAAAACAACATGAGTGACAGGCATGCCCGACCGAACGGAACCATCCGAGAGCCATTCGGAAAACCGCGCCTCAAGCGCCCAGTTGGCGACCACCGCTTGCACGGCCTTGACGATCAACAAGATGGCAAGCCCGGTCAGCGCGATGCTGGGGCCTTCGGCGGCCAGCGCTTCGGCCTCGGCTCGGATGCCGCCAATATTGGCCTCAAGCGAGTCGACCGTGCGTTGATAGACATCCACCTTGTCCGAGCCGGATTCGATGGCCGCCGCCAATTGCTGTCGGCGCAGCTCCAGCGTGCCTTCGATGGACTCGATCCGCGCGCGGGCATCGGCGGCGAGATCCCCGAAAAGGCCGCGCGCCATCTGCACCAAGGCCAATGTCTCAAGGATCAGGAAAGGCAGAGCCCAAGACCACAGCCCGCGCGCCCCGAACCACACCGGCCCGAATAGCCCGGCAAAGAAGTTGAAGGTGGCGGTAAACCGCGACGAGGCCCCGATCTTGTCGAAATTCCCGATGTAATACTCGGGGTTGGTGCGCACGAATTTGCGGATATTGTCCTGCCGCTCGCGGGCGTAGGCAAGGGCGGCTTCGCTGGTCGTATCCTCAAGCGGGTTCACATCAGACTGGCTCATGATACTTCCGTTCCTTCGATCACGGTGCGCAACAGATCGGCGCGGGTGATGACACCCACGTCGCGGCCCTGCGCCTCGACCACGATAGCGTCGTCATCGTCAATCGCGCGGGTGATCAGATTGCTTAGGGTTTCATCCTCGGCCACTCGCGGGCCGCCATCGGGGAGCGGGCCATGCGCGGCGACATAATCGTCAATGGGTTGCATCACCGCATGGGCATGCACCACCTTGAGCCGAGAAATCCCCGCCACAAAATCGGCCACATAATCATCGGCGGGGTGCATGACGATATCCTCAGCCGTCCCCACCTGTACCAATTTGCCGTCGCGCATGATGGCGATGCGATCACCGATACGCACCGCTTCGTCCAGATCATGGGTGATGAAGATCGTGGTTTTCTTCAAAATTTTGCTCAACCGGATGAACTCATCCTGCAATTGCCGCCGGATCAGCGGATCAAGCGCCGAAAACGGCTCGTCCATCAGCAAAACATCTGGGTTCGCCGCCAAGGCCCGGGCCAGCCCGACGCGCTGCTGCATCCCGCCCGAAAGCTCATGGGCAAATTTTGCCCCCCATGCACCCAGTTCCACGATATCCAAGATCGCCGCTGCCTGCCGCATGCGTTCATTCTTGGCGACCTGTCGGATTTCCAAAGGCATCGCCACATTGTCCAGAACCGAGCGGTGCGGCATCAGGGCGAAATTCTGAAACACCATGCCGATCTTGCGGTTGCGAAAGGCCTGCAACTCTTGTGGGCCAAGGGCCATCACATCAGTGCCTTCGATCTCGATCTTGCCAGCGGTTGGCTCTAACAGGCGGTTGAAATGCCTGACCAGCGTGGATTTGCCACTGCCCGACAAGCCCATGATGCAGAAGATTTCACCGCGCTTGACCTCAAGGCTGACGTCGGCCACACCGACCACGGCGTTATACTGCGCCAGAACCTCGGCCTTGGTCAGGCCCTCGGTCTTGATCGCCTGAAGGGCCACTTCAGGCTTGGCGCCAAAAATCTTCCAGACGTTCGAAATCTCAACGACGATCTCATCGCTCATCGCGCGACACCTTGTTTCATGATGTAAGGTCAGGCGGCGCCGGAGGCCCGGCACCGCCAAGATCACGTCAGATCACAGGCCAAGCCATGCGTCGACACGCTCGGGGTTGGCTTCAACCCATTCACGCGCAACGTCCGACGGCTCACGGCCTTTGCCGCTGATCTCGTAGGCAAAGCTGCTGACATCATCGGCGCTCAGCGAGAAGCGATCGAAGAATTCGGCAATCGCAGGCGACCTCTCGGGCAGCGAACTGGACCATGCGATTTGCACATCTTTCAGGGCGTCTTTCGAGGCAACGTAGGATTTTTCCAACCAATCCGGATCATCCGAGGGCTGCACCATCGTGTACTTTTCAGGATCATGCGTTGGCTCGGTTAGCATTATCACGTCGAACATGTACCAAATCGCATGCGGTTTGTAGCAATAGAAGGCGTATCCCTCTTGCTTGGCGATACTGTCTTTCACCCGCGCGGTTTTCACACTTTCCTCGGTGCGGACAGGTTCGATAAAGTCCATCAACCCATAATCCCGCACCTTGACCTCGTTCACATTGGCCGAGGCCCAGCCGGGCGCGCCGATCCACATCTCACCAAGGCCGTCGCCATCGCTGTCCATCTTGATGGCCACATCCGGGCGGCCCAGATCGGCGATATCAGTGATTTTGTTAGCCTTGCCGAACTGTTGCGACACACAGTATCCCTGATCGCCCTTATAGGGGTTCGATGAGAGGGTAACGGTGCCTTCTTCCTTCACATACTTGTTGGTAAAGCTTTCTTGGTTGGGCAGCCAGACATCAGGATGCACGTCAATCGCGCCTTCGCCCTGATGCATTGCTTGGAAGATCGTGGCGTTGTTTCCGGGGACATATTCCACCTGACCGCCAATGCGCATTTCCACGACAGCGCCTAAAAGATGGGCAATTCCCTGTGCGCCAGTCCATGACGGGACACCGATCTTGACCTCTTCGGCGGCGGCCACGGGTAGGGCGAGGCTACCCATCGCGGCGGCCAAGGCCAGTGATTTTAGTTTGGTTTTCATTTTAAACTCCTCTGTTGGTCTGCGCCTTGGTGGCGTTTTTGACGTTTTTTCAATGGCTTGTGTTTTTGTTGTTTGGGTCTTGCGGGTCTTGGCCCCCATTGCATCGGCCCAGACCCGGTGGCGTCTTTCATCCATATAAAAAGTCTAGAGCGAGTCTTTGAAAAACCGCCAATTCAAACATTTCATCAAACTATTCGAATTTTGCATAGTTTTGGTTAAGCTGCCCAGAATTCCATTTGATCAGGGTGCTGAATTGGATCTTAACTGGTTACGCGATTTTGAATGTCTGGCCCGCACGCGAAACTTCACCCGCGCGGCGGATGAACGGAACATTACCCAATCCGCCTTTTCCCGCCGGATCAAGGCGCTTGAAAGCTGGGTGGGACTGCCCCTTATCAATCGCGCGACCTACCCGGTGCAATTGACCGAGGCGGGGGAAGATTTCCTGCCCATCGCCACGGCGTCGATCTCGGGGCTGACCGAGGCGCGGCAAGCCATGCGTGATGCCGACCGTGGCGACAGTCGCTTTGTCCGGTTTTCCGTGCTGCACACGATTTCGGTGCACTACCTTGCGGCGCGGATCGAAGCCTTGCAGGCCAATTTGACCGACCTGCGCACAAGGGTGATCTCGGACTCGCTCAGCACCTGTTGCGATCTTCTGGTCGAAGGCGCGGTCGATATCCTGCTGTGCTATGCCCACCGCAGCGTCGCCCCTATGATCGACGAAACCGCATTCGAACGCAAAGACCTGACCTTGGACCGGATGTTGCCAGTTGCCGCGACCGCTGCCGCGCATGATTTCGGATGGTCGCTGGATACTCCCAAGGGTGCGCCCATTCCTTACCTGGCATATGAAAGGTCGACGTTTCTGGGTATGGTCGTCGACGATACGGTGGACGGCAAGACGCTTCCCGTGGAAACGATCTATGTCGATGCTTTGGTAGAAGCGATCAAGCGTCGCCTATTGGCTGGGGCGGGATTTGCATGGATGCCGGAAACCGCCATTGCCGCGGAACTGGCCGCGGGGGAGGTGATACAGATCGGCGGTGAGTCCTGGGTCGCGCCGATGACGATTTCGGCCTTTTCCAACCCGGCGAACTTTGATCAAACGGCGCGGGAGTTTTGGAGGCTTTTATAGGGTTGGCCGCCACGCATTTCGATTGGCCCGAGAAAAGCGCGGAAGAGATGTTGCGCGACAACAAGGTGAGCAATGAATGCGAGTTCCCCCGTTCGAGGGTCTCCATTTTCCATTGATTCCATTGCGCTTGGGACGGCACAAAAACGTGACAGGCCCAGAGGCCGAGCAGAAGTTCTATGAACGGCAAAACGAGTTCGATAAAGTCGCGTGAATCGGAGTAATCAGCCTCCGGAGAAACCGGGGCGGTTCACCTCGGATATATTGCCGAGAAAATTCTACTTTTGAACACCACTAATTTTAGGGGAAATTACCGCTCCAAATTCACACTTCAAGGTGCAGACTAACCGCTCTCTCGGCGCCACAGCTTTGTCTGACGGAGATATATGGCTTTAGTCGTTCTTGCATGGGGGAGTGTTCGGGCTCTGCCAAGCGGCGGCGGAGGATTTCGACAGCTGTCTGCCCAATAACGTTAGCATTATTTGTGACTGTCGTGAGCGGTGGAAAGGACACCTGTGCCTCATCAGTGTCATCTATTCCTACAACTGCGACGTCTTTGCCAACCTCAAGTCCGAGATCCGCGAGGGCGCTCATGGCGCCGAAGGCCACCAGATCGTTGAAACAGGCGATGGCCGTTGGCTTGGGGCTGGGCGAGGTCCAAAGGTGCTTGATGGCAGTATGTGAATCAAGTCTTTTTGACGGCCCGTCGATCCAACTCTCGCGATCAGCATGAAGCCCCCCGGCGCTCATCGCGGCCAGAAACCCGTCATAGCGTCCGTCGGCTGTCGTTGTGCCCGGCTTTCCTCCCAGCATGACGATGCGCTTATGACCAAGGTCAATCAAGTGACTGGTTGCCAGGCGCATGCATTCTGGATCGTCGTTAATGACGAAATCCAAGGATGTTTCAGGAATTGAGCGCACGATCAGAACGATCGCCCCACCAGCCTGTTGAAACGCCTGAAGGTCTCTTTCTTCGGAACCAAGCGCCGGAGAAAGAATAAGCCCGTCCGCGCCGTGTTCGATAAGTGAAGCCACGAACCGAGCCTGTTTTCCCAGATCGTCATCATGACTGTTTACGAATATAGCCTCGCCGTCATCCGACAACCTTGCCTCGGTCGCGGTCAGCATTTCTGCAAAAAATGGATGCACGATATCATGGAAACCGACGCCGATGATTCGGGTTCTGCCGGTGCGTAGCGCCGTCGCAGCCCGGTTTTGGATATATCCAACCTCGGCCACGTAGTCGCGAACGCGTTGTTTTGTGCTGGCTTGAATGAGCGGGCTGTTGCGCAAGGCGAGCGACACTGTGGCAACGGAAACACCAAGCGCCTCGGCGATGGATTTTTGTGTCAGGGCTTTGTTTTTTCTTGTCATGCTGATGTCGGTTTACCATGCCTAATTCGTCTGAACGCCCGTGAGGGTCGCACAAAATGGCGCATCTGACCACATTCAAATTTCAATCGTTAAAACTCCTATTTAATCGATTGAAAATGTCATTGACACCGGGTGCATTCCGCACCCAGTATGCAGCCGTAGATGCTCGGGAGGGGTCGCTGACATTTTCGGGCGTATCGGATTCAAAGGGAGGACGTTATGAATCTAAGCTTCAAATTTCACGCAGCCTTGGCTGCTGGTGTGTTGACAGTTGCAACTGTTGGCACGGCCCATGCGCAAACCGAGCTTAAGTGGGGCCATGTATACGAGGCGCAATCGCCCTACCATGAATGGGCCGAAAAGGCGGCTGATACCTTTGAAGAGCGCACCGACGGGCGGTATTCCATTGAGGTATTCCCGGCATCATCCTTGGGCAAACAGGTCGACCTTGCCGAAGGTTTGGGCCTTGGGACCGTCGATATCATTTATGACGGGCAGTTCTTTGCCGGACGCCGCTATGGTCCGATGGCCATTGGCAGTGCGCCGTTCATGTTCCGCGATTTTGCCCATTGGGAGGCATATCGCGACTCCGAATTGTTCCAGGATTTGTCGTCGGGTTACACTAATGCAACCGGTGATGATGTTGCCGGGCTGGTTTACTATGGCCAGCGGCATGTAACCTCGAACTCTGAGATCCAGACACCTTCGGATATGGAAGGCATGAAGATCCGCGTGCCGAATGCATCGCTTTACAAGATGTTCCCCGAAGCCGTCGACGCGAACGCCACGCCTATGGCCTTTGCCGAAGTTTATCTTGCCCTGCAACAGGGTGTGGTGGATGCACAGGAAAACCCCCTGCCAACCATCCAATTCAAAAAATTCCACGAAGTTCAGGACTACATTACCCTGACCGGGCACATCACGGATGCGCTTTTGACAATCGTCGCAGGGCGGCTGTCGGGCAGCATGTCTGACGAAGACTATGCCACCTTGATGGAGGTTCTCGAAGAGGCAGCCAATGGCGCCTCTGAGGATATTCGGACGGCGGAGTTGGAGCTTGTCGACTGGTTCCGTGAGCAAGGAACGACCGTGAACGAAGTAGATCGCGCGCCCTTCCGCGATGCGGTTGCCGAAGGCTTGAATGGGCCTGAAGCAACATGGGACCGTGAAACATTCGACCGGCTTCAGGCGTTGAACTGATCCGGGAATGCAGGTCGCAGCCGAAAGGCTGCGACCTCTTCCGCCCTTCCAATTTCTGAAACTTAGACGGCCCTTGTGGCCGAAGGATCCCTTCATGTCTGAGACTGGTCCAAACTCTGAGCGGCACCAACCACGAAAAGGCTTTCCGACTTTTGACGTCGCCGTGGTCATTGTTTTGTTCTGGCTGCTGGCCCTTGTTGTCTTTGTCCAGTTCTTCACGCGCTATGTTTTGAATGACTCGATTGGCTGGACCGAGGAAATCGCCCGCTATCTGCTTGTGGCGGTAACCTTTGCCGGATCGGCGGTGGCAGTGCGCCGGAATACGCACATCTCGGTCGAGTTTTTCTATCGCTATCTGCCACCAGCGGGGGCGCGGGGGCTGTCGGGTTTCGTTGATCTTCTGCGCATCGGTTTGTTGGCTGTGATGACCGGCCTGTGCATCCAGCTTGCAGGCAACACACGCCAATTGATGACGTCGATCGATGTGCCCAAGGCGTGGCTCTATGGGTTCATCGCGGCCTGCTTTGGGTTGATGACGCTTTATTCCGTGATCGTGGCATGGCGCCACCACAAAACCGGCAAGGCCGATGTCGCACCCGATGTCCCCGCCGGGCTGGAAGAGTGAGGAAACAATCATGCTGATCCTTTTCGGAACTCTGGCCCTACTGTTGGTGATTGGCCTGCCGGTGGCTTTGTCTTTGGCGGGGGCGTCGCTGGCCTTTCTGCTAATCGAAAGCCCGATCCCGCCCGTGGTTGTCTTGCACCGGATGATAAACGGGGTTGATAGCTTCCCCTTGCTTGCGGTGCCGTTCTTTATCCTAGCGGGAAGCCTGATGAACCACGCCGGCATCACCGACCGCATTTTCGATTTCGCCAAGGCGCTTGTGGGCTGGATGCGCGGTGGTTTGGGCCATGTCAATATCGGCGCTTCGGTGCTGTTTGCCGGCATGTCCGGGGCGGCGGTGGCCGATGCCGGGGGGCTTGGCACCATCGAGATCAAGGCGATGAAAGAAGGCGGCTACGATGGCGATTTCGCCGTTGGGGTCACCGCGGCCTCCTCAACGATTGGCCCGCTTATTCCGCCGTCACTGCCGCTGGTCGTGTACGGGGTGGTCTCCTCCACCTCGATTGGTCAGCTTTTCGCGGCGGGGCTTGTGCCGGGCTTGCTTATGGCCGTGGCACTGATGGTGATGGTCGGGTGGTATGCCCATGTGCGTGGCTATGGACGAGACAGCGGTTTTGCCTGGCATGTCCTTGCGCTGACCTTCAAGCGCGCTTTCCTGTCGCTTCTGACGCCGATCATCATCGTCGGAGGTATCCTTGCAGGACTTTTCACCCCGACCGAAGCCGCGATTGCGGCCTGTGCCTATGCGCTGGTTCTGGGTGGGGTGGTCTATCGCACCCTGAGCTTTCGCAAGATCAAGGCGATTTCGTTGGACACCATTGAAACCACGGCGATCGTTTTGCTGATCGTGGCGGCAGCGTCGATCTTTTCCTGGATCCTGACTTCGAACCGGGTGACCGAAATGGTCGCCGAGATGATCTTGGGGCATACGCAGAATGTGTTTTTGGTCCTTTTGTTGATCAACGTCGTTTTGCTTGTTGTCGGCTTCTTCATGGAGCCGGTCGCGGCCATCACCATCCTAACGCCGGTGCTTTTGCCGCTGGTCGTGGAACTGGGCGTCGACCCCGTCCACTTTGGCATCATGATGGTTCTCAACCTGATGCTGGGGTTGCTGACGCCCCCTGTGGGGATGGTGCTTTATGTTCTGGCGCGGGTGGCGGACATCAAGTTTGAAAGCGCCGTGCGGGCCACGATGCCGTTCCTGATCCCGTTGGGAACGGTGCTGCTGCTCATCACCTACGTTCCGGCCCTGTCGATGTGGCTGCCGAACCTTCTTTACCGTTAATCGAACAGGATTGGACCTCAGATATGCCATCCAACACAAAAACCAACACCGAAGATTATTTGCGGATGTACCGCCAGATGGTGCGCATTCGTACGTTTGAGGACAATGCGAACCAGCTTTATCTTTCCGCCAAAATGCCGGGGCTGACGCATATGTATTCCGGCGAAGAAGCCGTGGCCGTCGGCATCTGCGAGGCGCTGACCACCGATGACAAGATCACCTCGACCCACCGGGGCCACGGCCATTGCGTGGCCAAGGGGGCCGAGTTCAAGGAAATGTTCTGCGAGCTTTTGGGCAAGGAAGAGGGGTATTGCCGGGGCAAGGGCGGCTCGATGCATATCGCCGATC
>DATFJQ010000007.1:0-3395 GCA_035269125.1 Roseovarius sp.
TGACGCCCTGTTCAGCGGCAATGCCCTGCCGGACATCGTGACGGCACTTGAGGCCGACGCGGGCGAATTTGCGGCAAACGAACTCAAGGCGATCAGCCGCAACGCGCCGCTGTCCATGGCTTGCGCCGTTGAAATGATCCACCGCCTGCGCGCCTCTGCCGCCGATATCCGTCAAGCGTTGGACCTTGAATACCGCTTCACACATCGGGCGATGGGCCAGGGGGATTTCCTTGAAGGTATCCGCGCGCAGATCATCGACAAGGATCGTCAGCCCAAATGGCAGCATAGCCTGACCGCCCTGCCCGACAGCGCGGCCCACCAAATGCTGGAGCCGCTTGGCACCGACGCACTGACATTCGACAAGGAAGGATAAGCCATGAAAATCGGATTTATCGGATTGGGCAACATGGGTGGGCCGATGGCCGCCAATCTGGCCAAGGCCGGGCATGACGTGACAGGCTTTGATGCCGCCGGCGTCACGATTGAGGGCGTCACCCCCGCCAACACCGCCGAGGAGGCCGCACAAGGTGCCGCGGTGGTGATCACCATGCTACCCAACGGCCAGATCCTGCGCAGTGTCGCCGATCAGGTGATCGCGGTGATGGACAAGGGCGCCGTTCTTCTGGATTGCTCGACCGTGGATGTGGACAGCGCCCGCGCGGTGGCCGAACAGGCGCAGGCCGCAGGCCTTTCGGCTTTGGATGCGCCGGTATCTGGTGGCGTTGGCGGCGCGCAGAACGGCACGCTGACCTTTATGGTCGGCGGCGACGAGGCGGGCTTTAACACCGCCCGAGACCTCTTTGATATCATGGGGCAAAAGGCTGTTCACTGCGGCCCGTCCGGCAATGGCCAAGGGGCAAAGATTTGCAACAACATGATCCTTGGCGCCACCATGATCGTCACCTGCGAGGCGTTTGCCCTAGCGGACAAGCTGGGCCTTGACCGGCAGGCGATGTTTGATGTGGTCAGCACCTCCTCGGGGCAATCATGGTCGATGAACACCTATTGCCCGGCCCCCGGTGTCGGGCCAACCAGCCCTGCCGATAATGGGTATCAGCCCGGCTTCGCAGCCGACTTGATGCTCAAGGATCTGCGCCTTGCCCAAGAAGCCGCGCAATCAGCCGATGCCGACACCCCCATGGGCGAAGCGGCGATGAAGCTTTATGCGCAATTCGTCGAAGACGAAGACGGCAAGGGCCGCGATTTTAGCGCCATGCTGCCCCGGTTCGAAAAACGCACACGAGATTGATCTGCATCATATTCCCGAATCCCTATTTATCGTTAACATGCGCGTTAGATAAACCTTTTTAGGAGAAACCGTATGTTTGCAAAGAATATGGGAACGGCTGACCGCACGATCCGTGCGATTGTCGGCATCGTGCTGCTTATCCTCGCCTTTACGTCTTTGGCGGGCACATGGGCTTGGGTTGCAGGGATCATTGGGGGCGTCCTTTTGGCCACCGCCGCCATGGGCTCATGCCCACCGTATGCCCTGCTTGGGATCAACACCTGCAAGAAATCCTGAGCACCAAACCACAAAAGGCCACCCCACGGGGTGGCCTTTTCATTTTCGCCCCTTGGGCAGAGGCCCTCTATTCCGCAGCCAACTTGCGAGCCGACAGCATGTCTTTCAGGTAGCGCCCTGTATGGCTCCGCTCGACCTCGGCCACCTTTTCAGGTGTGCCCTCGGCCACGATCTCGCCGCCGCCATCACCGCCTTCGGGGCCGATGTCGATGATGTGATCGGCGGTTTTGACCACGTCCAGATTATGCTCGATCACCACAACGGTATTTCCGGCCTCAACCAGTTCGTGCAGCACTTCCAGCAGTTTCTTGACGTCCTCAAAATGCAGGCCTGTCGTCGGCTCGTCCAGAATATATAGCGTCCGCCCGGTGGACCGCTTGGCCAGTTCTTTCGACAGCTTGACGCGCTGCGCCTCGCCGCCTGACAACGTTGTCGCCTGTTGGCCCACCTTGATATAGCCCAGACCAACCCGCGCCAAGGCATCCATCTTGTCGCGGATGCTGGGCACCGCCTTGAAGAACTCTTGCGCGTCCTCGACGGTCATATCCAGCACATCGGCAATGCTTTTGCCTTTCCACTGGATGTCCAAAGTTTCGCGATTATACCGCGCGCCGTTACAGGTTTCGCAAGTCACATAAACATCGGGCAAGAAGTGCATCTCGATCTTGATGACGCCGTCGCCCTGACACGCCTCGCAGCGCCCGCCCTTGACGTTGAAGGAAAACCGCCCCGGTTTATAGCCGCGCGCCTTGGCTTCGGGCAAGCCGGCGAACCAATCACGAATGGGCGTAAACGCCCCGGTATAGGTCGCCGGGTTTGATCGTGGCGTGCGCCCGATGGGCCGCTGATCGATGTCGATCACCTTGTCCAGATGCTCCAACCCTTTGATCGTCTCGCAGGGCGCAGGCGTCTGGCGGGCCCCGTTCAGCCGCATGCTGGCGGTCTTGAACAAGGTTTCAATGGTCAACGTGGATTTGCCGCCGCCCGACACGCCGGTGACACAGACAAACTTGCCCAAGGGGAACTTGGCCGTCACGTTTTTCAGGTTGTTTCCGGTGGCCTTGACCACGCTGACCGCTTTGCCATTGCCCTTGCGCCGTTTGGACGGGATGGCGATCTCGCGCGCGCCCGACAGATACTGCCCCGTGATCGAGGCCGGATCGGCTGTGATCTGCTCGGGCGTGCCGTGGCTGACCACTTGCCCGCCATGCACCCCCGCTCCGGGGCCGATGTCATACACATAATCGGCTGTGCGGATCGCCTCTTCGTCATGCTCGACCACAATCACCGTATTACCCTGATCCCGCAGGTTTTGCAGCGTGGTCAGCAACCGGTCATTGTCGCGCTGATGTAGCCCGATGCTGGGTTCGTCCAGCACATACAAAACCCCGGTCAAGCCGCTGCCGATCTGGCTGGCCAGCCGGATCCGCTGACTTTCGCCGCCGGATAGCGTTCCGGCATTGCGGCTAAGCGTCAGGTATTCCAGCCCGACATTGTTCAAAAAGCCCAACCGCTCGCGGATTTCTTTCAGGATAGCGCGCGCGATCTCGTTCTTTTGCTTGGTCAGCGCCTCGGGCACGCCCGCGCACCACTCATAGGCCTCGCGGATCGACATCTGCACCACTTGGCCAATATGCCGCCCGTCGATGCGCACCGCCAACGCCTCTTCGCGCAGGCGATAGCCACCACAGGTGCCGCATGAACGGTTGTTCTGATACCGCTCAAACTCCTCGCGAATCCAGTTGCTGTCTGTTTCACGATAGCGCCGCTCCATGTTGGGGATCACCCCCTCAAAGCTGCGCGTCACATTATACACGCGCCCGCCTTCATCATAGCGAAACGGGATTTCCTCATCACCCGAGCCATAGAG
>DATFJQ010000008.1:0-8313 GCA_035269125.1 Roseovarius sp.
TATCCACCGCTTTACCCCCGTGACGGCCACGGTGCAGCAGCCTGATGGCACATGGATCGTTGAGACCCCCAAAGGCCAGATCCGCACGCCGTGGGTGATCAACGCCGGCGGGCTATGGGGGCGCGAAGTGGCGCGGCTGGCCGGTGTCGACGTGCCGTTGCAACCCACCGAGCATCAGTATTTCGTGACCGAAACCATTGCTGAAATTGCCGGGATGGATCGGCGGTTGCCCTCGGTCGCCGACCGCGACGGGGAATATTATCTGCGCCAAGAGGGCAAGGGCCTTTTGATCGGCGCGTATGAGCGTGACATGCGCTTTTGGGCCGAGGAGGGCACGCCGCTGGATTTCGCGCATGACCTGTTTCCCGACGATCTGGAACGCATCATGGACAACGTGATGCGCGCGATGGATCGGGTGCCCGTGGCCGCCGAGGCCGGGATCAAGCGGGTGATCAACGGCCCGATGATCTGGAGCCCGGACAGTAATGTGATCCTTGGTCCGGTGCCCGAAAAGAAGGGCTATTTCATGTGTGGCGGCATCATCCCCGGTTTCAGCCAGTCGGCGGGTATGGGCCTGATGGTGGCGCAGTGGATCACCACGGGCGAGATGCAATACGACATGTTCGCGTGGGATATGGCGCGGTTTGGCGAATGGGCCAATGACCGCGATTTCGTCAAGGCCAAGGTCGAGGATGTCTATGCCCATCGGTTTGCCATCCACTACCCGAACGAGGAACGCGCGGCGGGCCGCCCGCTGCGCACGCGGCCGGTGTACGAGATGCAAAAACAGATGGGGGCTGTCTTTGGCCTGAACTATGGCTGGGAACATCCGCAGTGGTTTGCCGACACGCCGGGCACACAGGACACAAACGGCTTTACCCGGCAAAACTGGTGGGGGCCGGTGGGGGCCGAATGCCGGATGCTGCGTGAACGGGCAGGCGTCATCGACATCTCGAACTTTGCCAAATACCGCTGCAAGGGGCCGGGGGCCGAGGATTGGCTGAACGCCGTTTTTGCCAATACCATGCCCAAAAGCGTGGGGCGGTCGTGCTTGACGCCGCTGATTTCGGTGCGCGGGGGGATCGCGGGCGATGCCACGGTGACGCGGGTGGCCGAGGATGAGTTTTGGATCGTCTCATCGGGGATGGCCGAACGCTATCACAAACGGTTTTTCGATATGGTGCCCTTACCCGAGGGCACGACATTTGACAGCATGACCGAGGCAATGTGCGGCTTTAACGTGGCCGGGCCAAAATCGCGCGAGATGCTGCAAGGGCTGACAGATGCGTCGCTGGCGACCGAGGATTTCCCGTTCATGCGGTCGCAGCGTATCACGGTGGCCGGGGTCGATTGCCTTGCGCTGCGCGTCAGTTTTACCGGCGATCTGGGGTGGGAGCTGCATTGCGCCACCGAAGATCAAGCCGCCCTGTATCAGGCATTGCTTGAGGCTGGGCAGACTGTGGGCGCAGGCCCGGTGGGTGCGCGGGCGTTGATGTCGATGCGGGTGGAAAAGGGCTATGGATCGTGGAGCCGAGAATACAGCCCCGAATATTTCCCGCATGAGGTGGGGCTGGCCGCGCTGTGCAAGATGGACAAGGCGTTTTTGCACAAGGGCGCGTTGCAACAGGCGCTGAAGCAGCCGCCGCGCGAAGATCTGGTTCTGGTCGCGGTGGACGAGGAGGATGTGACCGCCTCGAATGCCGATGCCACCGGCGGCGAGCCTATCGCCAAGGACGGCGTGCCGGTGGGGCGCGTGACCTCGGGGGCTTATGGCTACAGCGTCGGGCAAAGCCTTGCGCTTGGCTATGTCAAACATGGCACCACTGCGCCGGGCGATGTGGTGGAGGTGATGATCCTTGGCCGCCCGCACCGCGCGCGCATTTTGCACGAGCCGCCATTTGACCCCAAGGGCGAAAGGCTGCGCAACTGACCGGGAACAGGACGGCACTGTAATACCACTGCGCCCGCGACAGGATTGTGCGGGCGCAGTGGGCCGATTTCTTGAAAAGAAATCGGATCGGAAACTTTAAAGTTTCCGGCCCTGTAGATTACTGTTTGGCCCTAAAGCTTGCGGATTTTCAGCTTGGTAATCCGGTTGTCGGATTTTTCGGCGACTTCAAAGTGAAAGCCATGGAAACTGAACACCTGATTGATCTCGGGGATCATCTGCGCCTCGTGGATGACAAGCCCGGCTATGGTGTTCGCCGCGTCGTCGGGCAGGGTCCAGTCTGTGGCGCGGTTCAGGTCGCGGATGGTCATGGCCCCGTCGACAAGGAACTGATTGTCGTCGCTGCGCCGGATCGGGTGATCGGCGTCAGGATCGAATTCATCCGTGATCTCGCCAACGATCTCCTCCAGAATATCCTCAAGCGTGATCAACCCTTGCAAGGTGCCGTATTCATCGACCACCAGCGCGAAATGGCTGCGCATCCGCAGGAATTGGCGCATCTGGTCGTCCAGCGTGGTGGTTTCGGGCACGAAATAGGGTTTCATCGCCACGTCGCAGATATCGAACGCATCCAACGCGTCGGCGCTGACCTGATCACCGCCCATCACCAGTTTGTGCATGGCACGCAGCAGATCCTTGGCGTGGACGATACCGATGATATTGTCAGGATCGTCGCGATAAACGGGCAGGCGGGTGTGACTGGAATGCAGGCATTGATCAAGGATCGCGCGGGGTTCATCTTCGGCGTTGATCATCTCGATCTGGCTGCGGTGAAGCATGATTTCCTCAACCGCGCGTTCGCCCAGATCCAGCGCGCCCAGAATGCGGTCGCGGTCTTCTTTTTCAACCACGCCTTCGGAATGACCCAGATAGAGCGCCCCCGCGATTTCCTCGCGCACGGCAAGGATATGGCTGTCGGGATCTGTTTTTACGCCAAAGACGCGCAAAACACCGCGCACCAACAGGCGGACCGCGCTGACCACGGGCGAAAACACGCGCACGATCACGCGGATCACCGGCGCCGCATGCGAGGCCGCGGCCTCGGCATTGGTTATGGCGTAGGTTTTCGGCAGCACCTCGGCGAAAATCAGGACCAGAAGTGTCATCACCAGCGTGGCCAGCGCCACCCCGGATTCGCCGAACAGGCGGGTGAACATCGCTGTGGCCAGCGAGGTGGCAAGGATATTCACAAGGTTGTTGCCCAAAAGGACCGAGCCGATCAGACGCTCGTTATCCTCGGTGATGTCCAGCGCGTGTTGCGCGCCGCTGTCGCCCTTGTCGGCCCGGGCGCGCAATTTGCCGCGTGACGCGGCGGTCAGCGCGGTTTCACTGCCCGAAAACATGCCAGACAGCACAAGCAATGTCAGAATTGCAGCCGAGGTAAGCCAAAACGCGGCATCAAGTGTTACTGAGGATGGTTCCATGAAGCTGTCTGTCCCTTTATCAAGTAAGGGTTATGGGCACGCGACGGGCCGCATTCAAGGAGGAAAGCCGATGAAACTGCTTGATCTGGGCGTCCGCGATGGTGCGATGCTGTTATTTGGCGGGCCATATTCGAATGTGCAGGCCACTTTGGCGCTGCTGGAGGAAGCTAAGCGCCGAGGCATCCCGGCCGATCACATGATCTGCACCGGGGATGTGGTGGCCTATTGCGCCGATCCGGCGCCGACCGTCGCGGCGCTGCGCGCATCGGGGGCTGTGGTGGTGGCCGGAAATTGCGAACAGCAACTGGCCACAGACGCGGGCGATTGTGGGTGCGGCTTTGCCCCCGGTAGCACCTGTGACCGGCTGTCGGCGGGCTGGTATGGGCATGCGGATGCGGCCCTAGATCGGGATGTCCGCGACTGGATGGCCGGTTTGCCAGATATCGTGGTGTTTCAACATCATGGGCTGCGCTGTGCGGTAATCCATGGCGGCGCGACCGATGTGGCGCGGTTTGTCTGGCCCACCGATCCCGACGATGTGTTCCGCCAAGAGCTTGCCGCGATCGAGGCGGCGTGCGGCCCGGTGGACCGCGTGATTTCCGGGCATTGCGGGCTTGCCTTTACCCGCCAGATTGACGCCACCTTGTGGATCAATGCCGGCGTGATCGGTATGCCGCCCAATGATGGCGGGGCGCAAACCCGGTTTGCGGCAATGCAGGGGCCGGAGGTTCAGATCTTGCCGCTAAGCTATGATCACGCCGCCGCACAACAGGCCATGCGCGCCGCCGGGCTGACCCAAGGCTATGACAGCGCGCTATCTTCGGGTTATTGGCCGTCAGAAGACGTGCTGCCGCCCGAATTGCGCCGGGCCGTCACGGCCAGCGGGTGATGCTGCTGCACCAGATCGCGCAGGCGCTCTTCCAGAACATGAGTGTAGATTTCGGTGGTGGCCACGTCGGCATGGCCCAAAAGGGTCTGGATGGCGCGCAGATCGGCGCCATTGGCCAAAAGATGGGTGGCAAAGGCATGGCGCAGGGTGTGCGGCGTCACCTTGGCGGGTGAGACGCCCGCGGCAACCGCCAGTTCCTTGATCAGCATGTAGAACCTGTGCCGGGTCAGATGACCCGCCTTGCCCGACGACGGAAACAGAAACGCCGACGCGGCGCGCCCCTTGGCGCGGGCGGCGTCTTGGGCCGCATCGCGCAGCACCAGCCACTCGGCCAGCCTGTCGCGCGCGTCGGGCGACAGAGGGACCATGCGTTCCTTGCCGCCCTTGCCCTTGATCAACAGCATTTGCGGATCGCCGCGCGCCGCCGATACGGGCAGCGCCACCAGTTCGCTAACTCGCATCCCAGTGGCGTATAACAGCTCCATCAGGCAGGTGTTGCGCGCGCGGTCTGCGGCTGAGCGGCCCTGCGTACACGCGGCTTGCAGCAGCTGGTCAACCTCGGCCTCGGTCAGGGTTTTGGGCAGTTTCTGGTCGCGTCCCGGCCCCTTGATACGGAGGGCCGGATTGTCGCCGCGCAGCCGATCATCAAAGGCGAATCTGTAAAGCTGCTTGATCGCCGACAGGCGGCGCGCGCGGGTGGCGCGGGCCAGCCCTTGGGCATCGCAATGGATCAAATAAGCCTCGATATCGTGTTGCGTGGCGTTTGGGGTTTCGCGCCCCTGACTGGCCAGCCAGTCGTCAAAATGGGTCAGATCGCGTGCATAGGCCTGAAGGGTGTTTTGCGCGGCACCAAGTTCGGCGGCTTGGGCTTCAAGAAAGGCGGAAATCCAATGGCGTCCGGTGTTGGCCATGGCCTAGCCCCGCGCGTCAAGCAGCAAAAGCTGCAATGCCGCGCGGCGGGCGGTATCCTCAAGCCCCACGGCGCGGAGCGTGGACAGGGCCGAGGTGATTTCGGCATATCCGCGCGGGCCCGCGGTATCGAGCTGCAAGGCCGCGCTGAGAATAGCCTGCCCCAGTTTTCCGGTGTTCAAAAGCCCTGCATGATCCGCGCTTGGGCCGCTGGCCGTAAAGGCATTGGCGATGGCCTGTTGCATGTCGGTGCGGGCCAGCTTGGCTTCGGGGTTACCCTGCGCCAGTCCGGCCAGAAATGGCTGTGTCGCGGCGGCTTTTGGCGCGGCACGCTCATAATCGGGCGACAGCAGCGCGATCCGCAACGCCAGATCGGCAGCGGGGCCATCGGGCAGCGTATGATCCAGCACCTGTCTGCCGAACAGCTCGGCGAAAACGATTTGCAGCCCTTGGGCGCGCATGGCCCGCCACGCTTCGGGCAGGGTGGCGGCGATTCGTTCGGCGCGGGCGCTGCTGAGGGCAGTGTCAAAGCGCTGAATTGCCTTGGCCCTGTCCCAGACACCTCCCGAGGCGGCGGGCGTGCGCTCGGTGTAAAGGCCAAGCAAGCGGTTGGGCGGCAATGCGCCGGTTTGGGCCAGACGCTCAGCGGCCTCGATGCGGGCCTTCCAGCCTGCTGTGGGGCGCAGATCGGCCATGCCATAGGCGCGTGGCAGGCTGCCCGTGGGCATCGGTCGGCCCATAGCCTCGTAAAGGCGAAAGATTAGCGGCGTCATGCGCGCAGTCGGGGCTAGGTCCGGCCCGGTGTCGATGATTTCAGGGTCCAGAAATTGCGCCAGCAGGTCGGCTTCCAGTGCGCTCAGCAATCCCAAACCTTGCGCCGTTTCAAAGGTCAGCGCCGCTGTTTGCCAATCGCCCGCGCGGGCCGTGCAGTAAATGCGTGCGCTGTAGCGGTCTGTCAGCGCAGGGCGCTTGGCCAAGGCCGCGCAAGGGGCGTCCTCAACCCCGGCCAGAAGCGCCAGATCCAGCCAATCATCGAACAAAGTCGGTGTCGCAGGCCCGGCCCGATCCAAAAGCGCCAGCGCCGGATCGATCGCGCCATAGCTGCGCAAGGCGTTCAACCGGGCGATCAGAAACGCCGTATCGGCCCCGGCATCTGCGGGGGGCTCGGCCTCGGCCAAAAGCAGTGTGTAATACAAGGCTTGGCTTGCGGGCAGGGCATGATCGGGCATGGCAGACAGCTGCGCCTTGAGCGTGGCCGTGGTGCTGGCCAGCCAAAGATCCGGGGGCAGCCCTGTGGTGGCCGATGGCAGCAACCCAACCGAATCGCTGCGCTGTGCGCCCAACGGCATCACCGCCACGTCCGGTGTGGTCACGCCTTGTGAAATCGGGGCTTCATTCGGAGACACACTGCGTGGGGCCGCAACGCTGACAGACACTGGCGCATCAAGCCAGTCAATCGCCGACAAAGGCTCTTGCGCGGCCGTGCCGAGCGGCGCGATCAAAAATATCAGCGTGAGCGCCTTAGTCTGTCTCAAGAAGAATGTCCTGCCGAATTTCATTTATGGGCGGGGTGAAATCCGCACCGAAAAATGGCCCAACATACGCATAGCCCATCAGCGCTATGAGCGCTAGAAAGGCAAGGTAAAACAGCCATTTGATGAGTCTCAACATATCGGGCCTGCCTGTATCAGTCTGGTTTTTTACAACTTTATAACTGGCCTTTTGAACAATATCACGTCATTCAGTGTCAAAATGCCGTGTTTTGGCAGGGGAGCGCCGAAAGTGACCGCGACAGAGCAGTGGACATTGAAAAAAACTGTCGTTCTGGTGGGTATGATGGGAGCGGGAAAAACCGCTGTGGGCAAGGCTTTGGCCGCCCGCCTTGGAGTGCCGTTTCTGGATTCGGATGCCGAGATCGAACAAGCGGCGGCGATGAGCATTGCCGAAATTTTCGCCCGTGATGGCGAGGCATTCTTTCGCGCCCGTGAAACGCAGGTGATTGACCGGTTGTTGGATGGTCAAAGCGGCATCCTATCGACAGGCGGCGGTGCGTTTTTGTCCGAGAAAAACCGAAACCTGATCTCTGACAAGGGCGTATCGGTGTGGTTAAAGGCTGATCTCTCGCTTTTGTGGAATCGCGTAAAACACAAGAATACCAGACCCTTACTGCACACATCTGACCCATACGAAACGCTGCGCGCGCTGTATGAGGCGCGTGTGCCGATTTATAGCATGGCGGATCTGAGTGTCGAGGCGCGGTCTGACTATTCAATCGAGACAATGGCCAGCAAAGTGCGCGATGCCTTGGCGCAGCGGCCTGATGTTCTGGAGGCAAAACCATGATCGAAACCGTGCATGTGCCACTGGGTGATCGGGCCTATGACATAAATATCGGGCCGGGCTTGCTGGAGCGGTCAGGCGAATTGATCGGCCCGCTGTTGCACCGTCCGCGCGTGGCTATTGTGGCCGATGCGCATGTGGCTGATCTGCATTTGGAAACGCTGCGCAAGGGTCTGGAAAGTAATGGTATTTCCGTCACCAGCATGACCTTGCCGCAGGGCGAGGCCACGAAATCATGGCCGCATTTTGAACGAGTTGTCGAATGGCTGTTGGCCGAAAAGATCGAGCGGCGCGACATCGTGATCGCCTTTGGCGGCGGTGTGATCGGCGATTTGGTGGGCTTTGCCGCGGCGGTGTTGCGGCGCGGGGTGCGATTTGTGCAAATCCCGACCAGTCTGCTGGCGCAGGTGGACAGCTCGGTTGGGGGTAAAACCGGGATCAACGCGCCACAGGGCAAGAACCTGATCGGCGCCTTTCACCAGCCCAGTCTTGTGCTGGCCGATACCGGGGTTTTGGATACGCTGACCAAGCGCGATTACCTGTCGGGCTACGGCGAGGTTGTCAAATATGGTCTATTGGGAGATTGCGAATTTTTCCAATGGCTTGAAGGCCATGCTTCATCTGCTGCGGATGGCGATATGGCGGCGCGGATCAAGATCGTCAAACGCTCGGTCCAGATGAAGGCCGATATCGTTGTCCGCGATGAGACCGAACAGGGCGACCGCGCGCTTTTGAACTTGGGCCACACCTTCTGCCATGCGTTAGAGGCGGCGACGGGCTATTCTGATCGGCTGCTGCATGGC
>DATFJQ010000009.1:0-4330 GCA_035269125.1 Roseovarius sp.
ACGGCGGCGGTTTCTTCTTCGGTATTGCCCGAGGTCAACGCCCCCGCCGCAACCCCGGCTTCGCGCAGGGCGCGCACCTGATCGCGCATCAAGGCGATCAAAGGCGATATCACCACCGTGACGCCATCGCGCAGCAACGCAGGCAGTTGAAAACACAGGGATTTGCCGCCCCCCGTCGGCATGATGGCCAACACGTTTTCGCCACGCGCCACAGCGGTTACGATGTCTTCCTGACCGGGGCGGAAGGCATCGAATCCGAACACATCGCGCAAAAGCGTGGCAGCGCTTGGCATGAGGAACCTGTGATTTGTTTATCTGCTCTTGGTCCGAGTCTTTCACAGGCGGCTGTGCGGGGCAATACCTAGGCAGTGCGACTTAGTAGAAGACCGAGGCGTTATTCACCAAAATAATACGCAGCGCATAGACCGCGATCAGCGCAACAAGCGGCGCCAGATCAATCCCAGACATCGGCGGCAGGATGCGGCGAATGGGCTGATAAATGGGTTCAAGGATGCGGTTCAGCATATGCCAGACCTGCGCAACGAATTGCTGGTGCAGGTTGAGCACTTGGAAATTGATCAGCCAACTCATGATGACGTGGGCAATGATGAAAAACCACACCACATCAAGCAAAAGCATCAGGATCTGGAACAGGGATTGCATCGGCCTTCGTCCTTTCACCGCGAAACAGCCCAAGACCTAAGCGCGCAGCGCCCAAAGCGCAAGTCTGACGCGGGGTTGCGGTTGACGTTGCCGCACGCGGGATTGAAAACCCCGCCAAAGGAGATCGCCCATGTATCCCGTTCTGCGCCTGATTTGGCAGATGTTCAAACACCGCAACGACCCGCAGCTTGCGCTGACGGGCACCCATGTGTCGCGCCATATGTGCATGCCGTGGGACATTGATTTGTGGATGGAATTGAACAATGGCCGCACGCTGACTCTGTTTGATCTGGGGCGCATCCCGCTGGCGCAGCGTGTGGGTTTGATCCCGGCGCTGAAGCACAACAAATGGGGTTTGGTGGTGGCCGGGGCATCCGTGCGCTACCGCCGTCGGATCAAGGCGTTCGAAGTGATCGAAATGCGTTCACGCGCGGTGTGGTGGGATGACAAGTTCATTTATATCGAACAATCCATGTGGAAAGATTCGGGCGAATGCGCCAACCACATCCTGTTACGCACCGCTGTGACGGGTAAAACCGGAATGGTTCCGCCCGATCAGGTGATGGCCGCCGTGGGCCAGAATGTTGCCAGACCCGATGCACCAGATTGGGTGCAGGCCTGGATTACCGCCGACGCCACGCGACCTTGGCCGCCGATGCAGGAATAGCTTGCCACACAGCGCGCGGCCCTGTCATATCGGCCACAAACGGGGGTTGAGCATGACAGGCATATCGCAGCGCAAACGCATCTGGGGCTGGCTTTTCTTTGACTGGGCCAGTCAGCCCTATCATACCCTGCTTGTCACCTTCATTTTCGGGCCGTTTTTTGCCTCGGTCGCGGCCGAGTATTTCATGAACACCGGCCTGACCGAAGACGCGGCCGATGCCCGCGCGCAAAGCCTTTGGTCGCTTTGTCTGACCATCACAGGGCTGGTGATCGGGCTTGGCGCGCCTTTGATGGGGGCGTTGGCGGATACCAGCGGGCGGCGTTTGCCGTGGATCGTGGGGTTTTCGGCGCTGTATGTTCTGGGGGCTGCGGGCCTTTGGTGGACACAGCCCGACGGCTCGAACATGTGGTGGGCTCTTGTATCCTTCGGGATCGGATTTATCGGCGCGGAGTATGCGCTGATTTTCATCAATTCGCAACTGCCCTCGCTTGGGTCAGACGACAAGGTGGGCGCGCTGTCGGGGTCGGGCTTTGCCTTTGGTTATGCTGGCGGCGTTCTGTCCTTGATGGTGATGCTGCTTTTGTTCGTCGAGCAACCCTCCGGCAAAACGCTGATCGGTCTGGACCCGGCCTTTGGCCTTGATCCAACAACCAAAGAGGGCACGCGTTTTGTCGGGCCTTTCGTGGCGCTTTGGTTTGCCGTGTTCATGGTACCCTATTTTATATGGGTGCGCGATGTCGGGCCGCCCGCGCAAGGCAAAGGCGTTGGCGACGCAATGCGCTTGCTTGTGACCTCTGTCAAAGGGTTGCGTCGGCGGCTCAGCCTGTCGGCCTATCTTGGGTCGTCGATGATGTATCGCGACGCGTTGAATGGCCTTTATGGGTTCGGCGGCACCTATGCGGTGCTGGTGCTGAATTGGGAGCTGGTTTCAATCGGGGTGTTCGGGATCATCGGCGCGATCTCGGCCGCGCTGTTCAGCTGGATTGGCGGGCAGGCCGATAAACGCTTTGGCCCCAAACCCGTGATCATCTTGGCCATTTGGGCGCTGATTGCCGTTTGCGTGACAGTGGTTGGCATGGACCGCCAGCAATTGTTCGGCTTTGCCCTCGCAGACGAGTCGCGCCTGCCGGACATGATCTTTTTCGGCTGCGGCGTCCTGATTGGTGGGTTTGGGGGCACGTTGCAAGCGGCCAGCCGGTCGCTGATGGTGCGCCATACCGATCCGCATGCCCCGACCGAAAGTTTTGGGCTTTATGGCCTATCCGGGCGCGCCACGGCCTTTATCGCCCCGGCCTTGATCGGCAGCGTTACCGCGTTGAGCGGGAGTGCGCGAATAGGCGTATCGCCTGTGATTGTTCTTTTCCTGATCGGCCTTGTGCTGCTACGCTGGGTCAAAGCAGAAGGGGACAAGGAAACATGGGCCGATACCTCAAACTGATCGCATTGGGCCTGACATTGGCCGGGTGCAATGCCGCGGCCCCGCCGTCTGACACCGGGCAAACCCGGCAGGTTGTCTCGACACAGAATATCCCCGCCGCGATGGCTGGCGTGCAGGCCAAGCAGCTGTTCGGCAAGGCGGGCGGCGGATCACGCCAAGGGCCCGAGCCATTTGGCGGATACGCCAAGGGATGCCTTGCTGGCGGGGTGCAACTGGCCGAAAACGGCCCGACATGGCAGGCCATGCGCCTCAGTCGCAACCGCAATTGGGGCCACCCGGAAACGATTGACTTCATTCAAGACCTGTCACGCAAAGCCGCGCGGCAACCGGGCTGGAGCGGCCTTTATGTGGGTGATATCAGCCAGCCGCGCGGGGGGCCGATGCTGACCGGGCACCGCAGCCACCAGATCGGGATGGATATCGACATCTGGATGCGCCCGGCGGACCGCCTGACCCTAACCCGGGCCGAGCGCGAGAACCTCTCGTCCATCTCGATGCGGCGGTCCAAGGGCGCGTTTACAAACGACAAATGGACGCGCGCGCATCACGAAATCCTCAAAGCGGCGGCACAAGACCCGCGCACCGCGCGGATTTTCGTCTTTCCCGGCGCCAAGGTGCGCATGTGCAAAGATGAAACCGGCGACAAAAGCTGGCTGCGTAAGGTCAGGCCGTGGTATGGGCATCACTATCATTTCCACGTCAGGCTGAGGTGCCCCGACAACGCACGCGGCTGCGTGAACCAGACACCGCCACCGCCGGGCGATGGCTGCGCCGATGCGCAAGAGTGGGTCAATAACATTCTGAACCCGCCGCCACCTGACCCGAACGCGCCCAAGCCCAAGCCACGGCGCGAGCTGACGATGCATGACCTGCCCCGCCAATGCGTGGCGGTTTTGCAGGCAGACTAACCATATGCTGACAAAAAAAATCCGCCCGCCCCTGCATTTTGTTTTGACAACTAGAAAATCTGTGGCAGGCTACAAGTAAGATTAACAAACGAAAGGAGGTGGTCCAGTGTCTATAAAGGGATTGGAGAGAGGTGCCGGAACAGTTTGGGGGGATCTCGCCTAGAGCAGCCTTTGGGCGCAGAAACACCCAGATTGGTGCGGCCTAACCGGCCCACCTCCGCAAACCTTTAGGGGCCGTTCCAGTATTGGAGCGGCCCTTTTAGATGTGTACGTGTTGTTTGCGGGTTTTGGACGACAAGCCGGAGGGCGGGCATGAAAATCACCGACCAGATCGAGATCGAGGATTGGGAACTGACCGAGCAGTTCATCCGCGCCTCTGGCCCCGGCGGGCAGAACGTGAACAAGGTGTCAACGGCGGTCGAACTGCGGTTCGAGGCCGAACGCTCACCCAACCTGCCACAGCCCGTCAAACACCGGCTGCAACGGATCGCAGGCCGCCGCTGGACCAAGGATGGCGCACTGGTGATCCAGGTAGAGGAAACCCGCAGCCAAGCCCGCAACCGCGAGATCGCGCGGCAGCGTTTGGCCGAATTGATCCGCAAGGCGCTGGAAAAACCCAAGCGGCGGGTGCCTACCCGGCCCACCCTAGGGTCG
>DATFJQ010000010.1:0-7874 GCA_035269125.1 Roseovarius sp.
CGGTGAAAAACCCAATAAATATGGTCAAAACGCTTAAACAGCGGAATTAAACCATACAAGCGTCGCGGGATGGAGCAGTCCGGTAGCTCGTCAGGCTCATAACCTGAAGGTCGTAGGTTCAAATCCTACTCCCGCAACCAATTTTACCGAACACGGATCCACCTCGGACAACGCACCAGACTGCGCAGATTCAATCATTGCCTCGATGGCGCCGTGAAGCTCCAGCAAAACCTGGCCATCCGCGTGCAAGCTCACAATGAACCGCTCGATCAAACCCCGGATAATGTAGAGAGCAGCGCTGCGAACAACAGGCTCTGTCAGGGTTTTCGCGAGGACGCCAACCTTGCTGCGATAGTGCTCAGTTGGCCGGGTCCCTTGGCATTGTCGCAAGCTTTTAGCTCGCACTTGTCAAGAGGCCGTGCTGATCTGCCAGTCAGTGCCGGGCACGGCGGCCAGCAGGCTGCGGGTGTAGTCCTCTTTGGGGGACAGGAATACCTCGGACACCGGGCCGATTTCCACCAGTTTGCCATGCTGCATCACTGCCACACGGTCACATAATTGGGCGGCCACGCGCATATCGTGGGTGATGAACATCAATGACAGACTCAGTCGTTTTTGTAGGTCACGCAGCAGGTCAAGCACTTGCGCCTGAATGGACACATCCAGCGCTGATACGGCCTCGTCTGCGATGATCAGGTCCGGGTCCATCGCCAAGGCGCGGGCGATGCCAATGCGTTGCCGTTGACCGCCAGAAAACTCATGCGGATAACGATCGGCGGCACCAGCATCCAGTTCGACGATTTCCAGCAATTCGCGCGCCTGGGCATGCGCTTGTGCCTTTGGCACGCCTTGGACGATGGGCCCTTCGGATAAGGCGTGCAGGATTCTTTTACGCGGATTGAGCGAGGCGTAGGGATCTTGAAAGATCATTTGCACCCGGCGTCGGGCGCTGCGCAATTCGGCGGCGGATAGGCTGTTCATGTCCTGAGCGTCAAGGATAACCTCGCCGCTGTCGGCCTCGACCAGCCGGACAATGGCGCGCCCGACGGTGGATTTACCTGACCCGGATTCGCCCACGATGCCCAACACTTCGCCCCGCGCGATCGAGAACGAGACGCCGTCAATCGCGGTGACACTGCGCGAGGGTTTGAACAGGCCGCCCGAGGTGACAAATGTTTTGCGCAGATCGCGCACCTCAAGAACCGGGGGGGCGATGACCGGATCGGGGGTTGGCACTTTATCGGCGGGGATCGCCTGAAGCAGGGCGCGGGTATAGTCATGCTGCGGATTATGCAGCACATCATCGGCGCTGCCTTGTTCCACGATTTCCCCATAGCGCATGACGATCACGCGGTCGGCGATTTCTGCCACGACGCCGAAATCATGGGTGATGAACATCACCGCCATGCCATGGCGCTGTTGGATCGCCTTGATCAGATCAAGGATTTGCGCCTGCGTGGTGACATCAAGTGCGGTGGTGGGTTCATCCGCGATCAGGATCGCCGGATCAAGGGCCAAGGCCATGGCGATCATCGCACGCTGACGCTGCCCACCGGACAACTGAAAGGGATAGGCGCGGATGATCTTTTTCGGGTCGGGCAGGCCGACCTCTTGGATCAGGGCCAGTGCCTTTTCTCGCCGCTCAGTGGGGGTGTGGCGGTTATGGGCCTCAAAAACCTCGGTGATCTGGTCGCCGATCCGCATCAGCGGGTTAAGCGCGGTCATCGGTTCCTGAAAAATCATGCCGATCCGGTCGCCGCGAAGTTTGCGCCGCTCGGCGTCGGGCAAGGCGAGCAGATCGCGGCCCTCGAACATGGCCGAGCCGCGCGCCACCTCAACCTGATCAGGCAACAGGCCCATCAGCGCATTGGCGGTCATCGACTTGCCCGAGCCGGATTCACCCACGACGCACAGGATATCCCCGGCGTTCAGGTCAAAATCGACGTCACGAACGGCATAGTCGCGATCGGCCCCCGGTGGCAGGGAAATCGCAAGATCTCGAATGGCAAGTGCGGGTTCCATCGGTTAGCGCCCCTTTCTGGCCAGACGCGGGTTGAGCGCATCGTTCAGGCCTTCGCCGATCAGGTTCAGCGCCAGCACGGTCAGCAGGATCGCAACACCGGGAATGAAGCTGAGCCACCATGCCGAACGGATCACCGTGCGGGCCGCGCCGATCATATAGCCCCAGCTCATGATATTGGGATCCCCCAGACCCAGGAAGGATAGCGAGCTTTCCAGCAAAATCGCCGTGGCCACCATCAGCGAGGCCATGACGATGATCGGTGACATCGCATTGGGCAGGACATGACCAAACAGGATGCGCGAATTCGACAGCCCGGCCAGTCGCGCGGCATCGACGAATTCGCGTTTGCGCAGCGACAGCACCTCGGCCCGAACAAGGCGGGCAACGGGGGGCCAGCTGACAATGGCGATGGCCAGTGTGATCGTCGGCAGTGTCGGCTCCATGATGGCCACCAGAACGATGGCCAGCGCAAAGTTGGGAATTGTCTGGAAAAACTCTGTAAAGCGCATGGCGCCGTCGTCGATCAGGCCACCGTAGAACCCGGCAAATGCCCCAAGCGGCACCCCGATCAAAAGCGCCACCAGCGTCGACACCAGCCCGACGATCAGCGACACCCGCGCGCCATGCACCAAACCGGCGGCCACATCACGCCCCAGTGTATCGGTGCCCAACGGAAAGCCTTCGGTGCTGAAGGGCGGCAGGAACGGGCGCTGCACCATTTTCCACGGGCTGTCGGGGTAAATAAGCGGTGCGAACACGGCCAGCAGCACAACCGTGATCAGGATCAGCGCCCCGATGACAGCGCCGCGATTGCGAGAAAAGCGTTTGAGGAAATCTTTCATTGCGCAGCCTCCTCAAATCCGCGGATCAATCAGCCGATAAACGATATCGGTGATAATGTTGAAGGCGATGACCATGGCCGCCGAGACAAGGAACACGCCCAGCAAGGTGTTGTAATCTCGGGCGGTCAGGCTTTCGAACATCAGCCGCCCGATACCGGGCCATGCAAACACGGTTTCCGTCAGAACCGCACCGCCAACCAGTTGGCCCGCCTGCAAGCCCGCCAGCGTGACCACCGGCAACAGCGCGTTGCGCAGGATATGGCGGCGACGGATCGTGCCCTCGGGCAGCCCCTTGGCGCGGGCGGTTTTGACGAAATCCATTTGGCTGACCTCTAGCACCGAGGACCGTGTCATGCGCAGGTAAACGGCCATGAAGAACAGCCCCAAGGTCAGCGCGGGCAAAAACAAATGTCTGAGCCGGTCCAGAACCGCCTCAAAGCCCGACAGGTCCGCGCCAACGGTCCCGTACCCGAAGGCCGGGAACCAGCCCAACTTGACCGAGAACAAGACCACAGCCATCAGCGCCACCCAAAACAGCGGCGTGGCGTAAAACAGCAGCGCCATCGAGGTGATCGCGCTGTCGCCCCATTTGCCTTGGCGCGCGGCGGCGGCCAGCCCAAAGACCACCCCCAAAAGCAGCGACATGCCAAAGGCGGTCAGCGTCAGCAACAGCGTGGCGGGCAGGCGATCAAGGATCAGGTCAAGCACCGGCATTTGCTGGCGATACGAATAGCCAAGGTCAAACTGCAAAACGCCCGAGACGTAGTTCCAGAATTGAACGTAAAGTGGCTGATCCAGCCCGAATTGTTCGCGCAATTGCTGGATGAATTGCTCATCGGCAGCGCCGGCTTCGCCGGCCATGACCATGGCCGGGTCACCGGGCGCGGCATGGATCAGGAAAAAATTGAGGATGACGATCATCAAAAGGGTGATCACCGCCTTGGCGGCACGCCCAAAAATCGCGGCGGCAAGTGTCATTCAATAAAACCTGACGGGTTGTCTATGGTGACGGGAGAAGCGATCTGCCGGTCCGGCGCATGGCCGGACCGGCAGAGATTACACGGTGTGATTACTGTTCGATCCACGCGTCGCGCAGACCGTCATTCACACCAATGGCCGTGGTGACCAGATCCTTTACGTCGCAGCGATAGATCGTCGGGAACTCGATCTCAAGAAGCCATGCAACCGGCACATCATCGACCAATTGCTGTTGGACCTTGGTGTACAGCTCCTGGCGGGCTTCGGTGGTTGCGGCCACGGCGGCTTCGTCAAACATGGCGTCCACCTCTTCGTTGACATACCCCGCCACATTGTTCCAAGGGCTGCCCTTTTCGATATTCGAGCTGAGGTAGCTGCGTGACACACCCAAGGCCGGGTCGCCGTATTGGTAGAGGTAGGTAAAGGCGATATCGAAATCCCAGTCCGATTGTTTCTGGTTCCAACCCGCCACATCGGTGGCCACAACGGTGCTGTTGATGCCAACCTCGTCAAGGTTCTGCTTCATCGCCTCGGCCCAACGCTGCCATGTTTCACCATAGGGCAGGGGCAGGATGCGGACCTCTTCACCATCATAGCCGGACGCGGCCAGCAATTCCTTGGCCTTGTCGGCGTTGTGATCATACATGATCGTATCGTCTGTGTAGAAGTTCGTCTTGGACGAAACGGGGCTGGTGGCAACTTCGCCAAAGCCGTTCCAGATGACATCCTTCACAAACTCGCGGTCCATGGCGTACATAACGGCCTTGCGGAAATTCTTGTCGGAGGTCGGACCTTCGCGGTTGTTCATCCACGCCATGGCGTGCGGGGCGAAATACTCCCATCCTTTCCCGGTCGAGCAGACGCCGTCCATTTCCACCAGTCGTTTGACGTCCCAGTTTTCAACCGAGCCGCCGGGCAGAACATCGACCTCGCCGTTTTCAAAGGCAACGGCGCGCGATGCGGCATCGGGGATGACCCGGTAATAGACCTCGTCCAGATAGGGCTGACCATCAAGGTAGTAATCTTCGTTCTTGACCAGATGGATATAGTTGCCCTTTTCCCATTCGTTGAACTTGTAAGGCCCGGTGCCGATGGGTGTGTTGTTGGCAGGGTTGTTCAGGTAATCGGTGCCTTCATAGATATGCTTGGGCAAGATCGGCATGGTGCCGGCCTCAAACACGCCGATGAACGGGCCAAACGGGTTTTTTAGCTGGAAAACCACGGTGTGATCATCCGGGGCGGTGATCGAGTCCACATGCTCAAGGCTGACGCGCAGGCGCGGATTGGTTTCGCGCAACAATTTATCCACCGCGAACACCACATCCGCCGAGGTGAACGGCTCCCCGTCATGCCATTTCACGCCCTCATGCAGCTTGAACGTGTAGGTGAGCGCATCGTCGGAAATTTCCCATGACTTCGCCAAGGACGGCTGTGGGTTCAGATCGGTGTCATAGCGCAGAAGGCTTTCAAAAATGTCACCCGCCACAAGCTGCGTCGGGGCGTTCTGAACCATCCCAAGCATCAGGCTGGGCGGCTCTGGCTGAAGCACGATATCAAGGCGGCCACCGGCATCCTGAGCTGACGCCGGAAGGCCCAGCCCAAGCGATAAAAGCGATGCGGTTACAAGATTTTTCATTTGTATCTCCCTATTGGAACAACCCGTTTTCGTATTCGCACCCTTGTGTGAGGGCCGCGCGCACTGGTCAGACCGTTCCGTTGACGCCGTGCCGGTGGTCCGGTCTTTGGGCGTATTTTTAAAGCTGGGCAGGCAAAAACTGACCCGTCGACAGGCATAGGTTCATCGGGGCAGCTTGCAAGAGTCAAGCAAAATTGTCGACAGACGACAATCCGGGCGATAGCGTGACCCTATGACTCGCGCCCCTGATCCCCTGTTCAAGCCGTTGGCCCGCGATGCGCTGTCGCAACGCGTTGCACAAATGCTGACCGATGCCATCGTGTCAGGACGGCTGAAACCCGGTGACAGGGTGGCGGAATCAGTCATTGCGCGGGATTTGGGCGTCAGCCGCGCCCCGGTGCGCGAAGCGGGGCGGCTGCTGGAAAGTGCCGGGCTGCTGGTGTCCAAAGCCAATCGCGGATTTTTTGTGCGCACCATCGATGCGACCGACCTAGATTCGCTGTATGAACTACGCCTGTGCATCGAGCGCGAAGCGATTGCGCGCGTCGTGCGCGAATGCCGCGCCGCACCGATCATTCCCGGTTTGATTGCGCAAATCGACAAGATGGTGGCCTTGGCCGGCGAGAACCAGATGATTGATCAAATTGGCGTGGATTTGCAGTTTCATCGTTGTATCGTTGAGGCGAGCGGCAACGGTCGGTTTCTAACCCTGTTCGACAATTTGGCCTCGGAAATTCAAGCCTGCACTGCGTTGATCGAGCGGGTGTTCGACGAACCCGGCCTTGTGGCCCGAAACCATTTTCTGATTATCGAGGCATTGGAAACGGGCTCTGAGGACAAGGTGCGCGCGGCGATGGAATATCACATCGGTGTCGCGCGCAAGGCGGTGGTCGGCCATTTCAGATCACTGGAAGCCGACAGCGCGCAGTAAGGCGTTCGGTGGCTTGTGCCTGTCAGATCAGGGCGCGCGCGGCGCGTGCCAGTGCGGTGATTGTATCCCAATGCTGGACGTTCACGGCCTCGGCCGGGGCCACCCAACTGCCGCCCACGCATAGGGTGTTGGGCAGGCGCAGATAATCCGGCGCGTTGGTTGGGTCGATCCCTCCTGTCGGGCAGAAACCGACTTGCGGCAACGGCGCGCCGATGGCTTTCAGAGCCGCCGCCCCGCCAGACGCCTCGGCAGGAAAGAATTTCAGCATGTCATAACCGCGCTCCAGCAAACTCATGACCTCGCTGGCGGTGGCCGCGCCGGGCAGAAGGGGCAGGGCGGTGGCCTCGCACGCGTCCATCAGGCGGGGTGTGCTGCCCGGTGACACGGCAAAGCGCGCGCCGGATCCTTTGCAGGCGGCCACATCATCGGGTGTCAGAACCGTGCCCGCGCCGACGATTGCGCCCTCGACCTGTGACATCAGGTGGATTGCCTCAAGCGCCGCAGGGGTGCGCAGGGTTACCTCAAGCACTGGCAGCCCACCGGCCACAAGCGCCTGCGCCAAAGGCGCGGCGGTGCTGGCGTCGTCGATCACCAGAACGGGGATCACCGGCGCAAGGCTGCACAGGGCGCGGGTTTGGCGGCTGGCCTCTTGCGGGGTCATGCCCTTTGTCATGTCTGCGGCTCCGTCGGCAAAAGGGGGGATGCGCCCAAGGTCGCGGGGCCTGCTGAGTTTCGGAAAAGCTCAAACAGCTCGCGCCCGGTGCCGTGGATGTTGGCCGACAGATCGGGCGTGGCCGGGGCGCGATCCAACGCGCCGTCGGTCAAAACCTGCAACTGACCCGCACGCGCATCAACCCGCAGCATATCGCCATCCCGCAAGCGCGCCAGCGGGCCACCAAGCGCCGCTTCGGGGCTGACATGCAACGCGGCGGGCACCTTGCCCGACGCGCCCGACATGCGGCCATCGGTGACCAGCGCGATTTTCAGCCCGCGGTCCAACAAGACCGACAAGATCGGCGTCAGCCCATGCAGTTCGGGCATCCCGTTGGCGCGCGGCCCCTGAAAACGCACGACAACGATGCAATCCTCGGTAAACTCACCAGCGCGAAAGGCGGCTTTGACCTTTTCTTGATCCTCAAAAATACGCACGGGCGCTTCGATCATGTGCAAATCGGGGGAGACGGCGGATACTTTCATGATCCCGGTACCCAAGTTTCCCGCCATTTCCTGTAGCCCGCCGGTGGCTTGGAACGGATCAGAGACGGGGCGCAAGATCTTCTCGTTCCCGGATTGGGCTGGCCCATCCTCCCAAGCAAGAGTGTCGTGACTTAGCTTTGGCTCTTGCGTGTAGCGCGACAGCCCCGGCCCGGCGACGGTTTTGACATCGTCTTGCAACAGCCCCGCATCCAGCAAATGGGCGATCATGTATTGCAGGCCACCCGCCGCATGAAAATGGTTCACGTC
>DATFJQ010000011.1:0-3384 GCA_035269125.1 Roseovarius sp.
ATGACGCTTTTGTGACAACCACAAAAGCGCTTGAATTGTTCTCCCGGGGTTGTATCACCCGTGTATGCGACCCAGCCTTGCCGATCTTTTCCGCGTTTTTGGCCGTATCGGCCTGTTGTCCTTCGGCGGCCCGGCGGCACAGATCGCATTGATGCATACCGAATTGGTCGATCGCCACAAATGGCTGGAGGAAAAGCAATTTCTGGGCGCGCTGTCATTTTGCATGCTGTTGCCCGGCCCCGAGGCGATGCAACTGGCCACCTATGCAGGCTGGCGTCTGCGCGGGGTGCCCGGCGGCTTGATCGCCGGATTGTTGTTCGTGGTCCCCGGCGCATTGGTTATTCTGGCATTGGCGCTTGGCTATGCGCAATTCGGCCAAGTTCCTGTCGTCCAAGCGCTTTTCACCGGCATAAAGGCCGCCGTGATCATCATCGTCCTGCAAGCGCTGTTGTCACTGGCCCGGCGCGCTCTGGCACGCCCTGCCGATTGGATACTGGCGCTATTGTCTTTCACGGCGATGTTTTTCCTTTCGGTTCCGTTTCCTTTGATCATCTTTGCGGCGGCCCTGTGGGGCGTTTGGGCAGCTGTGCCAGCATCGGCTGATCTACCTGCGGTGCCGCTGCGCCAACCCCATGTCCACACCTTGCGCACCATCGTGATCTGGCTTGTTCTTTGGGCGGCGCCGATCCTGCTGGCGTGGATGAGCGGCGCGTCTTTTCTCATTGAGATTGCTATGTTTTTCTCAAAAATGGCTGTCGTCACTTTCGGTGGCGCCTACGCTGTTTTGGCCTACATGACACAGGCCGTGGTCGAAACCCACGGCTGGCTGACGACCGCGCAAATGATCGACGCGCTTGGCCTTGCGGAAACCACCCCCGGCCCGCTGATCCTTGTGACCCAATTCGTCGGCCTTCTGGCCGGGTTTCAACAGGGCGGCACGGGGCTGGCCTTGCTGGCCGGTGGCGTAACGCTTTGGGTCACGTTTACCCCCTGTTTTCTATGGATTTTCGCAGGCGCGCCTTATGTCGAGGCGTTGCTGGCGCGCCCACGCCTCAAAGGCGCGCTGTCGGGCATTTCCGCCGCTGTCACCGGTGTCATTCTCAACCTGACGGTTTGGTTCGCCCTGCATGTACTGTTTGACACGGTGACATCTGGCCCGTTTGGCCCGGTGCCCGTAATCTCCAGCTTCGATGCGCACAGCGCGGCTCTTGTTGGATTGGCCGCGATTTTGTTGCTTTGGCTTCGGTTACCGATGGTTCTCGGGCTTGGCCTGATGGCGCTTGCCGGAGCGGGATTGCATGTTGCAATCTAGGCCCGTACGAGGCCTCTTTTGTTTTGGATCGAATCCCCTATGCTGCGTTCAAGGAGGACGGTGTCACACATGACTGTTTCGATTGATTATGGAAAACTGATGCATCACGCGATGCGGGGTCTGATCCGTCAGGTCTTGACCGACGTGCGCGATCACGGCCTGCCCGGTGCCCATCATTTCTTTATCACCTTCGACACCCGTCACCCCGATGCAGAACTGGCCGATTGGTTGCGCGAACGCTACCCGACCGAAATGACCGTTGTGATGCAGCATTGGTATGACAACCTTGAAGTCACCGATGAAGGCTTTGGAATCACACTGAATTTCGGCGACGCGCCCGAGCCGCTTTACATCCCCTACGATGCGATCAAGACGTTTGTTGATCCGTCCGTGGAATTCGGCCTGCGCTTTGAATCCCAAGACGATGACGACACCCCCGAAGACGGCGACACACCGGATGTTTCCGACGAGCTGCCCGACACGTCGGAAGACGAAAGCACTCACGATGCCGAGGTTGTCAGCCTCGACAGTTTCCGCAAGTAAAACCGATCCGGTCCGAACGTGCTACCGCGTGCGCCAACTCGGACGCGCGGCAATTGTATTCCATCGCATACAGCATTGATCTTTTCGCGCCAGTCGCTAAGACAGGGCAACCTTTCGCGTAGGAGTATCCAATCATGACCGCCACCCGCACCGAAACCGACAGCTTCGGCCCGCTGGACGTTCCCGCCGACAAATACTGGGGCGCGCAAACACAGCGCTCGATCATGAATTTCCCCATCGGATGGGAAAAACAGCCCGTCGCCATCGTGCGAGCGCTTGGCGTGATCAAAAAGGCCTGCGCGCAGGCCAACAAGGCCAATGGCGATCTTGATCCGAAACTGGCTGACGCCATCATTCAAGCCGCCGGAGACGTGATCGAAGGCCGCTTTGACGACAATTTCCCGCTGGTTGTCTGGCAAACCGGCTCGGGCACGCAATCCAACATGAACTCGAACGAGGTGATCGCGAACCGCGCCATCGAAATCCTTGGCGGCCAGATCGGCAGCAAGGATCCGGTGCACCCCAACGACCACTGCAATATGGGCCAGTCCTCGAACGATACATTTCCCACGGCCATGCATATCGCCACCGCCATGAGCGTGCGTGACGTGTTGCTGCCGGGCCTTGAAAAGCTGCTGGCCGGGCTTGAGGCCAAGGCCGAGGAATTCAAGGACATCATCAAGATCGGTCGCACCCATACCCAAGACGCCACGCCGCTGACCTTGGGGCAGGAATTCTCTGGCTATGCCCAGCAAATCCGTCAGGGTATTGCCCGCGTCAAGGCCACCCTGCCCGGCATTTACGAACTGGCACAAGGCGGCACCGCCGTCGGCACCGGCCTGAACACCAAACAGGGTTGGGGCGAACAGGTTGCCGCAAACATGGCCGATATTACCGGCCTGCCCTTCGTGACCGCGCCCAACAAGTTCGAATCGCTGGCCGCCCATGATGCGATGGTATTCCTGTCCGGCGCCTTGGCCACCGTGGCGGGCAGCTGCTACAAAATCGCCAATGACATCCGTTTTCTGGGCTCGGGCCCGCGTTCGGGGCTTGGCGAATTGATCCTGCCAGAAAACGAACCCGGCTCGTCGATCATGCCCGGCAAGGTCAACCCGACGCAGGCCGAGGCGCTGACCCAAGTTGCTGCCCACGTCATGGGCAATGACGCCGCGATCAAGTTTGCCGGCAGTCAGGGCCATTTCGAGTTGAACGTCTACAACCCGATGATGTCCTACAACCTGCTGCAATCCATCCAGCTTTTGGGCGATGCCACTGATAGTTTTACCGAACGGATGCTGAACGGCATTCAGGCCAACGAAGACCGGATCGAAAAACTGATGCGCGAATCGCTGATGCTGGTCACGGCGCTTGCGCCTGAAATCGGCTATGACAACGCCACCAAGGTCGCCAAAACCGCGCATAAGAACGGCACCACCCTCAAAGAAGAGGCCATCGCCCTCGGCTTTGTGGATGAGGCAACGTTTGACCGCGTTGTCCGCCCCGAGCAGATGATCGGCCCAAAGGGCTGA
>DATFJQ010000012.1:0-7017 GCA_035269125.1 Roseovarius sp.
GTTCTCTCATTCCCGAGGACCTGTATATACAGGTGGGCGTCGGAAGTAACCAGACCACGGCCTGGCCAGAGCCAACTCCCTCGGAATTGCTTAAGGCCACCGGAATGCAACCGATCACGAGAAGGGCAGCACCCGCCACACCGCCTAAGTAGGTCTTATCACGGCACCCGACAAGGGGTTGCGGACGTTCCGCTTTTGTTCATATTGGGTGCATGACCATGCCCCCCGACCCCTCTTTACAACCCGGCCAGCTTTTGGCGCGCGGGGTGTGTCGGCATTTGCTGGGCCATGACTTTGTTTGCATTGAAGAATTCAGCCCCGAACGCGGCAAGCGCGTGGATGTCATGGCGCTTGGACCCAAAGGCCAGCTCTGGGTGATCGAATGCAAATCCTCGCGCGCGGACTTTACATCAGATGCGAAATGGCAGGGCTATCTGGAATGGGCGGATCGGTATTTCTGGGCGGTGGATGCGGATTTTCCAACCGATCTGTTGCCCGAGGCTACCGGATTGATCATTGCCGATGCCTATGACGCGGAAATTTTGCGCATGGCTCCGGAAACCAAGCTGGCAGGCGCGCGCCGCAACGCGCTGATCCGCCGCTTTGCCCGCCACGCCGCCCTGCGCTTGCAGGGCCTGCGCGATCCGGGCGGGCTTAGCCCTTAGCCTTTGCCGCTCTGGCGGCGGCCATGATTTCGCTGGCGATGTCCTCGGCCTCTTCGGGTGAGAAATCCATCGGAATCTCAAGGCCATCCGCCTCGATGAACAGGCGCACCATGCCTTGGTCGGTCGGTCCGATCTGAAGGTTCGCCTCGATGTCGCGTTCGGTATTGATGCCCATAACGGCCTCCTGCTCAAGCGGTCTGGCAATACTCTGGCGGGCAACGAAAGGCAAGCCATGCGCCCTAAAGCCCTGCAACAGCCACACCGTTGCTCCGGCGTGCGCAATTTCAACGATCAACAGGCTTGCAATCGCCCGCCCGGAAAGTTAAATCGCCCTCCAGTGCCGCCTTAGCTCAGTTGGTTAGAGCGCTGGATTGTGGATCCAGAGGTCCCCTGTTCAAGCCAGGGAGGCGGTACCATCTTTTCCAACCCTCCTTTTTGCCGTCGCGATGCAAACGTGTGACGGGTTTGACGTATTTACAGCCGTCTGCGTGAATGCAGTTGCCGCAGCTTTGGCGGTTTGGCTACCCTTGTGCCAAAAGGTTGGGCGAACTGACCGGGGCGAGCAAGATAAAACCCATACGTGACCTACAGGTGATCCATGTCGGCCAACTACGACAAAGCTATCGCGGCGGGACAGGCCGCTTTTCAGGCAAAAGATTATGCAGCGGCACAAAACGCATATGAAAAGGCGCTTCATATTCGCGCCTCATACCCACCGTTGCTAAAGGTCTATGCAGAGGTTTGCCACAATACCGGTGATGCACAGGCCGAATGGGATGCCCTAAGCCGGCTTTTGGTCATTGAACCGGCCAATCAATCAGCGGCGCGCGACCTTGCCCGTCTGACCTTGAAAGCTGGGCTTAAAGACACCGAAGGCTTGGTGCGCCGCGCGCGCGACCTTGCGAAGTCCAAACATGCCGATACTGGGTTTTTAGGGCGGCTCAAAGGACTGTTCGGTGGGGCCGGGGCGGATCATCGCCGCGCAGACTCTGCCGAAGAGCCGGGCCTGACGAAGGATCAGGCCGTGATTTTGCGCCGGGCTGAAAACGCTTTGAGTAAAGGCGATTCGTCGGGTGGCCACGCTTTGTTGCTGCAACTGCTTAATGAGGCACCAGACCATCCAAAGGTCTTGCGCGTCCTTGTCGAGGCCCGGCTAAGTCTCAATCAATTCCGCCCGGCGTTGCAAACGGCGAATGATCTGGCACAGCGCGGTGTTGATGACATTGAATTCAAGGCGTTGCACATTCTGTGTGCGATTCAGGCCGCTGAATTTCTTGAGGCCAAAACGTTGCTTGATGATCTGACCGAGGCAGAACGCCAATCTCCGCAGATCATGCTTCAGAATTGCCAGCTTTATGTCGCGCAAGGCGATGCAGATGCGGCGCTTGCCTTGTTGGACAAGGTCGAGGACACCGCCGATCCGGCACCGGCGCAAGCCGCCGCCATTCGCGCCGAGCTGTTGGCCGGGCGTGGTGATTTCGAAGCTGCCTTGCCTTGGTTCGAGGCTTGGTCCGCCCGTGCGCCCCTATCGTCGGGGCCGTTCGCAAAGGCGGGCATCAACCGTTTGCTGACGAAAGACACAAAGCTGTTCGAGGCTGCGGTGAAATTGACCGACAGCCCCGAGGCGTCGCCGCTAGCCCGCTCGGGGGCCTTTTTCGCCATCTCGCGCGCCTACACGGCGGCCAAAGAATATGACACCGCCTTCAAGTGCATTGAAACGGCCAATGCCCTTGTTGATGCGGTTTACGATGCCGATGAAATCGACGCGACGACTGCCGCGATCAAGACTGCCATTGCGCCTGCGGTGTTGTCCAATTTTGACGACCCGGAACGCGGTAAGGGTATTGTGTTCATCTGTGGGTTGCCGCGTTCGGGCTCGACCCTGGCGACGCAAATCCTTTCGGCGCACCCTGATGCGGTGTCGATCGGCGAATCCCAGATTTTCTTGAATTGCCTTAGCCTGGCGGAAGAGGCTGGATACCCCAATGATTTTGGGAAAGCCGACGACAAGCTGTTTGCGGATCTTGGACACTATTATCTGGATAATCTTCCCGACTATGCCCGTGGCGCGAAATTTGTCATCGATAAGGAACTGGCGAAATTTCAGCACCTTGGCCTTGTAAAAATGATGCTGCCCGGCGCACGTATCCTGCACACCCGGCGCAACCCGATGGATGTGTGCTATTCGGTTTATTGCTATAATTTCTTGGGGTGGCCCGCGATCTACCGGCAAGACACCTTGGCGCATTTCCACGCCATGCACGACGATGTGATGGCGCATTGGTCTGCGGTGTTGCCGCGCGCGCCGCATGTGGTGCAATACGAAAACGTGGTTGCCGATATCGAAGGCGAAACCCGCCGCATGTTGGATGCGGCCGGGATGCCGTTCCACCAAGATTGCCTGGATTTTCAGAAATCGACAGGCAGTGTGGCGACGGCCAGTTCCTATCAAGTGCGCCAGAAGGTCTATTCCAGCTCGATCGCGGCATGGAAGCGCCACGAAGAAGAATTGGCCCCGTTACGCCATGCGCTCGAAGGGTATGGCACGGCACTCTAGATGTCACTCAATCGCGATGGTCTGACGCAAGGTCCCGCTGTCACGGTCAAAGATCAAAATCCGGTCATCGCCAGTCACAACCGCATACCAGTCTTGGCCCTGCGTAAAGGCCGCCGCGCTGGCCCCGTCGGGCAACGTGATCGTGTCCGGCAAGTCTGGCCCCGTGCTGCCGAAGCGGGTGACAAACAGAAAGATGATCACTAGAAGGCCAGCAATCATAGTGCCCGTCAGGATCGTGACCAAAAGGCGCAGATATCGTATCATTGCCGGGTCGATCTCCGGCTGAGGCTCGGGGCTGTTTTCCATGGGGTCTACCCTTGTTTCCTTTCGGATCGCCGCCGATCCGCTACCGCGTCTTGATAAGGCCTTGGCCCGCGATGTGCCAGAGGGCGCGGCCCTGTCGCGCACCCGTCTGGCGCGGCTGATCGCCGAGGGCGCTGTTCAGGTCAACGGCACCCCGTTGACCGACCTGAAAGCGCGGGTGGCCGAGGGCGATCAGATCGACATCACTGTGCCACAAGCCCAAGACAGCCATATCGCGCCCGAGGATATCACGCTGGACGTGGTGTTCGAGGATGACGACCTGATTGTTATCAACAAACCCGCTGGCATGGTCGTGCATCCCGCCCCCGGCAGTCCCGGTGGCACCTTGGTCAATGCGCTGCTGCATCACTGCGGTGACAGCTTGTCGGGTGTGGGCGGGGCCAAGCGCCCCGGCATTGTGCATCGTATCGACAAGGACACGTCGGGCCTTTTGGTGGTGGCCAAGTCCGACCGTGCCCATCACGGGCTGGCGGCCCAGTTCGAGAAACACAGCGTCGAGCGGTATTATCATGCGGTTGTCTATGGCGTGCCTGATGCCGCCGATCCGCGCCTGCGCGGGGTCCGTGGCGTCAGCTTTGAGACGGGCAATATCATGAAAATCACCACCGGGTTGGCGCGGCATCGCACTGACCGGCAAAAACAGGCCGTAACCTTTGAAGGTGGACGCCATGCCGTGACCCGGGCGCGCGTGATGCAAAGCTTTGGCCAGCCGCCTGCCGCGTCGCTGATGGAGTGTTGGCTGGAAACAGGGCGCACCCACCAGATCAGGGTGCATATGGCCCATGCAGGCCATGGCCTGATTGGTGATCCGGTCTATGGTGGGCGGCGCAAACTGCCTCTTCGGGCCTTTCCTCAGACGGCGCTGGATGCTGTCGGCGGGTTTCCGCGACAGGCGCTGCATGCGGCCGTTCTGGGGTTTGACCACCCGGTTTCAGGCAAAACCCTAAGGTTTGAGGCGCCTTTGCCCGAGGATATGGCGCGTTTGCTGACCTGTTTGGGCAATGGTGCTGCACGCACAGATGCGTGAAGACCTGTCACATTTATCGTAGATCAATGGAAACCCCTCATTTTCCGTTAATATCCATTGGGCATGGCCCTTGAAAATAGCATCTTGGGAACCCAAGTGAATGTTAAGCCCCTAAACATTGGGAGGGACAATGATGAGTAATTACGCAAATCTGCCGGCCCCTACGCCGGAAGGCGGCTTGAACCGCTATATGCAGGAAATCCGCAAGTTTCCTCTTTTGGAGCCCGAAGAGGAATACATGCTGGCCAAACGCTGGGTCGAGGAACAAGACACCGAGGCCGCGCATAAGATGGTCACCAGCCACCTGCGTCTGGCGGCCAAGATCGCCATGGGCTATCGCGGCTATGGCCTGCCCACAGCCGAGGTGATTTCCGAGGCGAATGTCGGCCTGATGCAGGCTGTCAAACGGTTTGACCCTGAAAAGGGCTTTCGTCTTGCGACCTATGCCATGTGGTGGATCAGAGCCAGCATTCAGGAATACATCCTGCGCAGTTGGTCGATGGTCAAACTGGGCACCACCTCGGGCCAGAAAAAACTGTTCTTCAACCTCCGCAAAGCCAAGGCCAAGATCGGCGCATTGGAAGAGGGCGATCTGCGGCCTGAAAACGTCAAGAAGATCGCAACCGACCTTGGCGTGACCGAGGCCGAGGTGATCTCGATGAACCGGCGCATGTCAGGCGGCGACGCATCATTGAACGCCACTGTCGGGTCTGAGGGCGAAGGCACGATGGAGTGGCAGGATTGGCTTGAAGATGAAAGCGCCGATCAAGCCGGGGATTATGAAAAGCGCGACGAATTGGACGCGCGGCGCGAAATGCTGGCGGCAGCGATGGACGTTCTCAACGACCGAGAGCGCGATATTCTGACCCAACGCCGCCTGAGCGATCAGGCCATCACGCTTGAAGACCTCAGCACGCAATATGATGTCAGCCGCGAACGTATCCGCCAGATCGAGGTGCGCGCCTTTGAAAAGCTGCAAACGCGGATGCGCGAATTGGCCGCTGAAAAAGGTATGATGTCGGCAAGCTGATTACTTGCGCGATGCATCGCAAACGCCTTAGCTTCTGCCGTATATCGGCAGAAGCTTTTTATTGGGATCGGTGATTTGAGTATGATGCGAATTGTGCGACTTGGCCGGGCTTGGCTGTTTGTCGGGGTGATGGCCGTTGCGGCCTGTGCGCCGCGTGAAACCGCCATGCGGGGCGCGCCGGATCCAGATGCTGTCATCCATCCCGTGCATGTGGCCACTCTGCGCCCGTTTGACGCCACGGGGCAGGCGTTTGGGATGCAGCGTGCGGATAAGCTCAAATATTTCCGGGCCGATATCTCGGTTCCGCCGACACATGAGGTCGGGCAGATCGAGTGGCCCGACGAAACCCCCGATGCGGCAACCGATTTTGTCGTGACACAGACCGATGTTTTAGCAGGGCAGGCCGGACTTGTGCGCGACTTGCGTCGCACAGGCACGGGCACGCAAACCCTTGTATTCATTCACGGCTATAACAACACTATGTCCGACTCGATGTATCGGTTGGCGCAGATTCGCGCGGATTTCGACCTGACAATGCCGACGGTGCTGTTTTCTTGGCCATCGGCGGGTGATCCGCGTGGATATATCTATGATCGTGACAGCGTGTTGTATTCCCGTGATGCGTTTCTGTCGGTGCTTGATGCACTGGCCTCCACGCCGGGGGAAAAGGTGTTCTTGTTGGCGCATTCCATGGGCTCGCAACTGGTGATGGAAGCGCTGCGGCAAGCGGCGATTCGCGGCGATTATGCGTTGCTTGATCGGATCAGCGGTGTCGTTCTGATGTCGCCCGATATCGACCCGGAATTGTTCCGCCAGCAAGCGCAGGCCATTGGCCAAGTGCCACAACCTTTCCTGATTTTCACCACCCGGCAGGATCGCGCCTTGTCGGTTGCCGGGTGGCTGACCGGGCGCAAGGAACGGTTGGGCCTGATCGACGGGCCGGACAAAGTGCAAGGCTTGGATGTCAAAGTGATCGACTTTACCGCGCTTGCCGATGGCGAAGGCTATAATCACTTTGTGCCTGTCACCGCCCCCGCCGCCGTCGAATTGCTGCGCGGCATGATTTCGACAAGCGAGCCGGGTGGTGAATTTTCCGATTACACGATCCTGACCCCGAAAGCCGCGCGGTGATGCGCAGCCCCTGGTCGGGCCTTAATCTTCCATTGCCTCCAACTCGTCAATCAGACGCGAGATCATGCTCAGCCCCTTGTCCCAGAACGCCGGGTCGCTGGCATCCAGACCAAAAGGCGCCAGCAATTCCTTGTGGTGCTTTGATCCGCCGGCTTTCAGCATGTCGAAATACTTATCCTGAAAGCCCTCGGGCGATTCTTCGTACACGGCATAAAGCGCATTCACCAAACCATCGCCGAAGGCGTAGGCATAAACGTAGAACGGCGAATGCACGAAATGCGGG
>DATFJQ010000013.1:0-6151 GCA_035269125.1 Roseovarius sp.
CCAATCTACAAATATCTAACTGCTACGTACACAACTGCCTTCGGCGCAGATAGCAAAGAAGGGCTGCTATCCCTACTATACAAAATCACTCTTCAATCGGACCGTTCGCTGAAATAACCGTGCTGGCTAACCCGATCGCTAAGGCGTGCGAAACAGCTTTTAACGCAACTGTGTTTGGGGACTATGTTGCAAAAACTGTGTTCAAACACTGTGTTTAACATAGTAACCGCAAACACTGTGTTCAACACAGCAAATCACCCAGCGCCACCCGCTTAAACACGCAACAAAACTGTGCGATGACTGTGCAACACATTTCGTAAAAATGTGCTATAGCTAAGTTGCTGATTTTATTGTATAAAATGGTGCCCGGGGGCGGAATCGAACCACCGACACGAGGATTTTCAATCCACTGCTCTACCCCTGAGCTACCCGGGCACGGGGAACGCGGTTGCGTTCGGGTGCGGGTGTCTTAGGCGAGCGCGCGCGGGGTGTCCAGAGGGATCGTTCAATTTTTTCAATGCGGTTTGGCGCGCTGACGCTCGGCCTCGTCCAAGGCGCGCTCGATATCTTCGGGGTCGCGCGAGGGCACGGCATAATCACCATCCAGCCACTTGCCCAAATCGATGTCTGCGCAGCGTTTGGAGCAAAAGGGCCGAAACTTGGGATCGGTCTTTTTTTCACAAATCGGGCAGCTCATTTCATCACCTCACTAAGGGCCATGCGGTCACGTTTGCGCTGCAACTCAAAATGGCCCAGCGGGGTCCAGCCGACAAGGGTCGTCTCGACGATATCGGCCCGAAACGCAGCGCGCAGGCTGGTTTCAAACTGGCGGCGGTCTTTTTTCGCCATCGGCGCAAGATCCATGACAATCTGGCCACCCAGCCCCCGCAGCCGCAACTGGCGTGGCAAATCCTTGGCCGCGGCCAGATTGGCCTTCATCCCTGCCGCGGGCGAGGTATCGCCGCCGGTATTCACATCCACCGCGACCAAGGCGCGGGTCGGCTCGACACTGATTGACGCGCCGCTGCCCAAGGGCACATCCGGGCTGTCCAGCGCCTCAACCTGATCCAGCACGCCATGATCGGCAAAAGACCCCTCGGACGTGTCCACCTGTGCCGGAGCCGTCCATTCACGCCACGCCAGCGCATGGGGGCCGTCGCCTTCGGTCAGTTTCTCCGGGTCGCTGCCATCGGCATCCGCTGTCACGGCCTGCGCCAGATCGTGCATGGCGCGAATGTCCTCGGCAATGTCATCGTCGTTGGCCTGCTCGCAGGACGAGCGCAGGATCAGCCCCATCTCGGCCCCGTCCATTTCAGCATGGGCAATGGCCAACAGCTCATCCCGGCGGTCGTCATCGCGGATGCTGCGCGACACGTTCAATCCCGGCGCGTCGGGCGTAACAATGGCATAACGGCTTTTGAACAGCACCTTGGCCGTGACCGGCAAGGCCTTGCCCGGTTCGGGGTATCCCGTGACCTGAACCAAGATCGGTTGGCCGGGGCTGAGCCCCTTGACCTGCCGCAGAAACGCGGCACCGTCAGGGGTGCGCAGGAACATGCCGCCCTGCCCCTTGACCGGCCGGTCGGCAATTCCGCGATAGATGGCACCGGGGCGCGGCGCGTCACTGTCCAGAAACAGATCTTCCAGACGACCATCGACCATCAACGCAGCCACCTCGGCCCCGCCCAGATGATCCAGTGCAATCAAACGTCCCTTCATACATCCCCCCGATTTAACGGATATCCCGCCGCCTTCAGCAATCCGGCGGTTTCGCTCAATGGCAGCCCGACAACAGCGGTGAACGAGCCCTGTATCCACGGGATCAGCACACCAGCTGGTCCTTGAATGCCATAGCCCCCCGCCTTGCCCTGCCAATCGCCGGTGGCCAAATAAGCGTTCAAATCTTCATCTGACAGGCGCTTCATCTTGACGGTGGTGACAACGTCGCGTTCCCACATCTGCCCATCACGGCGCACCGCCACGGCTGTAATCACGGTGTGACGGCGGCCCGACATGGCCAGCAAAAACTGTGCCGCCTCGCCCACATCGGCGGGCTTGCCCATGATGCGGCGGCCAAGGGCCACGGTGGTATCAGCCGACAATACGATATCATCCGGTTCGGCCGTGACGGCCAAAGCCTTTTCACGCGCCATGCGGGCACAATAGGGGCGCGGCAATTCGGTTTTCAGGGGGCTTTCGTCAATGTCGGGTGGGCGGATATCATCCGCAACCACCCCGATTTGCGCCAGCAACTCGCGGCGGCGGGGGCTGCCCGATCCAAGGATGAGTTTCATGTCGCCACCGCGTCGCTTTGCAACTGCCGGGCGCGCGATACAAGCTGTAGGCCCAATGCATGCGGATCGTTCATTCGATTCGCCGCATCATGCAAAAATTCAACGGCCTCTTTCGAGGCCGCTCTGAACGCTTGCACATACTCTTGCGAGCGCGTCAATTTTACTTGAAGCGGTAGTTGATCCGACCCTTGGTCAGATCGTAGGGCGTCATTTCCACCTGAACTTTGTCGCCTGCCAGAACGCGGATGCGGTTTTTGCGCATCTTGCCTGCCGTGTGCGCGATGATTTCATGGCCGTTTTCAAGCTCGACCCGAAACGTCGCATTCGGCAGGAGTTCCTTCACGACACCGGGAAATTCGAGCGTATCTTCCTTGGCCATGGTCTCTCCTTCATTGCACGATCCGCCAGTCTGCGGACCGGGCCTTAAATGGGGCTATTCGCCGTATTTTTCAAGCGTATAATCACCGCAGCCGAGTGGTTGTGACTTTCTCGACGCGGGCGGGCTGCTCATCCCAGTGGCGATGGTTCAACACGACCCCATCGGCGCGCACCTGTTCCACCTGTTGTAAATCTGCCTGCGCATAGGTCCAGCCGGGCACATTGAGACGCCCTTCAGCCATCACACCCGTGGCTGGAAAGCCCCGATCAGGCGGGCCAAACACTCCGCCCATGCCAGTGTTTTCGTCCACCGCCGGGCACCATGCGGCATCCCCCACATTCGAGGCCATGGCGACAACGCATTGATTTTCCAGCGCCCGCGCCATCGCCCCGATCCGCACACGCCAATAGCCTGCCAAAGCCTCGGTCGCCGACGGGACAAGAAGCACATCCGCCTCGGCCAAGGCGCGCCCCAAAAGCGGGAATTCGGCGTCATAACAGATCAGAATGCCGATTTTGCCCAGCGTGGTATCAAACAAGGTCAGCGGTCCGCCGGGCACGACATCCCAATCTTCGCGCTCGAACCGTGTCATGATCTGTTTGTCCTGCACACCGCAGCCGCCCTGCGGCGTGAACAGGCGCGCGCGGTTCACGGGACGTGCAGCAACTGCCTCATCAAAGACAGGGGCCGACGCCGCGCAGATATGCACACCAAATTCAGCGGCCAAATCCGAATGCAGCGCGTCGGCTTGCGGCACCCAGCGCGCGACCGCGTGCAAAGCGCGTTCCAGATCGCCTGCCGCCTCAGGCCCGTCCAGCATGGCCAGTTCCATCGCGCCATATTCCGGGAACAGCAACAGATCAGACCCCTGCCCTGCCGCATCGGTCACCCAAGCGCGCAGCTTGTCGGCATAGGCCTGCCAATCTGTCACCGGGTCCAAAGGATAGGCGGCGGTTGCGATTTTCATCTAAAGCATCCCCTTGACTTTCTATCCGACTGCTACCGCGCAAGGCCCATCCTGTAAACGCCCCAAAAAAAGCCCCGCCCACGGCGGGGCGAGGCCATATCGCACAGATAGCCCGACAAATCAGGCCATCGTGCCCTCTTGCGGGATGCGCAAATTTTGACCGGGATAAATCTTGTCCGGATGGCTGAGCATCGGGCGGTTGGCCTCGAAAACCTTTTCGTAATGCGCCCCGTTGCCCAGTGTCTTCTCAGCAATCGCCCAAAGGGTATCGCCCGGCTGAACCTCATGAAACACCGGGTCGGCGCCGCCTGCATTGTCTTCAACCGCGGCGATACCCTCCAGATTGCCCACCGCCATGATGATCTTTTCCTTGGCCTCTTGGCTGGCTGCGGCGCCTGATACCTTGACCACGTCACCTTCTACGGTGATGTCCAGACCTTCGGCATCCAGCCCCAAATCGTTGACTTCCTGTTGCACTTTCTCGGCGCTCGGCTCATCGCCGCCAAACAGCGACTTGCCGGTATCCTTCATAAAGCTCCACAAACCCATTTCACTCTCCCATGGCATTGATTGATGCGCCTATCATTACCGCCGCACCCGTCAAATCTAGGGGGAAACAGGCTCAGGCCGCCTCACCATCGGTGAATTGCAAACGCGCAAGCCGGGCATATAGCCCGCCTTCGGCCACCAGCGCATCATGCGTGCCCTGCGCCACGATGCGCCCGGCCTCCATCACGATGATGCGATCAGCCTTTTTCACCGTTGCCAGACGGTGCGCCACGATGATCGTGGTTCGGGTGCGCGCCATCTTTTCCACGGCGGTCTGGACCGCGCGTTCGCTTTCGGCATCCAGTGCACTGGTCGCCTCGTCCAACAGCAAAACGGGCGAGTCACGCAAAATCGCGCGGGCAATCGCGATACGCTGCTTTTGGCCACCCGACAGCATCACGCCCCGTTCGCCAACATAGGTGTCATAACCTTCGGGCAACGCGGTGATAAACTCATGCGCCGCCGCGGCGCGCGCGGCCTCTTCCACCTCGGCATCCGAGGCATCCAACCGGCCAAACCGGATATTTTCCCGCGCAGACGCGGCAAAAATCATCGGGTCTTGCGGCACCAGCGCAACGTCACGCCGGAAATCGTCACGCGCCATGTCGCCGAGCGCAACTCCGTCCAGCATGATCTGCCCGGCATTGGGGTCATAGAATCGCTGAATCATCTGGATCACACTGGTCTTGCCTGCCCCCGAGGGGCCAACTAACGCCACGGTTTCACCGGGCGCCACCGTCAGGCTGAACTGGTCAAGCGCCGGGGTGCCAGGCCGCGCCGGATAGGCGAATTGCACTTTATCAAACACAATTTCACCGCGTACCGGGCGCGACAGTGCCACGGGGCTGGCCGGATCTTGGACCTTGTCTTGGACACGCAGCAATTCAACCAGGCGCTCGGTCGCGCCGGCGGCACGCTGTAATTCCCCATAGATTTCCGACAGGGCCGCCACAGCGCCCGCCACCATGACCGAGTAGATCACGAACTGCACCAACGTGCCTGCGGTCATAGTCCCTGCGCGCACATCATTGGCCCCGATCCACAACACGCCAACGATGCCGGTAAACACCAGAAAAATCACGATCACCGTCATCGCCGCGCGGGTGGTGATCCGGCGGCGGGCGGCATCAAAGCTTTTTTCCGTCACGCCCGCAAAGGTGGCGCGGCTGGCCGGTTCGTGGGTGAAGGCCTGCACCGTCTGCACCGCTTGCAGCGCTTCAGATGCATTGCCTGAACTATCAGCAATCCAATCCTGATTTTCCCGGCTTAGCTTGCGCAGTTTCCGCCCCAAAGTCAAAATCGGCACGATCACCAGTGGCACCAGCAACAAAACCATGCCGGTCAACTTGGCCGAGGTAATCAGCATCAAACCCAGCCCCCCCGCAAAAATCAGAATATTGCGCAGGGCGATCGATACCGAAGACCCGATGACCGACAAAATCAGCGTCGTGTCGGTGGTGATCCGGCTGAGAACTTCGCCGGTCATGATATTTTCGAAAAACGCCGGGCTCATGCTGATCACACGGTCAAAAACTGCCTTGCGGATATCGGCGACAACCCGTTCGCCCAGCCGCGTCACCAGCGCATAGCGCAACCCGGTGCCGATCGCCAAAAGCCCGGCAATACCGAGCGCCGCCAGAAAATACTGGTTCAGCACCGCACCATCCTCGGTGCCGAAATTATCAACGACCCGGCGCACGGCCATCGGCAGGACCAGCGAGACCATCGCCGTCAGAACCAAGGCCAGCACAGCCGCACCCATCAGCATTCGGTAAGGCCGCAGGAACGGCCACAGTTCGGCCAGCGCCCCCAACTCTTTTGACTTGTCGCGTTCGATCATGTCCGCGCCGTTCGAGGCTCTGCGCACCATGTTTATCATCCTTCGGCCTGTTCGCCACGGTTCTTGGCCGCGCAAGCCCGCGGGGTCAAGTGCGCAGATTGGCCGCAGGGCCGTCGGGAATA
>DATFJQ010000014.1:0-5104 GCA_035269125.1 Roseovarius sp.
ACTTGTCGCGTTCGATCATGTCCGCGCCGTTCGAGGCTCTGCGCACCATGTTTATCATCCTTCGGCCTGTTCGCCACGGTTCTTGGCCGCGCAAGCCCGCGGGGTCAAGTGCGCAGATTGGCCGCAGGGCCGTCGGGAATACCCATGAACTTGAATTTCAGTTTGGAGCGGGCGGCGGGAATCGAACCCGCATCTCTTGCTTGGAAGGCAAGGGTCTTACCATTACACAACGCCCGCTCACTGCGCGTCGGGATACGTCATGCCGCCGGGACGGTCAAGCGCATCCTTGCGGAGTGTTTGCCCGTGCGCCTGCGCCAGCGGGTGCAAGGCCCTTGTGATCTAATTCATCTTGCGGCCCGGCGGATCGAACGGCAGGAACTCGACCGCGCTTTGCTTGACTGGCGCGGGGTAAAGTTTCATCAGGTCCAAAATTTCAGACGGCATGCCCACCGTGATCTCCAACCCCAAATCATGTGCTTCGGCCGGGGTCAGCGCGTAATCATGTGTCCATGTCCCCGAGGCCAGTTTATGGGCAAGATCCTCGGCTTGGCCGCGCTCCATCCGTGGGGTCATGATTTCAACAGCACCACGTGTCACCTGCCGAATGGCCTTGTCGCTGACATCTGCCAGCACCATGGCGACATCTGACACATGCTCAACCGGCTTGGCATCGCGCGCCGCGATGATCGAGGCCGCGGAAACGCCCATGATCTGCGGATCAATCGGCCCCAGCATCGAAAACTCGCCCATCACAATCTCATCTGCGGCCAAGGCAATCAGGGTGCCGCCAGACATCGCATAGATCGGAACGAAAACAGTCACTTTGGCGGGGTGCGCCTCAACGGCGCGGGCGATTTGCATCGCGGCGAGCACCAGCCCGCCAGGGGTATGCAGCACCAGATCAATCGGCGTGTCATCGGGTGTGGCCTTGATCGCTGAAATAATGGATTGCGCATCTTCCAAGTCGATCATCCGCGAGACGTTCACGCCGAACAGGTTTCGTTTTTCCTGTCGGTGGATCATCGTGATGACCCGGCTTTTACGCCTGCGTTCAATGCCACGGATGGCCTGTTCGCGCCGAAACGCGAACACCCGCCCGGCCAAAACCGGTTGCAAGATCACAACGATAAAAACAATGAACAACAGGCTGGACAGGCTGAATTCCATAGTGGCTCCGGTTGGGTTCGATCCCACAACCCTTGCAGGTCAGACGCAGGTTGTGAATTGAAAAATTCCGACCGATGGGGCAAGTATTGATTTGGGCAATCAAACAGCCGGTGTTGCGCAGCTTGGAAGGATATCCGACCGGCACCGGATATATGGGGCAAATGAGATGAAACTGGCGCTTTTCTTGAGTTTTGTGGTTCTGTTGGCAGGGTGCGGCGGCGGCGACCGGTTTCGTGGGGATCGCCTACCAGCCGGTGCCATGCCGATCGCCTCGGGGCCGATCAGCAACGCCTGCATGGCCTCGGATCGGCGGGCGCGGTCGCGGGCATTGTGCGGCTGTATTCAGGCCGCCGCCGATCAAACGCTCAGCCGCTCGGAACAACGCCGCGCCGTGGGTTTTTACAAAGACCCCCACAGCGCGCAGGAAATCCGTCAGTCGGACCGTGCAGCCGATGAACGGTTTTGGAAAGCCTACAGAGCTTACGGGGACCGCGCTGAACGCCTGTGCGGCTAAACGCAGGTGCCTTATCCGGTTAATTTCCGAGCGAGATCATACAGGGGATTTTGCCGACCGCAGAGTGCGGTGCGGCGACGGGCGCCCGTCCGGCCTTAATATCTAACATCATGAAAAATATGTTTTTTTCATGCCTGCGCCCGATTTGCCATCAAAAGCCGACTCATGCTACCGTTGTGTTGAAACTGATTAATGAGTGTTCTGATTTATTAACAAGTGGTCTGTTGTGTCGCACCTTATGTTAGGAAGGACGCGAAGATGACTTTTGATCTGTCACCCAAAACTGTTTCACAAAACACGTATATCGACGCCCATTTCGGCGGGAATTTCCTCGCCACAAAGGACTCACTTGGCGAGGATGGCACGTTTGATGAGGCCGTTCAGGTGCTTGGTTTGGAAACCTTGCGGTATCCGGGCGGCGCCCTGACAGAGCAAAATCTGGGTGTGCTGACACCTGAAACCGAACAGATCATTGATCGCGACACAGGCGAGCCGATTGAGTTCACCCCGATCTCGGATTTCACCAGCTATGCGGAACAGCAAGGCTTGCCCGTGACTTTCGTGATGCCGACCCGCGTTTTCGTGGGCGAGCAGACCGATGAAAACGGCGACCGGTTTGCGCAGGTCGATGAAGACGCTGTGCGCAATTTCGTGTCGCAAGCGACGGATGGCAGCCTTGGCGGGGCACCAGACATTCAAGCCTTTGAAATCGGGAACGAATACTGGGGCGCCGGTGAAATGAGCGCCGTGGAATATGGGCGGGTGGCCAGCGAAATGGCCACCATCATTGATGATGAGTTATCCAGCCTCCCCGATGCAGAGCGGTTTCAGGATATCGATATCCTTGTGCAGATGGGCCTGAATTATGGGACATCGGATTTATCCGCGACCTTCGAAGGCACAGCCCAAGAGCAGCTTGCGGCGGTCAACGAAACTTATGGGCTGAACTTGTCGGAAGACAAGTTTATTTACGCCTCAGGGGATGTGGCATGGGCCAAGGTCAACAACGAGATTGTGCTGAACGAATTCGACGACCCTGAGCGAGAGGCCATCGACGGCGTTGTCGCACATACATATTCCAAAGGCGCCGACATCCCCAACAGCCGTTATTTTGAGCTTTCGCAGATCCAGGACACTTGGCTGCAAGACAGGCCGGAACTGGATATTTATGCGACTGAATGGAACCTTAAACGCACCGTCGACGAAACCCGAGAAGAAGAATACGGCCTCAAGCAGGCGCATGAGATGCTGAATATCATGGAGGCCTTCGATTGGGCCGGGGTTGACGCCGCTCATGTTTGGCCCGTGCAAATGGAAAGCCGCACCGGCCTGACCGGGGTCGACGGGAATGAAACCGTTGATCTGACCGGTGAAATGTTTCGGTTGATGAAGGAAACACTACCCGGCACACAGCCGCTTGCGCTGCAGGGCAGTGAGGGCCGAGAGACGGAAATCGAGGGGGAAACCGCAGATGTCCATGCGTTCTATGCCGAGGACCGTTTTGTCACATACCTTGCCTCGAAATCCGACGCGCCGTCCGAAGAGATCGTTGATTTCAATAACCTTGTCTCTGACACCGGCGACGTATCTATTACCCGCCTTGGAGTCGAAGAGGGCAGTAATCCAACAGCCTCGGCTTCACCACCCGTCGTGACACAGGAAAACCCTGCGGATTTGATTGACGACGGTGTGTTGATTGCCGATCTCGCCCCGCACGAGATTTTGGTGATGGAGATGTCCGATCCGACCTATACCGAGTCTGTAGTGAACGCGGTCGAGGCGTCTCAAGGCGACAACCAAGACGAAATCCCAAGTATCCCACCTGAAGAGGGCGAAGAGACCGACGAAGACAACGAAATGGCCAACCTTATGGCGGCCCTTGGTGACACGGGCGGGGGTGGCGGTGGTGAAATGGGCCTGCTTTTGGCGTTGGGGGCATTGCCCCTGTTGTTGTTGGCAGCCTGACGAAAACGCCTTTATGCCTTGAGCCTATACCCCCTGCGGAACAACGCCCACGCCACCAGTAGAATGGCAATGGTTGCGCCTGTTGCCACACCCAAGCCCAGCCAGGGTGAGCTGTCAGACACACCGATCATCCCGAAACGCACCCCGTCGATCATGTAGAAAATCGGGTTAAAGTGGGTGATCTCGTTCAAAACCGGCGGTAGGGCTTGGACGGAATAGAAGGTACCCGACAAAAACGCCAAGGGTGTCACCACAAAATTGGTGATCGCCGCCATCTGGTCAAATTTGTTGGCGAATATGCCAGCCACCATGCCAAGCCCCGACAAAAACGCCGCGCCCAGCAAGACGAACACCAACGCCCAAACCGGATGGGCTGGCACAAGCCCCAGAACAACGAAAAACCCGAAGGCAATCGCCAGCGCCACGAACACACCGCGCGCGACGCCGCCGGCCATATAGCCGATCACCATTTCGCCGGGGCTGATCGGCGGCATCAGGGTGTCAACGATATTGCCCTGCACCTTGGAGATCACGATCGAGGACGAGGTATTGGCAAACGCGTTCTGGATCACCGTCATCATCAGGATGCCCGGGGCGATGAAGGTGGTGAAATCCACGCCCATCACGTCACCCCGGCGCGGCCCGATGGCGATGGAGAAGATCACCATGAAGAGGCCCGCCGTGATCAGCGGGGCCAGCAGCGTCTGTGTCCAGACCGCGAGGAAGCGGCGGTTTTCGCGCTCGGCCAGCGTCATCAGGCCCAGCCAGTTGACCCGGCCAAAGCGGCGGGTGCCCATCTCGGCAAGGCCGGTGGTGGCTGTCTCTGTCGCGTGGTCTCTCATGGGGGCCCCTGCCTGTCGGTTTGGCGTGAAAACTGCGCGCGGACGGGCGCGCGGACGATTCGATGCCTTGTAACTCACACACCAGTGATTAGAATAGGGCCTCGATCCAAATGACAAGGCGGCGGGCCAATGGCCGGGCCGCCTTTTGATGCCGTTAGATGCAAGACCTGATGCAAGGAAGCCCCGATGTCGTGGAATGACGAACGCGTAGATCTGTTGAAGAAGATGTGGGGCGAGGGGCAATCCGCCAGCCAGATCGCAAAGGAGTTGGGCGGTGTGACGCGCAACGCGGTGATCGGCAAGGTGCATCGCCTCGGCCTGTCCAATCGCAACGGCTCTGGTGCGGCGAGTGAGGCCAAGCCCGCGCCCGCTGTCGAGGCCAAGCCCAAGCCTGCGCCGAAGCCCGCCCCCAAGCCCGCGCCGAAACCCGCCGCCAAGACCGAGGCCCCGGCAGAGGCGGCCCCGGCACCGGTCTCGCGGATCAAGGCGATCATCCCGGCAGGCCAGCCCCTGCCGCCACAGCCCTCGGCCAACGAGATCGATCCCGAGGCACTCGCCAAGGTGAGCGAGATCGAGAAGAAGGCCAAGCGGCTGACATTGATGGAACTGACCGAAC
>DATFJQ010000015.1:0-18006 GCA_035269125.1 Roseovarius sp.
CTTTGCGCCGGGCCAGTCTCGGCCCGGATGCCTCTATGGCACCTGCGCCTGTTATAATCTTGTCGATAGGCGTCTATACTATTCCGAGTGATAAAAACCGGAAAGGTCCATCATGACGCCATATGCAATGCTCCCATTGAATGCTGCGGTCGCGAGTGTCCGTTTGACGGGATACACTGTGACAAGCAATCTGCGCTTTCTTCAGGAATGTGGCCGCGCGACACTGCGGCTCAACCCGTTTTTTGCCTTGGCCAAACCTGTGGTCAAAGCCCACGCCGTAATATCTGAGCTGCCTCAGGCGCAGATGAAAACCACGTCGGACATGGGCACATCGGTTGCACCACCACCCGCTGCCACCGCAACAGATCCCAAGCCGTCCGCGTCCAAGCCGGCGACCGTCGCCAAGGCCAAGGCCAAGCCAGCGCAAAGTCGCGCGGTGAAATCTGAACCCAAGGCCAAGCCCAAGTCCAAGCCCCCGCGCAAGCCATCGCCGCCGCCATCCATGCCAACCTAAGGATGGCGGGCACTGGTGTATGCTGCGTTGCAGCAAACACAAGGCAGCCATGACCAATAAGCGATGGTAAAGTCAGTTATGCTGACCTACTTTCGAGTTAGGGAGGAAACCTGAGACACGAAAGAGAGGTTTCCAATGGCGACACTGACAACGAATATCACCCTCGCGCCCAGCAAATTTCGCGGATGGCTTGCAAATTTGGGCGCGGCGCTGGTCAGCCGGTTCGAGGCGCATGCTTACAAAGCGTCACGCCGGGATCAGATCGACACGCTGAACGCCAAAAGCGATGCCGAATTGGCGGGCATGGGGCTGCGGCGCGATCAAATCATCCACCACGTCTACCGTGATCTGTATTACGCCTGATCGCGGGTCAAAGCGAGAAATGGGCGCATGCAAGTAGTGCTCGCCCCTTTCTTGTGTTGCAGCCTGCTTGGTTCATCTTGGGCGTCGGTCTGTTGCGCATTGGTGCGTCTTGTGCGGCCCCGGTTCGCGGGGCCATGCTGGTGCTTGACACTTCGCCGCGCCAAGGCCAACTCTGCCCGTCATGTTGGATCTGCGCCCGGTTGGATATGTCGTCGGATTGCTGGTTGCCACCCTTGGTGTGACCATGCTGTTCCCGATGCTTGTGGATATCGCCGAAGGGCGTGACCATTGGCCTGTGTTCGCCGAAAGCGCGATCCTGACGATCCTTGTCGGCGGGTTGATGGCGTTGGCCTGTCAAAACCGGGTGGCCGAAGGCCTGAGCATTCAACAGGCGTTTTTGTTGACGGTCGGGGTTTGGGTGGTTCTGCCAGCCTTTGGCACCCTGCCGTTTATGCTTGGGGCCACGCAAGCCAGCTTTACCGATGCCATGTTCGAGGCCATGTCGGGTGTGACCACGACCGGTTCGACCGTGTTCAGTGGGCTGGATACATTGCCCAAGGGGCTGCTGCTGTGGCGGGGCATTCTGCAATGGCTGGGCGGGTTGGGCATCGTGATTGTCGCCTTGGCCTTTTTGCCGGTGATGCGCGTCGGCGGGATGCAGTTTTTTCGCTCTGAAGGGTTCGATACTTTTGGCAAGGTGTTGCCGCGGACCGTTGATATCTCAAAGGGTATTCTGAACGTTTATCTGGCGCTGACCTTGCTATGTGCGCTCAGCTACATTCTGCTGGGATTGGACCCGTTCGAGGCGACCGTTCACGCGCTGACAACGGTTTCAACCGGCGGCTTTTCAACCACCGATCAATCCTTTGGGGCCTTTCCGGGGGCACCGCAATACGCCTGCGTTGTGTTCATGCTATTGGGCAGCATGCCTTTTGTGCGTTTGATGCAGGGCATGCGGGGCGATATCAAACCGTTTTTCGCTGATACGCAGACGCGAGCCTATGTCCGGTGGGTCCTTTATGCTTGTGTGGCGGTTGTCGCATACGAATTTCTGGTCTCGGAAGCCCTGACCGAAGAAAAGGTACGTGAGCGTTTGTTCAACGTGGTGTCGATCTTTTCAGGCACGGGTTACGTGGATGGCGATGTAACGGTTTGGGGGGCTATGCCATTCGTGGTGTTGATCATCGTCGGCGCAATTGGTGGCTGCACCGGCTCAACCGGCTGCTCGATCAAGATTTTCCGCTATCAATTGTTGATCAGTGCCATCAGAATGCAGGCGTCGCGGATCTTTAGCCCGCACAAGGTGACTGTTTTGCGCCATGATGGGCGCGCAGTGGGCGATGACGTGTTGCAGTCGGTCATCTTGCTGTTCACGATGTATATCTTGTTCTTCGGTCTGTTTTCGGTGGCGCTTGCCCTGACCGGGCTGACCATGTCCGACGCCCTGACAGGGGCCTGGACCGCGATTTTCAATGTTGGGCCGGCCTTTGGTGAGTTGATCGGGCCGACAGGCGCATTGACTGCCTATCCGACCGAGGCCAAGTGGATCATGATCTTGGCCATGCTGATGGGTCGGCTTGAAGTGGTGGCCGTCGTCGTGTTGGTGATGCCGGTGTTCTGGCGCGATTGATCCATCCTTTGGTGCCGGATTTGTCGCACCTCACTCCCAACAACTGACCAAAACGGTTAACCCCTTGGCCTTGTTGGCAAGGGTTTCGGGCGCAAGCGTTTTGGTATCGGTCGGGGTGACAGGGGTGATGCCCGCTTGCTGCAATTCACGGCGCAGCGCGTCGGCGGTCAGGGCAAAGCTGACGCCGTCGGGCAAGGCGCGCCCCGGTTGCGTGCCCGGCAGCAACATGCCCAAAACACTGCCCGCTGCATCCATCACCGGGCCGCCGACATCGCCCTCAAGCGCGCTCAAGGCAAGGCGGTTCAATTGTTCCTCCCCGTTCAGGCCACGAAGATCGGCCAATTGGCCAAAGGTGATGGTGGGCGCACCAAGAATGCCGCCATAGGAATACCCTGCAACAGCCACATCGGAGTGCAGGCGCGGCACCGTGTTTTGCAACGTGGCAACCGCCAAGGGGGCCAGTGTTTCGCGGGGGCGCAGAATGGCAAGGCCAAGTTCGGCGTTTTGGCTGGAGATGCTGGCCTCGTGATCTTGATCTATGGTGATGCGGCCACACCCCTGCACCACATCGCTGGTGGTGATGACCGAACCATTGCGATCCACGTAAAAGCCCGACCGCGTCAGCCGCGGCTTGCGAATTGCCAGCCCTGATACCAAGTCGATGCTTTGCGCCTCTGTGCTGCTTGCGGTGGCGTCCAGAACGCCGTCAAGCCGGGTAAAGCTTTCTTGCATCTCGCCCAAAAGCCGGGTGCGGCGTTCTTCGTCGCCTGCGGGCCAGATCAGGGTAAAGCCCTTGATCTCACCGTCTTTCAGCCACGCTTGGGTGTGCGAGATCATCAGCGCGCTTTCCCCAATCAGGGTAAACGCGCTGTCAGTCAGCGTGCGCGGCCCGGTCTCGGGCACGATTTCAAGGGTCTGCATGATGTCATAAAGGCCCCCCAACGTGTTGCTGTCGCCGCGTTGGCTGATCAAAAAGATGCGCGCGTCGATGTCGCCGGACGGCGTGTAATGGGCAAAGGGCGGTTCATATTTGTCAAAGGCCACAACGGCGGTGGGCAGTTTGATTTCGATGCCGGCTTCAGTCTCCTGCACCGTCTCCAGCCCCAGATCGGCCAACACGGCATTATAGGCTGTCAGCAATTCAGCGCGCTGGCGGGTCGTCAGGACTCCCGTGGGTTGATAGCCTTGCGCCTCTTGCCAGCGGGCCATCGCGCCACGTGTTCCCCGGCCAAAGGCTGCATCGATTGCACCACCATAAAAGCCCGCCCATTTCAACGCCTCTTGCAGCGCGGCGCGCTCGTCCCGGTTCAGCTCCCGTTCGCTGGCGCGGGCTTGGGCCGGGGTTTCGTCAATCGGGTCGGGTTCTGGCAGCTCTGGCAACGCGGCGGTTTCCGGGGCCGCCTCAAGGTTGCTGTCAGGGGCCGGGATGGCGGGCACAAGTGCCGAGCCGGACAGGTCATTCGCACCGATTGGCCAGAATTGTTGTTGGTAATCGCTGCTGGCGGCGATGTAGCTGTCACGCGGGATCACGCCCTCAGCGCGGTAAACCTGCAAGACACGTTCGGCATCTTGCGGTGCATAGGGGCCAAGGGCGATGGCATACCACCCCGCGCCAAGCGAAAAACCATTCACGTCTTGCAATCGGGTCGCGTAATCACGGATGCTTTCGCGCGCTTGCGACAGGCTGGGTTGCGCTTCGATCTGCACCCATACGGCGCCTGTTCGCTGTTGTGCCTGCGCGGCGCCGATGAACGCGATTGAAAACAAAACTGCCGCAAAAATCCGTATCATATTGGTCCTGACCCCTTGCCCGATCGCGTTTCTGTGCGTCGGTGATGACGCTTGACATTCGTTTTAGCAAATCTGGGCCTCTATGCACCCAAAATATGCCCGCCCGTGCAATTGACCCTGCCGGAACGGGGCCGTAGGTAAGAACGGTGATTTCGACGGCCCGCAGCCCGGAGGCAACCATGGCGGACAGCACCAGCAAGCCACGCAGTTTTCAGGAGATTATCCTGCGGCTCCAGACCTATTGGGCGGGGCAAGGCTGCGCGATCATGCAGCCTTATGATATGGAAGTGGGCGCTGGCACATTTCACCCGGCCACGACGCTGCGCTCGCTTGGATCAAAACCATGGGCTGCGGCCTATGTTCAGCCGTCGCGCCGCCCAACAGATGGCCGCTATGGCGAAAACCCAAACCGGTTGCAGCATTACTATCAGTATCAGGTGCTGATCAAACCCAGCCCGCCCAACCTGCAAGACCTGTATCTGGGCAGCCTTGAGGCCATCGGCATCGACATGGCGTTGCACGATATCCGCTTTGTCGAGGATGACTGGGAAAGCCCGACCTTGGGCGCGTGGGGCTTGGGCTGGGAGGTCTGGTGCGACGGCATGGAAGTCAGCCAGTTCACCTATTTCCAACAGGTTGGCGGCCATGATTGCCACCCCGTGTCGGGTGAGCTGACCTATGGGTTGGAACGCTTGGCGATGTATGTGCTGGGCATAGATCATGTCATGGATATGCCCTTCAACGACCCCGACGCGCCGATTGCCCTGTCTTACGGCGATGTATTTCGCCAGACCGAACAGGAATACAGCCGCTGGAATTTCGACGTGGCCGACACAGACGTATTGCTGCGCCATTTTGAAGAGGCCGAGGCCGAGTGCGAGGCGATCCTGTCGCAAGAGCACGAAGACCCGAAAACCAGCAAGCGGATCATCATGGCGCATCCCGCCTATGATCAATGCATCAAAGCCAGCCATATTTTTAACCTTCTCGACGCGCGCGGCGTGATCTCGGTCACTGAACGGCAGGCCTATATCGGGCGTGTGCGGGCGCTGGCCAAGCAATGCGCCGATGCCTTCGTGCAGACAGAAGCCGGGGGGCAAGCGGCATAATGGGAAAATTTTTGGCGGGTTTGATCTTGGTTACGGCATTGGTTGCGGGTGCGGCGCTTTATTATCTTCAGGTCTATGCCTTTTATGACGAGGTGTCGGGCAACGGCACCGATGATGTGCAAATGACATCGCTTGTGTCGGGGCAGCCTGAACCGGTGCTATACGATGAGTTCCGCGCGATCGATTCCGATAGCTCTCCGATCCGGTATCGGGCGTGTTTCACCACGTCGATGAGCCATGCCATGCTGACCGAAACCTACGAGATGTATGATGGCGCCGAACCTTTGGTCGCCCCCAGCTGGTTTGACTGTTTTGATGCCGATGCGCTTGGCGCGGCTTTGCAAGACGGCAGCGCCTTGGCCTTTATGGGCCAGCAAGGCATCGAATACGGCATCGACCGGATCGTCGCCATTACAGAAGACGGGCGCGGCTATGTCTGGCATCAGATCAATCGCTGCGGCGAGGTCGTGTTTGACGGACAGCACGCCCCCGATGACTGCCCCACACCCCCGAATGGGAACTGACCGATATGCCTGATCTTCTGATCGAACTGTTTTCCGAGGAAATCCCCGCCCGCATGCAGGCGCGTGCCGCCGATGATCTGCGCAAACGCGTCACGGATGGTCTGGTCGAGGCCGGATTGACCTATGCAGGCGCACAGGCGTTTTCGACGCCGCGGCGTTTGACATTGGCCATCGACGGCCTGTTGGCCGAAAGCCCCACCGTGACCGAAGAGCGCAAAGGCCCCCGCGTCGATGCGCCTGAAAAGGCGATCGAAGGGTTCTTGCGCGGGGCCGGTGTGACACGTGACGCGCTTGAGGTGCGGGACGACAAGAAGGGCCAAGTCTATTTTGCGACCATCACCAAACCGGGCCGCCCGGCGGATGTGATCGTGGCCGAGGTGCTGGAGAGCGTGATCCGCAACTTCCCATGGCCCAAATCCATGCGCTGGGGCGCCGGCAGCCTGCGCTGGGTGCGGCCTTTGCATTCGATCCTTTGCATTCTGACCGATGACGCGGGCGAGGCGCGTGTTGTCGATCTTGATGTCGACGGGATCAAGGCGGGCGACAGCACCCAAGGCCACAGGTTCATGGGCGCGGGCCGGTTCGCGGTCACGTCGTTTGACGATTACGAGGCCAAGCTCAAGCGCGCCAAGGTGATCCTTGATGCCAAGGAACGCGCCGACCACATCTGGCAGGACGCCACCAATCAGGCCTTTGCCGCCGGTCTTGAGGTTGTCGAAGATCAGGGCCTTCTGGCCGAAGTCGCCGGTCTGGTGGAATGGCCCGTGGTGCTGATGGGCCAGATCGACCAAGAGTTTTTGGACCTGCCGCCGGAGGTGCTGCAAACCTCGATGAAAGAACATCAAAAGTTCTTTTCGGTCCGCAACCCCAAAACCGGGCGGATTGAATCCTTTGTCACCGTGGCCAATATCGAAACCGCCGATGACGGCGCGACCATTCTGGCGGGCAACCAAAAGGTGCTGTCAGCGCGGTTGGCCGATGCAAAGTTCTTTTGGCTCAATGATCTGCGCGTCGCGCGCGACGGCATGGGCGACTGGATCGACCAGTTGAAAAACGTCACATTCGAGCGGCAGTTGGGCACGCAGGCGGCCCGCATTGCTCGCATCTCGGCGCTTGCAAGCGACATCGCGCCAGACGTCGGCGCCCAACCCGATTTGGCGCAGCAGGCGGCGCGCGTGGCCAAGGCCGATCTGAGCTCGGAAATGGTCTATGAATTCCCGGAATTGCAGGGGCTTATGGGCCGCTACTATGCCGAGGCTGCGGGCCTTCCGGCCGAGGTGGCCGCCGCCTGTGAACAGCATTACGCGCCGCTTGGTCCGTCCGACGATGTGCCGACCGCGCCGGTTTCGGTGGCGGTGGCTTTGGCGGACAAGCTGGATACGTTGACCGGCTTTTGGGCGATTGATGAAAAGCCCACCGGCTCGAAAGACCCGTTCGCCCTGCGCCGCGCCGCTTTGGGTGTGATCCGCATAATTTTGGATGGCGGATATCGCGTGAAGCTGGACAAGTTCATTGATGCGCAATTGCTGCGCCACAAGATCAGCCTCAATCACGCGCATGCCACCGAAGGCGAAATCGATACGTTGGAAGAGATATTGGACGAAGTTGCCGAGCACGGTGTGTTCGGGGCGGCGTTTCATGCGGTGATGGATCGATTGCAGGGAAAAGACGGCGCGCCGGATACCGGCGATGGCAGTTTGCTGCGCACGGTGGGTAATCTGGTGCCCGATCTCAGCACGGATTTGCTGGCCTTCCTTCATGACAGGTTGAAAGTTTACCTGCGCGATCAGGGGCTTAGGTATGACGTTATTGACGCCTGCCTGACTTTGGATGGCGGTGACGATCTGGCATTGATCGTCGCGCGCGCCAAAGCTCTGAGCGAGATTTTGGCGACGGAAAACGGCGAAAATCTGGTGCAGGGGTTCAAGCGGGCCAACAATATCCTGACCCAAGCGGAAGACCGGGACGGGGTTGAATATTCGTTCGGGCCCGATCCGAAATTCGCGGAAGTGTCTGAGGAAAAAGCCCTTTTCACAGCCTTGGACAAGGCCGAAGCCGATATTGCCAAGGCCAACGCCGCCGAAGATTTCACCGGCGCGATGGCGGCGATGGCGGCGATGCGCCCGGCGGTCGATGCGTTTTTCGAGGCGGTTCAGGTGAACACCGACAATCAAGTGGTGCGCCGCAACCGTTTGAATCTTCTTGGTAAAATACGTGACATCTGCCTTCAGGCGGCGGATTTGACCAAGCTGGAAGGGTAAAGGGCCACAAAGCGCACCGCGCGACACGCGGATGTGTCCATCATGGGCATGTTCAGCCAAGCGTTTAGTGTGGCACAGGAAAGGCAGTGACCGGCTTTTCCTTGCCATAGCCCAAACGACGGGTATTCTTCGGCCACGCAGCGAGAAGGTGCCGCAGTGCAGCATAATGATTCCCATATCACCCTGATCACAGCGACAGCCCCGATGTCACCAACAACACATGGCGGTCGCGCCAAGTGTTTACAGCGATTGGTGCGGCTGGATTTGCCCGTGCCCCGCACGATGGCGCTGTCGTTTGATGCGGTGCATGCCATCGCGGCGGGTGACATGCCAGATATGGCAGAACTGACAGCCCCGTTTGCCGAGCAAGCCCTGTTATGCGTCCGCCCGTCATCGGAAGATCCCGATTGGGGCGGGCCGGGGGCGGTTTTGAATATCGGGATGAATGATGCCAAGTTTGTCGAGTTGAGTGACCGACTGGGCAAAGACGCCGCGTCGGAATTGTATCTGCGCTTTGTTCAGGCCTACGCCACCCATGTGCAGCGTCTGGACCCGGATATGTTTGACGACGTGTCGAATGATCCGATCGAAGGTCTGGGGCAGGCGCTGCGCGCTTATGAGGCCGAAACCGAAGAGGAATTTCCGCAAGACACCACCGTGCAACTGGCCGAGGTTCTACGCTCGATGGCGCGGGCATGGGAAGGCACCACGGCGCGGCTGTTGCGGCAGGCCAAGGGCGCGCCCGCCGATGCCGGTTTGGGCCTTGTGGTGCAGGAGATGGCCTTTGGGTTGGGGCAGGGCGAAAGCGGGTCAGGTGTGATCCAGCTGGTCGATAGCGTGACCGGCGCGCGCCAGATCACCGGCCGCTACCTAAGCCAAAGCCAAGGGCGCGAGGCGCTGCGCGGTGGGTCAGATGCGCTGTATCTGGAACGTGACCCGCGTGGCCCGTCCTTGGAGGAATTGGCGCCCGAGGCCTTCACCGCGTTGAAAGATTACACGGCGCTGATGCGCGTCAAGCTGCGCGAGGAAATGCAGGTTGAATTCACCATCGAGGATGGTGCGGTTTACGTGCTGGACGGGGTGCGCGTGGCGCGCAATGCCCGGGCTGCGGTGGCGATTGCCGTGGCCTTGGCCGAAGAAGGGATTATTGCACGCGAAGAGGCGCTGATGCGGATTGAGCCGCGTGCCTTGAATGAATTGCTGCACCGGCAGGTCGACCCCGAGGCGCCGCGCGATGTTCTGGCGCGTGGTGTGGCCGCCAGCCCCGGTGCGGCGAGCGGCAAGATCGTCTTTACCGCCGAGGCGGCACAAGCCAGTGCCGCACGGGATGAGGCCTGTATACTGGTGCGTCGCGAAACCAGCCCCGAGGATATCCGCGGTATGCATGCGGCAGTGGCCGTGTTGACGGAACGCGGCGGCATGACCAGCCATGCGGCGGTGATCGGGCGCGGCATTGGCCTGCCGTGCGTGGTCGGGGCCTCGGACATCGTATTCGATGTCGTGCGCAAGCAATTGACGATGCCCGATGGCCGGGTTCTGAAAAAAGGTGACGTGATCACCATAGATGGAAGCAATGGCGAAGTGCTGGCGGGGGAGACCCCCTTGCTTGAGGCGGCGCGCGACGAGTCATTCCAAACCCTGATGGCTTGGGCCGACGAGGTGCGCGACATCGCCGTGCGCGCCAATGCCGATACGCCTGCCGATGCCGAGGTGGCGCGCAACTTCCGTGCGCAGGGCATTGGCCTGTGCCGGACCGAGCACATGTTCTTTGAGGCCGACCGGCTGACCGTGATGCGCGAGATGATCTTTGCCGATTCCAGCGAGGACCGCGCGGCGGTGCTTGAGCGTTTGTTGCCCATGCAACGGGGCGATTTCATTGATCTGTTTCGCATCATGCAGGGCCAGCCGGTATGCATCCGGCTGTTTGATCCGCCGTTGCATGAATTCCTGCCCTCGGATCGGTCGGGGATGCGCGAGCTGGCCGAGGCGCTGGATTTGCCGCTGTCGGATGTGACCCGCCGGGTGGAGGCCTTGGGCGAATACAACCCGATGTTGGGCATGCGCGGCGTGCGGTTGGGCATCACGGTTCCGGAAATCTACGAAATGCAGGCCCGCGCGATCTTCGAGGCTACCATCGAGGCCAGCCGCGAAGGTGCGCCGGTGGTCCCCGAGATCATGATCCCGCTGGTATCGGCCTGCCGTGAGGTTGAGCTGGTCAAGACCCGTGTCGATGCGGTGGCAGCGGCTGTGCGCAACGAAACGGGGCAGGATTTCACCTATCGGTTGGGTGTGATGGTGGAAACACCGCGCGCGGCGCTGCGCGCCGATGAGATCGCGCCGCATGTGGCGTTCCTGAGCTTTGGCACCAACGACCTGACGCAAATGACCTATGGCCTCAGCCGCGATGATGCCGGGCGGTTCATGTCGGCCTATGTGCAGCAAGGCGTCTATTCGGAGGATCCGTTTCACACGCTGGATGTGGAAGGTGTGGGCGAGTTGCTGCGCATCGGGGCCGAGCGGGGCCGGACGGCCTCGCCCGATCTGGTTTTGTCGATTTGTGGGGAACATGGCGGCAATCCCGAATCAATCGCGTTCTGCCGCGATGCCGGGTTTGATTACGTATCCTGCTCTCCGTTCCGGGTTCCGGTGGCGCGACTTGCTGCCGCACAGCTGGCGGTCAAAGACAAGATCGGGTAGCGCGGTTGGCGATCTGCGCAACATAGGGCAAGGATTGGGGCGGCGGCCGGATTGAAAATTCTGTCGTATTCTGACTGCGCCTGTCGTGGACTGGACGCAGACCACTCTTTTGACTACATGAGCCAGATCAATCCAGGGCCCGGTGGTCCGTGAAAGGAGAGATCCGATGCTGAGACTGGCTATCATTGCGATGACGATATTCGTTGGGGGAGCGGCTGCGGCGGACACGCCCGTGAAGCGGCTGTTCGAGCAAGAGGCGCGTGCGCTGAAGGAAATGTCGCAGACGCGGCTGGCCAGCTACACAGCGCGGCCCGAGGCGGATTTGCGCTATTCCCGCGACTGGTTGGCTGGGCTGGCATTTGAAAAAGGCGGCGCGCAATGGCAGTGTCTGGCCGAGGCGCTGTATTTCGAGGCGCGCGGCGAAAGCGTGAAGGGTCAGTTTGCCGTCGCTGAGGTGATCATGAACCGTGTCGAAAGCGCTGAATTTCCCGATTCGATCTGTGGTGTGATCAAACAGGGCACGGGCCGGAAATATGCCTGCCAGTTTACCTATACGTGCGATGGACACCCCGAAGTGATCGGTGAGCCGCGCGCGTTCGAGCAGGTGGGCAAGGTTGCCAAGCTGATGGTCGGTGGCGCCCCGCGCAACTTGACTGCGGGGGCCACGCATTATCACACCCGTGCCGTCAACCCGCGTTGGGCGCGCGTCTTTCCGCGCACAACCAGCATCGGCGTGCATCATTTCTACAAGATGCCGACGCGGGTTTCGTCGAACTGAAACCCGTAGCGCATCGAGTAGCGCAAAAACCGGTTGACTTGGCGGCCCGCACCATTAAAAGGCGGGCTTCATACGAATTTCACGGGCGCGCTGCGCGTCCGGTGCAGGAGACAATAAAATGGCGAAGCCGACGACCATCAAGATCCGTCTGAACTCGACCGCGGGCACGGGCCATTTCTACGTGACCAAGAAAAACGCGCGCACCATGACCGAAAAGATGGTCGTACGCAAATACGACCCCGTGGCGCGCAAGCATGTCGAGTACAAGGAAGGCAAGATCAAGTAAGATCGCCCCCATGACAGACACTGTGAAAGCCGCGCCGCCCGATGCGCGGCTTTCTTGATTCCAAGGGGTAGGCAAACGGGTGGCGAGGAGTTCTTCAACATCCCGAGGCCGCCGATGACGCCCCCAGACATTTCCCCCGCAAGCACCGCTTGTCCGACCGAAATTGATGCATTGTTAAGGCGCAGCTATCAACAGGCGCTGTGCGAGCTTAACCCGCCTGAGCTGTTGCGCGTGGCGCTGCCTGTTCTGTGCCATGCCACGCCTGAGTTATTGGCCGCGCCGGGGTATTTCGTTGCGGTCAGGGGCAACCAACTGGTCGGGGCAGCCGGCTGGAGCCATCAAACCCCATTTGGTCTCCCCGGAGTGGAGGGCTTGGGCCACATGCGGCATGTGGCGGTGTGCCCCGCGCATCGACGGCAAGGCATAGGCCGGGCCCTGTTTGAGCAGATCGTGGCAGACGGGGGCAGGGTAGGGGTGAAGGCCTTTGTGTGCTTATCGACCCGCCCGGCGGTCGCGTTCTACACAGCGATGGGATTCGCCACTCAGGGCGATGTAGATCTGCAACTTGGGCCGGGCGTGTATTTTCCGGCTGTGCAGATGCGGTGGGCCGCGTAGCAGAGCGGCACAAGACCAAAAGAAAAGGGCCGGTCGTGATGACCGGCCCCTTGGCGTTGGATATGGTGCGACGCCTATTCGCGCTGGCCCAGCAGATTGAGCAACATCATGAACATGTTGATGAAGTCCAGGTAGAGGCGCAGGGCGCCCATGATCGCGGACTTGCCCAGCCACTCGCTGTCGCCGTGATGGGCGTGGGCCAGATATTCGTTCTTGATGTCTTGGGTGTCATAGGCGGTCAGACCTGCAAAGATCAGCACACCGATGATCGAGATGGCGAACATAATCGCGGGCGACCCAAGGAAGATGTTGATGATCGAGGCAACGATCAGGCCGATCACACCCATGATCAGGAAGCTACCCCAGCCCGAGATATCTTTTTTGGTGGTATAGCCCCACAGCGAAAGGCCCGCAAAGGCGATTGCGGTGGTCAGAAACACCTGAGCGATCGAGAAATCGGTGAACACCACAAAGATATAGCTGATCGATATGCCCATGAGGGCGGCGAAGGCGTAGAAAAACAGTTGCGCGCCTGCTGCCGACAGCTTGTTGATCACCGCGCCGAACGCAAAGACCATGATCAGCGGGGCGAACATCACGATGTAGCGGGTAAAGCCGGTAAACAGCACATTCATCATGGATGCGTTGTTGCCAACGGCCCATGCCGCTGCAAAGGTTAGCAGCATGCCGATCGACATGGTGCCATAGACCTTGTTCATGTGGGCGCGCAGACCCGCATCAATCTGGGCGGAACGGGCGCCGGCCGCCGTCCGGATTGTATCAAACTGAGCCATTAAAGCCTCCGATAAAGTGTCAGAACAAGCCCACCATGGGCTTTGCCTGATAATATCGGTTAGGTTCGGCCGCTTTTCAAGCTTTACCGGTCTGAATTACGCGGTTTCATGGCAGCTTTTAGCAACGAGTGCCACGCTGTGCGGCAGGAATGTCCCAAAACGGGCGCCGGGCTTCGCTGCGGGCTGTGTCGCGGGTCAGGCCGATATCCTGCAAGGCGCGGTCATCCAGACGCGATAAGCGGCGGCGCTGATGATGCACCGTCACCATGCTGCGCAGGGTTTGGAAAAGTGATGCGCGACGTGGGCGCATATGACGGAGGGTATCGGATAAGTGAACCATTGGTTGACCTTTCGCAACTGTGATGTATCGAGTGACTATCATTTTAATTGGTGATACGTATGGCAGCGAATAATGCATTCGCAAAGTGAATGTTTGTGAGGCTCAACATCATAAAGGGTGATGCATGAGGAATCTTGATACCACGACGCTGCGATCCTTTGTGGCCGTGGCCGACACCGGCGGCGTGACGCGCGCGGCTGGCATGCTGCACCTGACGCAATCGGCGGTGTCGATGCAGATCAAGCGGCTAGAGGACATGCTGGGCCTGTCGCTGTTTGATCGCAGCAACCGGCGAGTCACGCTGACCGCGTCGGGCGAACAGCTGTTGGGCTATGCTCGCCGGATGCTGGAATTGAACGACGAAGCCGTGGGTCGCCTGACGGAAGACACCTTTGAAGGGGCGGTGATCTTGGGCGTGCCGGTGGATATTGTCTATCCGATGATCCCCAAGATCATGCAGCAATTTCACACCGCGTTCCCGCGCATGAATATACAGTTGATTTCATCTTTCACCGCGCGCTTGCAGGACGGATTCGCCAAGGGCGAGCTGGATATGATGCTGACCACCGAAAGCGGCTTGGGTCAGGGTGGGGAAACCCTGACCGAGGTGCCGCTGCGTTGGATCGGCGCGCCGGGCGGCAGCGCATGGCGGCAACGCCCCTTGCGTTTGGCCTATTGCCGGTCTTGCGCGTTTCGCAAGGGTGATCAGGCCCGGCTAGAGGCAATGGGGCTGGATTGGGAAATGGTGGTGGATACGGAATCGGACCGCACCGTCGAGGCGACAGTCAGTGCCGATCTGGCGGTGACTTCGATGCTGGAAGGCCATGCGCCGCCCTATTTGGAAGAGATCGAACCCGGTGGTGCACTGCCCGAGTTGGGCACGCAGAAGATCAACATGTATTGCGCACCGGGCGGTGAGCGTGAAGTCATGGCCGCGTTGGCGGATATGTTGCGGCAAGGGTTCGCGACCCTATAAGCCGTTCAGGGCGCCGCTTTATGGTGTGACCACGACCTTGCCGGTGGATTGCCGGTTGCGCAAAAGCTCTAGCGCATCGGCGGCCTGATCCAGCGGCAGCACGTGGCTGACATGCGGTTTGATCTTGCCCGCGACATACCAGTCCATCAGCGTGGCAAGGCTGTCGGTCACGACCGACGGGCGGACTTTTAGCAGCCCACCCCAATACAGGCCCATCACGCTGAGGTTCTTGACCAGCAGGTGGTTGGCCTTGATCTGCGGAACGGTGCCGCTGGCGAACCCGATGGTCAGCAAACGGCCCTCGGGGTTGGTGGCGCGAAAGGCGGCGTCGAATTGATCGCCGCCGACGGGATCATACACGACATCGACCCCGCCAAGGGATTTGCAGACGCCGCGGATGTCTTCGGTGCGGGCGTCGATCACGTGATCGGCCCCGGCCTGTTTGGCGACGGCCAGTTTTTCAGACCCGCGGGCGCAGGCGATGACACGCGCGCCCATCAGCTTGCCGATTTCCACAGCCGTCAGGCCAACGCCGCCTGCGGCCCCTAAAACCAGCAGGGTTTCGCCCGGTTGCAGCCGCGCCCTGTGCGACAGGGCGACGTGGCTGGTGCCATAGGCGATCTGAAAAGCGGCGGCATCAATATCGCTCATGCTGTCGGGCAACGGCACGGCGCGTGCGGCTGGAAAGCAGCCCATCTCGGCCAGCCCCCCCTGACCGCCGAACACGGCGACGCGGGTGCCGATGGCGGGGCTGTCGACGCCGGGGCCAAGGGCCTCAACGGTGCCGGCCACCTCCATCCCGAGAGTGAACGGCGCCTCGGGTGTGTCCTGATATTCGCCCTTGGTCATCAACAGATCGGCAAAGTTCAGCCCGCAGGCCCCGATGCGCAGGCGCAACTCTCCTGCGTTGGGCTGTTGTGCGGGAAGGTCGCACAATGCCGGAGACGACCCGGACGATTCGATATGAAAGGCGCGCATTTCATCACCTAGAAGTTGATTGACCGGTCAGGTTGTGTGCCTGCAAGATATTGATACGATTAACCGAATTCGCTTTCTTCTGTCAATTCGAGGCAAAAACCCGGCAAACCAATACGAAAGAATAGGTGCCCGTTAAAATTGTTGAAGGCTATGCTCTCTAGCGTAAATGGTGACTGAAACTTCTTGTGTTTCAATGCTGACTTGCTACGGTCTCATACGCGCTACTGGGATGCGTGGCGTTTGCAAAACAAAATCGTTTACCCGCTCTGGCAGCATTATTTTGCTGAACCGGACCAATTGCAGAAAAGGAAAAAATCATGCCGCACCCCGTTGATGTGCATGTTGGAAAACGCATTCGTCACCGCCGTTGGCTGGTTGGAATGACCCAGCAACAGCTGGCTGAACGCGTCGGAATCAAGTTCCAGCAAATCCAGAAATACGAGACTGGCGCGAATAGGGTCAGCGCGTCGCGCCTTTGGGATATTGCGGATGCGTTGTCAGTCGAAGTCAGCTTTTTCTTCGAAGGGCTGGACAATGACAACGCCTCAAGTGGCGCGTCCGAGGGCGTGCCTGCGGATCTGTTGGGCGACAAGGAAGCCCTTGATCTGGTGCGGTCGTATTATGCGATTCCTGAAAATCAGCGCCGCCGCCTGTTCGATCTTGCCCGCGTGCTCAGCGACGTGGCTTGAGATTGCCGCATGGCCCGTCTACCCATGGCGCACACGGTGACATGGGAAGGCGGTCCTTGTGATGGATAAAGATGCGATCATAAAAACGGCCCACGCGATGGCAGATGCCGCCCGGGCCGTTATCTTGCCGCACTTCAGAACACTTGATCTCAGCGCCGAGAATAAATCCCTGACCGGGTTCGATCCGGTCACGGCGGCTGATCGGGCCGCCGAACGCGCGATGATCAAGGTTTTACAGAAGCAACGCCCTGACGATGCGATTCTGGGCGAGGAATTTGGCGAGCACCAAGGCACCAGCGGTCTGACATGGGTTCTTGATCCAGTGGATGGGACCCGTGCGTTTTTGTCGGGCACACCGACTTGGGGAACGTTGATCGCACTGCGCGATCAGAGCGGTCCGATTTATGGTTTGATTGACCAGCCGTATATCGGTGAGCGATTCGAGGGCGGGTTGGGTCTGTCGCGAATGACCGGCCCACAAGGCACGCGCGCGCTGCACGCACGCGGAGATCGGCCCTTGGCGCAGGCGATCTTGTTCAGCACATTTCCAGAGGTTGGCACCCCAGATGAGAGTGCAGCATTTGGGCGCGTGACCCAAGCGGTGCAACTGGTGCGCTATGGTATGGATTGCTACGCCTATGCCCTTTTGGCAGCGGGGCAGATCGATCTTGTGATCGAGGCCGGATTACAGGCGTATGATATTCAGGCTCCGATTGCGGTGATCGAGGCCGCAGGCGGCATTGTCACGGATTGGCAGGGTGGTCCGGCGCATGACGGTGGCCGCGTTCTGGCCGCCGCAGGCCGTGCGCAACATGCCGCGGCATTGAGGCTCTTGGCTGATGTTTGATGCGGGGTGCCCGACACGCGCCCGTCCTAATGGACGGTCTCGTCAGATCCAAGGGTATGTGACGCGGTTCTTTGTGATGCTCGTGGTTTGGCTGGCGGTTTCAGGCCCGTTACAAGCCCAGAACACGCAGGATTTGAGTGTGGCTGCACAGGCTTGGATCAATGCCGAACGGACCAAGGCCGGGCTTAGGGCCTTGGAACCGTCACAGGCGCTGTCGCGCGCAGCGGCGGCCCATGCCAGCGATCTGGCACAGGCCGGGCAATTCAGCCATTCCGGATCGGACGGCAGCAGCGTCGGCCAGCGGGTGCGCAGGCAGGGCTATGGATTTTGTTTTGTCGCCGAGAACATCGCCAAGGGGCAGGGGAGCCTGGACGAAGTCCTGCGGGGCTGGATGGCATCTGAGGGTCATCGCCGCAACATTTTGGCCAAGCCCGCGCGCGATTTTGGGTTGGTGCGCGGCCCCGGTCATTTGTGGGTTATGGTGTTGGGGCAGTCTGGCTGCTGAGGTGCTAAGCCGTGCGGCATGGCGCATGCGGCCGCCGGCGTATTTTGAGTATTTTTGGAACAATGAAGCGGGGGGTGGTCAGAGGGTCGGACGGCCCGCGATGTAGACCTGTTTCACCGCACGGTCATCGCCCATCATTATGGTTGGAAAAAGGGCCTCCCAGATGTCACTGGCCTGGGCATGGCGTTGCGCGATTGCCGCAGTTGAGGCAAGGTCGAGTACCACCAGATCGGCGTCCATGCCTGGGGCGATTGTGCCGATGTGGTCTTGCAGGTGCAGCGCCCGCGCCGAGCCGGCGGTGGCCAGCCA
>DATFJQ010000016.1:0-3900 GCA_035269125.1 Roseovarius sp.
TCCACGCCCCATTGATCGAAGGAATTGATCCCAAGGATCGCACCTTCGACGAACACGCGATGTTCATAAAGCGCAATGATCTGCCCCAAGCGTCGCGGGCTGAGGTGATCATAGATCAATGTGGTCGAGGGGCGGTTGCCCGGAAACACCCGATGCGCGGCCTGGCGGTGCAGTTCATCGCCTTCAAACCCGGCCTTGCGCATCAGCGCCACCGCCTCATCCATGGACCGGCCCCGCATCAGCGCCTCGGATTGGGCTAGGCAATTGGCCACCAACAAGCGGTGATGATGCGCCAGATGCGGCGCGTGCCCCTTGGCGGCGACCATGAATTCACAGGGCACGATCTGGCTGCCTTGGTGGATCAATTGGTAAAACGCATGCTGGCCATTGGTGCCCGGCTCGCCCCAGACAACGGGGCCAGATGCCGTGTGCAGCGCGTCCCCGTCGATGGTGACCCGTTTGCCGTTCGATTCCATTTCCAATTGCTGAAAATAGGCGGGCAGCCGCGCCAGACGCTGATCATAGGGCAAAACCGCGCGCGTCGGGTATCCGCAGACCTGATGATGCCACAGCCCGACCAACGCCAGCATGACCGGCATATTGCAATCCAGCGGCGCGGTTTGGAAATGCCGGTCCATCGCCTCGGCCCCTGCAAGAAACGCGCGAAAATCATCCGCGCCAATTGCGATCATAAGCGGCAGGCCAATCGGCCCCCAAATCGAATAGCGGCCCCCGACCCAATCGGCAAAGCCAAACACACGCTCGGGCGGGATGCCGAACTGGGCGGTTTTGTCTTCTGCGGTGGACACGGCCACGAATTGCGCCACCGGATCGCGAACCGCCTTGGCCATCCACGCCCGTGCCGTTTCGGCATTTGTCATGGTTTCGATCGTGGTAAAGGTTTTCGAGGCGACAATGACCAAGGTCGTCGTCGGATCAAGCTCCGCCAAGGTATCAGCGATATCCGCCCCGTCCACGTTTGACACGAAATGACAAAGCGGCCCATCGTGATAGGGACGCAGCGCCAAACAGGCCATTTCCGGCCCAAGGTGTGAGCCGCCAATCCCGATATTCACCACATCGGTAATCGCCCCGCCCTGCCCTTTGAACCGCCCGCTGCGCACGTCTTCGGCAAACCTCTCTAGCCGCGCCAGCGTGTGCAGAACCTCGGGCATCACATCATGGCCATCAACCAGCACGGGCGCCCCGTCCAGATTGCGCAACGCGGTGTGCAGAACGGCCCGATCTTCGGTTTCATTGATCGCTTGCCCTGCGAACATCGCATCGCGTTTTGCGGCCACATCGCAAGATTGCGCCAGATCCAACAGCGCGGCGCGGACATCGCTGGTGATCCGGGTTTTGGCGTAATCCAACACCATATCGTCAAAGCCGACTGAAAAGCGCTTGGCCCGCTCCGCGTCCTGCGCGAACAAATCCAGGATATCACACCCAGCCAAGTCACCGGCGAGGGCCTTTAACGTTTCAAACATCACAACCTCTTACGCAGTCCAATGAACCACCATATCATCCAGCACGGCCCGTATCGGCGCTTCAAGTCGGGTCAGGCTTTGTGCGCGCTCAAGCGCGGCGCGCTTGGCCTTGCCGGTGATCAGCAAGTGCTTGGCCAGTGCATCGTTCAACACATGCGCCGAAAGCGTCACCCGAATGTCAGGCTGATCCGGGGTTTCCATCGACACCAGAACCGGCGCGCGCTCGGACATCGCCACTTCAATATTGTTGCCCTTCGGAAATAGCGACGCCGTATGCATATCGGCGCCCATGCCAAGCAGCAAAACCGATATCGGAAGCCGGGGCACGATATTGGCCTCCAGCTCGGCCAGAACATCATCCGGATGCTTGGCCTTGGCATACAACGGCAAATACCGTGCCGCCTTGGCCCGGCCCACCAAAAGTCGCTCGCGGATCAGGCGTGTGTTCGAACGCACATGCACCTCGGGCACCCACCGTTCATCGCTCAGCATGACATCCACCCGCGACCAATCCAGATTGGCGTCGCACAGCGCATCGAATACAGGGCCGGGGCTGCTGCCTCCGGGCACTACGAACAACACCCTATCCTGATGGTTGAGGGCGGATTTCAACTCTCCGGCCAGCACATTGGCCAGATCAATGGCCAGCATCTCGTCATCAGCATAGTCCAGCAGCTTCATGCCTTGATCTCCCTCCAGCGGCGGCCATCGCGATGCATCAGCATCAGCGCATCATCGGGGCCGGCACTGCCCGATGCATAAGGAATGGGTGTCTCTCCACGCTCCTCCCAGCCCTCAATGATCGGATCAGCCCATTGCCACGCGGCCTCAACCTCGTCGCCGCGCATGAACAATGTCTGATTGCCCCGGATTACGTCCATGATCAACCGTTCATAGGCGTCTGGAAAATCGGGGCCATCCTGCCCAAGCGCCTCGGCAAAGGTCATGTCCAGTGGCACATCCAGCAGGCGCATCCCGCCCGGCCCCGGCTCTTTGATGGTAACCCCCAATTCAATGCCTTCATTGGGCTGCAATTTGATGGTCAGAATATTACGATGGCGCCCGGCCTCGGCGCCGAAAATCGAATGCGGCGCCTCTTTGAACACCACCGCGATTTCACTGGCCCGTTCCTTCAACCGCTTGCCTGTGCGCAAATAGAACGGCGTCCCGGCCCACCGCCAATTGCTGACATGCGCCTTCAGCGCCACAAAGCTTTCGGTGCGGCTGTCGGGCGTTTCAACCTGTGTGCGGTAATCCGGCGCGTCGCCATCGGCCTCGTATTGGCCCCGCACCGCATTGTCGGGCGCAACCGGATCCAGCGCCCGGATCACCTTGAGCTTTTCATCACGCACCGCATCCGGGTCGAACTTGGCCGGAGGCTCCATCGCGATCAGGCACAAAAGCTGCATCAGGTGATTTTGCATCATGTCGCGCATCGCCCCTGCGCGATCATAGTAATCGCCACGCCCCCCGACACCAACGCTTTCGGCCACGGTGATTTGAATGTGGTCCACATATTGACTGTTCCAAAGCGGCTCGAACAGCATGTTGCCGAACCGCACAGCCATCAGGTTTTGCACGGTTTCTTTTCCAAGATAATGGTCGATCCGATAAATTTGGTGTTCATCAAAATGTTGCGCCAAGACCCGGTTAAGGTCTCGGGCACTGGCCAGATCATGCCCAAATGGTTTTTCGACCACGATACGACTGTCGCAATCAGCCATGCCATAGGTGTGCAGACGCTGCGCCAGATCGCCAAACAGCCCCGGACCAACCGAAAAGTAATAGGCATGCACCCGGCCCTGCTGCACCGTTGCGGCCAGCTTGTCCCAGCCGGCATCGCCTTTGGCATCCAGCACAATATAGCTCACATTATTCAGAAAACTGGTCAGATGGTCCTTGTGGCGGGTGGCATCGGGGTCGAACTCGGCAATCGCGTCGGCGACGAAACTGCGGTAGCCCGCGTCGTCCATATCGGTGCGGGCCGCGCCGATCACGCGCGCATTGGCCCCCATCTGACCGGCGCAAAAACGCCGAAACAGCGCCGGAAGGATCTTGCGCCGCGCCAGATCACCCGTGCCGCCGAATACGACAAGGTCGAACGGGTCAACCGGGATGACACGTGAAACCATCGAAATCCTCCTGACGCCTTTATCGCGGACTATGTTAGCGATAACAGGCACACGCTTACACTCGCACAAACGCAGAGTCTACCATGCACCGCGACGTTCACAATGGTGTCAGCCCGACTATCGCGGGTTTCTTTCCGCGACCGGCTTCGCTACCTGTTTTCAAACACGAAAAACGGGGCCCCGATGAAAGACGTCAACTTGCACGAAGCCAATTCTGGAAAATTTCAGGATCCGACAACCACGGCCGATGGCCAACAGCGCGCATCGGTCGCCCTGTC
>DATFJQ010000017.1:0-10600 GCA_035269125.1 Roseovarius sp.
GCTTGCCAAAGGATGGCGGAAAGAGCGGCACAACGGAAGCGCACCACAAGTTTACCAATCGGTCAAGAAATTTCTGGGCGCTGCGCTGGCCTTGCCCATGGGCTTGCACAAGATAACGGCAGGCCGGCGCGGGGTCGCTTGCCCCTTGATTGCATCAAGGTCTTTCCCCGGGCGCGGAAATACAGCATTCTTTCCGGACTTGCCGCCGCGCCCGGAGATCGTGATGCCCAGTTCTGCCACTGCCAAAAAGCCGACGCGCATCCAGTTGCGCAATCGCAAACGCATTCTTGACGCGGCCTTGGATGTGTTTTCGCAGCACGGTTATCGGGGGGCGACGCTGGATCAGATCGCGGCGGCCTCGGGTTTGTCCAAGCCCAATATTCTTTATTACTTTGGCGGCAAAGAGGATATTCACGTTACGCTTCTCAACCAGTTGATGGATGCGTGGCTGGCGCCGCTGCGCGAAATTTCCCCGGATGGTGAGCCGTTGCAGGAAATCTTGCATTATGTGCATCGCAAACTGGACATGAGCCGCGAGTTTCCCCGCGAAAGCCGATTGTTCGCCAATGAGATTTTGCAAGGTGCGCCGCGTATGACACCGCATTTGGAACGCGGCCTGAAACCGCTGGTCGATGACACTACGGAACTCATTTCTGAATGGATTGCCCAAGGGCGACTGGCCCCGGTCGATCCCCGCCATCTGTTGTTCTCGATCTGGGCGACAACGCAGCATTATGCGGATTTCGAAGCGCAGGTGCGGGTCTTGATGCAAGGTCGCAGCGTCCATGATGAGGCGTGGGCGTTTCTGGACACGCTTTACAGGCGCCTTTTGACGCCCTGACACGTCTTTCCCACAGGGGCAAAATCTGCAAATGCCGCCAGTGCGCCATTTTCTGACGGTTGCAGGCTGTATCCCGGCAAGGCATGTCTTATGTTCTGCCAAAGTAAACGCCACAGCATGAGGTTTCCGCATGTCGCAAGACCCCCTTGTCGTCTTTACCCCGTCGGGCAAACGTGGCCGGTTTCCCAAGGGAACCCCGGTTTTGACTGCCGCGCGGCAATTGGGCGTTGACCTTGATTCCGTCTGTGGCGGGCGTGGGATCTGCTCGAAATGCCAGATCACACCCAGCTATGGCGAGTTTTCCAAGCATGGTGTGACCGTTGCGGATGACGCCCTGTCCGAATGGAACGCGGTCGAACAGCGCTATGAGGACAAGCGCGGGCTGAAATCGGGCCGTCGTCTGGGCTGTCAGGCGCAGGTGATGGGCGATGTGGTGATCGACGTGCCCCCCGAAAGCCAAGTGCACCGTCAGGTGGTGCGCAAGGCCGCATCGGCGCGGGTGATCGCAATGGACCCGGCGACGCGGCTGTATTTCGTCGAGGTGGACGAGCCCGATATGCACGAACCCACCGGCGATTTGGAGCGTCTGGAACGCGCCCTTAAACGCGAATGGGACATTCCCGAAATCCGCGCTGACCAGTCCCTTTTGTCCAAGCTGCAACCGGTGCTGCGCAAGGGCAAGTTTCAGGTCACCGTCGCGCTGCACAAATCCCACACGGATGACGTGGCCCGCGTGATCGAAATCTGGCCCGGGCTGCACGAAAGCGGGCTTTACGGGTTGGCCATTGACCTTGGATCAACCACCGTTGCCGCGCATCTGACCGATCTGGACACAGGCGAGGTTAAGGCCAGTTCCGGCATCATGAACCCGCAAATCCGTTTTGGCGAAGATCTGATGAGCCGGGTCAGCTATTCGATGATGAACCCCGGTGGCGATCAGGAAATGACTGCCGCCGTGCGCGATGCGCTGAACACGCTGGCCACTGACATCGCGCGAGAGGCCGATATCGACCCGGCGCTGATTGTGGAGACGGTGTTTGTTTGCAACCCGGTCATGCACCATCTGCTGTTGGGGATCGACCCGGTGGAATTGGGGCAGGCGCCGTTTGCGCTGGCCACCTCCGAATCCATCTCGATGCCCGCGCGGGAACTGGACCTGACCGCGATCAACCCGCGTGCGCGCACCTATATTTTGCCTTGTATCGCGGGGCATGTGGGGGCCGATGCCGCTGCCGTGGCCCTGTCGGAAGAGCCCGGCAAATCCGAGGATCTGGTCCTGATCGTGGATGTCGGCACCAATGCCGAAATCCTGTTGGGCGATACCAGCCGCGTGCTGGCCTGTTCCTCGCCCACTGGCCCGGCGTTTGAGGGCGCGCAGATTTCCAGCGGTCAGCGCGCCGCCCCCGGCGCGATCGAGGCGATCCGGATTGACCCCGAAACGAAAGAGCCGCGCTTTCGCGTGATCGGCTGTGAGAAGTGGTCGGACGAAGAGGGGTTCGACGAGGAAACCGCCGCGACGGGCATCACCGGCATTTGCGGCTCGGGCATTATCGAAGCGGTTGCCGAACTGCGCATCGCAGGCCTGATGGACGAGAGCGGCCTCATCGGCTCGGCCGAGGCGACGGGCACGTCGCGGTCTGTTCCCGAAGGCCGCACGCATGCCTACCTCATTCACGATGCCACCGATCAGGGCGGACCGCGCATCACCGTCACACAAGGCGACATTCGCGCGATCCAGCTGGCCAAATCGGCGCTTTATGCCGGGGCGCGCCTGTTGATGGATGAACGCGGTGTTGACAAGGTGGACCGGGTTGTTCTGGCCGGGGCGTTTGGCGCGCATATCAGCCCGAAACATGCGATGGTTCTTGGCATGATCCCCGATGTGCTGCTGGACAAGGTAACCAGCGCGGGCAACGCGGCAGGCACCGGCGCACGGATCGCCCTTTGCAACGTGGCCGCCCGGCAAGAGATTGAACGCGTCGTGCGTCAGATCACCAAGGTGGAAACCGCGATCGAGCCGAAGTTTCAGGATCATTTCGTGGCGGCCAATGCCATTCCGCACAAAACCGACCCGTTCCCGGAATTGGCCAAGATCGTGCCGTTGCCGAATGTCAGCTTCAATACCGGTGGTGACGGCGGTGGCGAAGATGGCGGGCGTCGGCGTCGTCGGCGACGCGCCTAATCCCTCGCCGGATCTCTGGGGTAAGTGCCTGCCAATGTCAGGTGTTCGAGCCCCAGAAACAGCGGTCGAAATCAACGTATTTGAGTAAATCCTCGGTTTGGCCGACAGGGGCCAGCCGGGAACAGCCCTCAAATGCATCGGCACTTTCAAACACTTGAACCATGCCGGTTTTGCCTTTGGCGGCGGTGATACACAGACGTTCGCCCGGCGCAAGTGTTGCCGTGCGCCGATCTGCGCTGCTGGTTTCGACCGCAAAAAAATGCGTATGTTCATTCAGGTTGCGCACGCAAAGCTTGTGCGCGGCGGTTTTCAGGGGGGTGGCTTTGGGCCGGCCGGGATTTGTTGCCGCGTCTTTTGGGGGTGAAAAGCTGGCCAGATAGGCAATGACATCGCGGCGGTCCTGTTCATCTTTCAGGCGGAAGCGCATGTTGGCCTGCGCCTTGGGGTCATCAAGATAGGACCGAAGAAAGTCTTGTGGCCCGGTAAGATAGGCAAAGAGGCTGCCTGCATCCCAAATCAGCCCTGCTTTGCTTGCCGCTTGCATCGAGGTGCCATAGCGATAGCCCTCGTAAGTTCCCGCAGGTCTGCCGAGTAAGCCGGTCAAAACCGGCCCGACGCGGTTTTCCGCATCGGCCCCAACCATGTGGCAGGCTTTGCATTGGTTGAAAATCTTTTCGCCGGCCTGTGCATCCTGCGCGAAAGCCGCAGAACCGGGCAGAATCAGGCACGCGGTGATTATTAGCCGGAACATGGATCTCTCCTCACTGTAGCCATCATCGTTAGCCTCGTGAGGGGGCGTCAAACACGAAACATTCGCGGCAGCGCACGTTGGTGTGAGCGCATTGTGACCCTGCTTGAGCATCATGAGATGTAGGGTGTCCTTGCAATATAGGAGGATATTTTCATGAAAACCGCATTGATTTCCGCGATCGCCACGATCGGACTGGCTGGGGCCGTGATGGCGCAGGACGCGCCCTTCGGCACAGATGCCGATGCCGACTACGCCGATCAGGTCTGGAGCGCCATGGAAGAGATGAACCTTGCAGGTGAAGGTATGCTGCGGACATTCCCCTACGAAGGTCTGGCCCCGCATGGCATGATGCTCGAGACGCTCTACACTGAGGCCACTGTCGACGGCCATACCGGTGATTTGATCATCAAACGCAACTATGGCCCCGAAGGTGTAAGCGCGGATGCGGTCCTGTCCGAGCCCGACAAGCATCTGGGGGCTGTCACGGTGATGTTCCGCCGCGAGGCGGGCTTTGACCCGGACAATTCAGATTGGTTCTGGGTCAAATATCTGCCCGACGGCTCATTGGACAAGAACCCCAAAGGCATGCGCCTTGCCGGGCGTGTCGCCAAGGGGGCCGATCAGGGCTGCATCGCCTGCCATGCCGGTGCTGGCCCGGACATGGTTTTCACCTCGGATCACGTGACAAAAGTGGCGCAGTAAGGGCCACGCTTTCCCGAATGGTGACAAGGCGTGCCTTTGCGCGCCTTGCCTCTTGACCTCATCTGCCAGATTGCCTAGCAACCGGCGTTGGCGCGGGTATGGTGAAAAGGTATCACGCGAGCTTCCCAAGCTTAAGTTACGGGTTCGATTCCCGTTACCCGCTCCAGATAATTCCGATCGCTGGCTTTTGGGGGGCGCTGCCCCCGTCGCCCGTTGGGCGACTCCCCCGGGATATTTTTGAACAAAAGAAGGGGGCGGCGTGGCTCTTGAGGCAGTGGGGCTGTTCCTCTAATGCTGACGGTCCGAACAGCAAAGGGACGGGTCATGGCATTTACCATCGCAATCGACGGTCCGGCAGCGGCCGGCAAAGGGACGGTTTCAAAGGCCGTGGCGGACCATTTCGGTTTTGCGCATCTGGATACCGGGCTGCTTTATCGGGCGACGGGGCGGCGCACGCTGGATGGCACCGATCCGGTCGAGGCGGCGCACGCATTGCAGGCCAGCGATCTTGAAGCGGCGGATTTGCGCACGCCGGATGTTGCGCAGGCGGCTAGCCGTGTCGCCGCCATACCCGAAGTGCGCCAAGCTTTGGTGGATTTTCAGCGGGCCTTTGCCCGGCGTTCGGGCGGCGCGGTTCTGGATGGCCGCGATATCGGCACGGTGATCTGCCCCGAGGCCGAGGTGAAACTGTTTGTCACTGCCAGCGATGCGGTGCGCGCCGAGCGTCGGTTTCGCGAATTGCGTGACAAGGGATTCGAGACCACGCTTGAGGCGGTTCTGGCGGATCTGCAGACCCGCGATGCCCGCGACAGTGCCCGTGCGGCAGCGCCCCTGAAGCCCGCCGATGATGCGGTGCGCATTGATACGTCGCAGATGAGCATAGATCAGGCCGTGGCGGCGGCCATCGCCGAGGTGCAAGCGCGGCTTGACGCGTGATCGGCGCAAGCCTGCCAGCCAAAGGGCCGTTGCACGAAGGGCTTGCAATCAAGGGGGCAAGCGGCTAAACGCAAGCCCGTCGACAAGGCGGTAAACGTCGCGGATAAAGAGATCGAGCAGGGTCGGGTTGCCGGCCCTCTTTATTTTGCGTTCCGCCTGACCAACGAAACCCCAAGACCGGCGGAGACAACCGCGCGGCCGGAAAAATGCACTTGTAAAGGACAATCACGCCACATGGCTCAGAACACATCCATGGAGGAATTCGAAGCCCTCCTTAATGAAAGCCTCGAAATGGACACGCCCAATGAGGGCACTGTCGTCAAAGGTAAGGTCATCGCTGTCGAAGCGGGCCAAGCCATCATCGATGTCGGCTACAAAATGGAAGGCCGCGTCGATCTGAAAGAATTCGCAAATCCCGGTGAAGCACCAGAAATCGCCCCCGGCGATGAGGTAGAGGTCTATCTGCGTTCGGCAGAGAATGCCCGCGGCGAAGCCGTGCTTAGCCGCGAGATGGCCCGCCGCGAAGAGGCATGGGATCGTCTTGAAAAGGCCTATGCCGACGATCAGCGCGTCGAAGGCGCGATCTTTGGCCGGGTCAAGGGCGGCTTTACCGTCGATCTGGGCGGTGCCGTAGCCTTCTTGCCGGGCAGCCAAGTCGATGTGCGCCCCGTGCGCGACGCTGGCCCGCTGATGGGTCTCAAGCAGCCGTTCCAGATTCTGAAAATGGACCGCCGCCGTGGCAACATCGTTGTGTCGCGCCGCGCTATCTTGGAAGAATCGCGCGCCGAACAGCGCGCCGAGGTCATTGCCAAACTGTCCGAAGGCGACACGGTGGACGGCGTCGTCAAGAACATCACCGAATACGGGGCCTTTGTGGACCTTGGCGGTGTCGACGGCTTGCTGCACGTCACCGATATGGCATGGCGCCGGGTGAACCACCCGTCGGAAATCCTGTCGATCGGCGAAACCGTCAAGGTTCAGGTCATCAAGATCAACAAAGACACACACCGCATCAGCCTTGGCATGAAGCAGTTGCAGGAAGATCCGTGGGATCTGGTGGGTGCCAAGTATCCGCTGGGCTCGGTCCATACGGGCCGTGTGACCAACATCACCGACTACGGCGCGTTTGTCGAGCTGGAGCCGGGTGTTGAAGGTCTTGTTCACGTCTCTGAAATGTCCTGGACGAAAAAGAACGTGCACCCCGGCAAGATCGTTTCGACCAGCCAAGAAGTCGAAGTCATGGTTCTGGAAATCGATCCCAGCAAACGCCGCGTGTCGCTTGGTCTCAAGCAGACACAGCGTAACCCGTGGGAAGTGTTCGCAGAAACCCATCCCGTGGGCACCGAAGTCGAGGGCGAGGTCAAGAACATCACCGAATTTGGCCTGTTCATCGGTCTGCCCGGCGATATCGACGGCATGGTTCACCTGTCCGACCTGTCGTGGGATGAGCGTGGCGAAGACGCGATTCAAAGCTACAAGAAGGGCGACATGGTCAAGGCCGTCGTCTCGGAAGTGGACGTCGAGAAAGAGCGTATCTCGCTGTCGATCAAAGCGCTTGACGGTGATCCTTTCGCGGATGCCGTTGGCGGCGTGAAGCGTGGCTCGATCATCACCGTCGAAGTGACCGCGATCGAAGATGGCGGCATCGAGGTGGAATATGAAGGTATGAAAAGCTTCATTCGCCGCTCCGATCTGTCGCGTGACCGCTCTGAGCAGCGCCCCGAGCGCTTCTCGGTCGGGGATAAGGTTGACGCGCGTGTCACCAACATCGACAGCAAATCGCGCCGTCTGGGTCTGTCGATCAAGGCCCGCGAAATCGCCGAAGAAAAAGAAGCCGTGCAGCAGTATGGCAGCTCGGATTCAGGCGCATCGCTGGGCGACATTCTTGGTGCAGCCCTCAAGGGCGACGACGACTAAAATCAGTGCCTGATAAAGGCATGCGCGGCCTCGCCTTTTTGGCGGGGCCGTTTTCGTTTGATCGGGTGCAGATGCATTTTCCGCTGGCTTTCCCTTTGCGAATCAACAGTTTTTCTGCGCCGCAAAATCAACTTCGAATGGCAGGTTGACGGCATACCATGGCCTGATTGCATGCGTTTTTCCTGTGGCGCGGGCAAAATAAAGCGATTTCAGGCCAGAACCTGCGGCCTTTCTGTTTCGATTTTTCGCGATCCTGACTATAGTTCTGTTTAATGACTTGATGCGTGACGACAAAACAATCCTCGGGGGGGACAATGATCCGATCGGAGCTGATCCAGAAAATTGCCGACGAAAACCCGCATCTCTATCAACGTGATGTTGAGCGTATCGTGAACACCATTTTTAGCGAGATCACTGCTGCCATGTCAGAGGGCAACCGGGTCGAGCTTCGTGGCTTCGGCGCGTTCTCGGTGAAAAAGCGTGACGCCCGTGTGGGTCGCAATCCGCGCACCGGAGAATCCGTGCATGTTGAAGAAAAACACGTTCCGTTTTTCAAAGCGGGCAAACTGCTACGCGACCGGCTGAACGGAAAATCCTAATGCGCTACATTCGTTATGCCTCAATTGCGATCTTTGCGCTGGCGCTGATCCTGATTGCCCTCGGCAATCGCAACATGGTGAAGGTCAAGGTGCTGCCCGATGAATTGTCCGGGCTTGCAGCGCTGAATCCCAGTTATGAACTGCCCCTTTTCGTTGTGATTTTCGGCGGTATTCTGTTGGGCCTGATTATTGGGCTGATCTGGGAGTGGATCCGCGAACATGGCGAACGCGCCGAGGCGGCCCGCAAGGCCCGTGAGCTGAGCGCGCTGCGCGCCGAGGTAAGGCGCTTGAAAGGCGAAAAGCGCAAGGACAAGGACGAGGTGCTGGCCATTCTGGATGAGGCCAGCTAAACCGCCGCCCATGGCCACCGATATCAAAGTCAAGATTTGCGGGCTGACAGACCCCGCCGACATCCCTGCCGCCATTCTGGCGGGGGCGTCTTATGTGGGATTCGTGTTTTTCCCTAAATCCCCCCGGCATCTTGTGCTTGAGGATGCGGCGTTCATGGCCGCCGCCGTGCCAGTGGGTATCATGAAGGTTGCGCTGACGGTGGATGCCGACGACGCCATGCTGGATGCGCTGACCGAACAGGTGCCGCTTGATATGTTGCAACTCCACGGCTCTGAGACGCCCGAGCGTGTGGCCGAGGTCAAGGCACGCTATGGGCTGCCGGTGATGAAAGCCGTGGGCATCGCTGACGCAGATGATTTGCCCCAGCTTGACGCTTTTGGCCGCGTGGCGGACCAGTTGCTGGTCGATGCCAAGCCCCCAAGAGGGGCGGATCGGCCCGGTGGCAATGCGCTGGCCTTTGACTGGAGCTTGATCGCAGGCCGCCGCTGGCCTGTGCCATGGATGCTGGCGGGCGGGCTGACGCCTGATAACGCTGCGCAGGCCGTGCGGCTGACGGGCGCGCGCCAGCTTGATGTCTCGTCAGGTGTCGAAAGCGCGCCGGGCGTCAAGGATGGCGCGCTGATGCGCGCCTTTGTCGAGGCGGCGAAATCCGGTACGCGTTAATGCCGAATTAACCATCCGCGGTTCATGTTCGACGCATGAGTGGATTGCCTGAACATCTGACACCGGAAATTTGGTTGGCCCAACTTTTTTCTTCGCAAGAGGCGCGCCGCGGGGGTGGTCAAACGGCAGATTCGCGATGTGGAACGGTTGGTCGGTCGCGCGGCCTTTGTGTCTGCGGTGCGGGCGCGAGGGTTTCAGGCTGTCGAAAACGGCCGTCACTTCGTGGCCTTTTGCAATTCGGCCCCAATCCGGCGCGTTTGTTGTTGATGGGCTGGCAAGGGCTTTGGAAAGCCCTTGACCCAAGCCGCTTGTAAGCGGCTTTTGCACGTGGTTTGAAGCCACGTGTTGAAAGCGTTTCGAAACGCCTTCAATCTTGGCCTCGGTCGGATTTCGCTGGAAAATCGCGGACACGTCCCATATTGAACGACAGGACCAAGGCCCAGACGGGAAGGCATACACCATGAACGACCTTTTCAATTCCTTCATGACCGGACCCGATGAAAAGGGCCGGTTCGGTGATTTCGGCGGGCGCTTCGTATCTGAAACGCTGATGCCGCTGATTCTTGAACTGGAACAGCAATACGAACATGCCAAAACCGATCAGTCTTTCTGGGACGAAATGCACGATCTGTGGACCCATTACGTGGGCCGGCCCAGTCCGTTATATTACGCCGACCGGCTGACCAAACATCTGGGCGGGGCCAAGATTTATCTCAAGCGGGATGAGTTGAACCACACCGGTGCGCATAAGATCAACAACGTCCTGGGTCAGATTATTCTGGCCCGCCGCATGGGCAAAACCCGCATCATCGCTGAAACCGGCGCCGGTCAGCATGGCGTCGCCACCGCCACCGTTTGCGCCAAGTTCGGCCTGAAATGCGTGGTCTACATGGGCGCGCATGATGTCGAACGGCAAAAACCCAATGTCTTCCGCATGCGGCTTCTGGGTGCCGAGGTGATCCCTGTGACCAGCGGTCGGGGCACCCTCAAGGACGCGATGAACGATGCGCTCCGCGATTGGGTGACCAATGTGCGCGACACGTTCTATTGCATCGGCACGGTTGCCGGGCCGCACCCGTACCCGGCCATGGTCCGCGATTTTCAGTCGATCATCGGCCAAGAAACCCGCGAACAGATGCATGCCGCCGAAGGTCGGCTGCCCGATACCATCATTGCGGCCATCGGTGGTGGTTCGAACGCGATGGGCCTGTTCTATCCGTTTCTTGACGATAAATCGGTCAACATCATCGGGGTCGAGGCCGGGGGCAAGGGCGTCAATACCAAGATGGAGCATTGCGCCAGCCTGACCGGCGGCCGCCCCGGCGTGCTGCACGGCAACCGCACCTATCTTTTGCAAGATGACGACGGCCAGATTTTGGAAGGCTATTCCATATCGGCGGGTCTGGATTACCCCGGCATCGGCCCCGAGCATAGCTGGTTGCACGATATCGGGCGCGCGCAATACGTGTCGATCACCGACAAAGAGGCGCTTGAGGCGTTCCAGCTGTGCTGCGAGAAAGCGGGGATCATTCCTGCGCTCGAACCCAGCCACGCGATGGCGCATGTGATGAAAATCGCCCCTGATCTGCCTGCGGATCACCTGCTGGTGATGAACATGTGTGGCCGCGGTGACAAAGATATTTTCACCGTCGCGCGCC
>DATFJQ010000018.1:0-9703 GCA_035269125.1 Roseovarius sp.
AAAACCCATCCGGGCGCAGCCCCAGGCTGCCATCCACGATGAACTCCACCGTGCCCGCCCCGGCATAGCCGATCGCCTCGGCGGCGCGTACCGCCGCCTGCCCCATGGCCGCGCGCATATCGTCGGTCATACCCGGCGCCGGGGCTTCTTCGATCACCTTCTGATGCCGCCGCTGAAGCGAACAGTCGCGCTCGAACAGATGCACCGCCGTTTCGCCGTCGCCGAACACCTGAACTTCGATATGGCGGGGCTTCTGGATGTACTTTTCGATCAACACCGCGTCATTGCCAAAGGCGGTCTTGGCCTCGCTGCGAGCGCTGTCCAGCGCCTCGTTGAACTCTTCAGGCCGGGTGACCAAGCGCATGCCCTTGCCGCCACCGCCTGCCACCGCCTTGATCAACACCGGATAGCCGATTGCATCCGCCGCGCCGGACAAATGCTCGGGGTCTTGATTGTCACCGTGATAGCCCGGCACCACCGGCACCCCGGCTTGTTCCATCAATGCCTTGGCGGCATCTTTCAGGCCCATGGCCCGGATCGCCTTGGCCGACGGCCCGATAAAGACCAGCCCCGCCGCCTCGACCGCATCAACAAAATCAGGATTTTCCGACAAGAACCCATAGCCAGGGTGGATCGCCTGCGCGCCGGTTTGCAACGCCGCCTCGATGATCGCCTCGCCGCGTAAATAGCTGTCCGCCGGGGCCGGCCCGCCGATATGCACCGCCCGGTCAGCCATGGCCACATGCCGCGCCGCCCGGTCAGCATCGGAATAAACCGCAACACTACGCACCCCCATCTTGCGCGCGGTTTCGATGATCCGGCAGGCAATCTCGCCGCGGTTTGCAATCAGGATCGTTTCAAACATCGGTCTTTCTCCTGTCGGGCCAATTTGCGCCCCTGAACTTCATTGTTCCAAAAATACTCTCGCCGAAGGCATCCGCGATTTGCAATTCGCACCACAGGTTGCGCAACTCCGTTCCCTTTACCATTGGCCCAAAACCTCTTGCGCCTGCGCCACCATGCGGGCCACGATTTCCGCCGCAGGGGGCACATCTTCGATCAGCCCCACAGCCTCGCCCGCAATCCCCGGTGCCCCGGCGGAATCACCCGCCTCAACGGCCTCGGCATAGGCCCCGCGCGCCCCGGGCGAGGCCGGACCGCCGGGAATGGATTGCCAATGATCGGTCCATGCATTGCGCAGCGTGCGCACCGTATAGGGCTTGGGCCAGTCCAACCCGCGCGCGATATCCGGCAAGGACGAGCGCAGCGTGGCATCGCCAGTTGCCGCAACCGCCGCGCGCTGAAAGCCGGGGGCGACCAACGCCTCTTGGCTGGCCCAGAACCGGGTGCCCACCAGCACGCCATCGGCCCCCAGCATCAGCGCCGCCGCCAGACCGCGTCCATCGGCAATGCCACCGGCGGCCAGAACAAGCGCATGGCCCGCGACGACATCCACAACCTCGGGCACCAGGCTGAGCGTGCCACGCGATGCGCCATGCCCGCCCGCCTCGGAGCCTTGGGCGACGATCATATCGGCCCCGGCCTCAACCGCCTTGATTGCGCCTTGCACGGTTTGCACCTGCGCCATCACCGGCACCCCGGCGGCCCGGGCCCGTGCCGCAAACGGGGCCAGATCCCCGAACGACAAGAACACCGCCGCCGGGTTGCGCGCCAGCACCGCGTCAAACAGGCCCGGTGTTTCGGCTTCATGCGCGGCCAAAGCCCATGTGATGAAGCCACAGCCGACGCTGGTGTTGCCAGCTTCGACAAACTGCTCCGCGATCCAGTCGGGGTCACAATAGCCGCCGCCGATAAAGCCCAAACCGCCCGCACCGCCAACAGCCGCCGCCAAGCGCCCCCCCGCCGCCATCGCCATCGGGGCCGAGACAATGGGCGCAGTCAGGCCAAAACGATCGGTTAGCCGGGTTGTCATAGCACGGCTCATGCTGCCTGCCCCTTGCACCAATCCTGCCGTTGTCCGCCGCCATAGGCACGGGCATGCCCGGCCTCTATCATCTTGCGCGCCACAGAGGCACCGTCCACTGCCATGAACACAAGCACACGACCATATCGGTCGGTGCCCCGGCGCACCACTGTCAGCGCATCAGCCCCGAACAACATCCGCCGCAAGGCCCATGAGGCCTGCATCGCCTGCGCCCATTCCGAGGCGCAGCCGGGGCTGAACAATTCCGGCGCATCAAATCCCGTCAATCGGGCCGCAAAGACACCCTTTCCGGGGCAAAACAGCCGCACCGTGTCGCCATCGGTTACGCTGACAACCCGGCAGCCGGTTTCTTCTTTTGGCCCGGTTATAAGGTTCAGCGCGTCAAATCCGTAGGGCAAGACCACCAAGCCCAACCCCGCCACCACGATCACCGCCCTTAAATAGACTTTGGGATCCGCCACACGCCGCCAGGCCGCACGTTTGGGCCGGGCATGATGCCGGGGCGCGCCCATGTCCCATTTCGAGTGGCGCCGCGCACCGCGGTAAAATCGTGTCACTCGGGGTTTTCGTGTCATGGTCGGTCTCCTGCCTTGGTCTATGCGGGCCCGGTTTGCATCTTACATGCGGAACACGCCAAAGCGTGTGTCCTCAATCGGGGCGCACAGCGCCGCGTTCAGGCTCAGGGCCAGCACATCGCGGGATTTGCGCGGATCGACGATCCCATCGTCCCACAGCCGCGCCGAGGCATAAAGCGGATGCGACTGGCGTTCGAACATCTCGATCGTGGGACGCTTGAATTCGGCCTCGTCCTCGGCAGACCATGTGCCGCCCTTGCGCTCGATCGCGTCGCGCTTGACGGTGCCCAGAACGCCCGCCGCCTGTTCGCCGCCCATCACGCTGATCCGGCTGTTGGGCCATGACCACATGAACCGCGGCTGATAGGCCCGACCCGACATGCCGTAATTGCCAGCCCCGAAACTGCCGCCGACAACCATGGTGATCTTGGGCACCGAGGTGGTGGCCACCGCCGTGACCATCTTGGCCCCATGGCGCGCGATGCCTTCGTTTTCATAGGCCCGCCCCACCATGAAGCCGGTGATGTTTTGCAAGAACACCAGCGGGATTTTCCGCTGGCTGCACAGCTCGACGAAATGCGCGCCTTTCTGGGCGGCTTCGGAAAACAAAACGCCGTTATTGGCCACGATGCCCACCGGGCAGCCTTTGAGATGGGCAAACCCGCAGACCAGCGTTTCCCCGAACCGGGCCTTGAATTCATCAAAGCGCGACCCGTCCACCAGCCGGGCGATCACCTCGCGGATATCATAGGGCGTGCGCAGATCGGCGGGCACGACGCCCAGCAACTCATCGGGGTCATAGGCGGGCTCTTCGGGGGTGGCCCAATTCACGGTCGTCGGTTTTACCCGGTTTAGCCCGGCCACCGCGCGCCGCGCCAAGGCCAGCGCGTGCCCGTCATCTTCGGCCAGATAATCGGCCACGCCCGACAGCCGGGTATGCACATCTCCGCCGCCCAGATCCTCGGCGCTGACGACCTCACCGGTGGCAGCCTTGACCAAGGGTGGCCCCGCCAAAAAGATCGTGCCCTGTTCCTTGACGATGATCGTGACATCCGACATCGCAGGCACATAGGCCCCCCCGGCGGTACAAGAGCCCATGACCACGGCAATCTGCGGAATGCCCTTGGCCGACATCCGCGCCTGATTGTAGAAAATCCGCCCGAAATGATCGCGGTCGGGAAACACCTCGTCCTGATTGGGCAGGTTCGCCCCACCCGAATCGACCAGATAGATGCAGGGCAGGTTGCATTCCTCGGCGATCTCCTGGGCGCGCAGGTGTTTCTTGACTGTCATCGGGTAATAGGTGCCGCCCTTTACGGTGGCGTCGTTGCACACGATCATGCAGTCTTGACCCTGCACCCGACCGATCCCGGCGATGACACCCGCGCAGGGGGCCGCGCCATCATAAAGACCATGCGCCGCTGTCGCCCCCACTTCCAAAAATGCCGCGCCGGGGTCCAGCAAATTGGCCACCCGGTCTCGCGGCAACATCTTGCCCCGGCTCAAGTGCCGCTCGCGCGCGGCCTCGCCGCCCCCAGATGCGGCCAGTTCAGCCGCGTCCTGAACCACCTTCAAGGCCTCAAGATGCGCCTGCCGGTTGGCCTGAAATTCGGCCGATGTCGGAATTGCCTTGGAATTCAGTTTCATAGCTGTCGCACCTCGGGTGAGTTGGAATTTGGAGGAAGGCCCGCCGCACGCCGACGGGCGGACCGCAGACCTGCATCGGCGCTCTGCAGACGTGTTACATTTGCGCCACATCGCTGCTTAGGTTGGACAATTTGACCTAAATCAATGAGACCCCGCGCGCCAAGGCAGATGATCCGCGTCATTCGCATAGGAATGGAAAGACCATGAAAAAGATCACCGCACTCACCCTCGCAACCGCTCTGGCCACGACCGCCGCACCGGCGTTGGCTCAGGAAAAAGGTGACATGACGCTCGGCCTTGGTATTGCATCGGTCATGCCCGCCGACAAAACCAACACCACGCTTGTCGGCAACCTGAGCGTTGACGACAACATTCGCCCGACGTTGACGTTCGAGTATTTCGTCGCAGACAATGTTGGCATCGAAGTTCTGGCCGCTTGGCCGTTCGAACATACGGTCAGCCATCCAACCCTCGGCGATATCGTCAAAACCAAGCACCTGCCGCCGACAATCTCGCTGAACTACCACTTCACCAACAATTCGTCGGTGACACCCTTCATTGGTGCCGGTGTGAATTACACAACCTTCTGGGATGACAACGCTATCGGTCTGCTGACCGGAACCCCCGTCAGCCTGTCCGACAGTTGGGGCGTTGCCCTGCATGCCGGTCTGGACTTCAAACTGACCGAGCGCGCCTCGTTCCGCACCGATGTGCGTTGGATCGACATCGACACCGACGTGACCGTCGGCGGCACCGAAATCGGGTCTGTTGCGATTGACCCGCTGGTATTTGGCGTGTCCTACGTCATGAAATTCTGAGCCGGGTCGGGACAGATAATACCAAGGGCTGGCCATCGCGCCGGCCCTTTTCTTTTCCAAGGCTTGCAGCGCGGTCATGATCCCACCTTGGCGGCGGCGCGCGCTTTCAAATCCTTGCGGATCACCTTGCCCGTCATCGTCATCGGCAAGGCCGCGACAAAGGCAATTTCGCGCGGGTAGCAATAGCTGGCCAGACGTGCCTTGACGAAATCCTGCAACTCCTGCGCCAACGCATCTGACGGGGCAAAGCCGGGTTTAAGAACCACATAGGCCTTCACGATCTCGGTGCGCAACGCATCGGGCTTGCCGACCACCCCCACCGTGGCCACAGCATCGTGGCGCAACAGGCAATCTTCGATCTCGGCGGGGCCAATGCGATAGCCCGCGCTGGTGATCACATCATCCTCGCGTCCGATAAAACGCAAAAAGCCATCCTGCCACAGGCCGCGATCCCCGGTCAGCATCCAGTCGCCGCGGAATTTTTCCGCGGTTTCCGCAGGCTTGTTCCAATATCCCAACATCATGCTGGCTGCGCCGCGGTGAATGGCGATATCGCCCTCGCCCTCAACCTCTTGGCCCGTCTCGTCAATCACACCAATACGAAAACCCGGCGCGGGTTTGCCGATGCACCCCGGTCGCGGCGGAAACAGCGCAGAACAGGCACTGGCCACCATGTTGTATTCGGTCTGGCCATAGAATTCATTGATGGTCACACCAAAGGCCCGCTGCCCCCAATCCAGCATCTCGGCGCCCAATGGCTCACCGCCGCTGGCGATACTGCGCAATCCCGCGATCTGCTGGTCGGCGGCCTTGAGCATGCGCAGCGCCGTCGGCGGCAGAAAGACATTGCGCACCGCGCCTTCTTCGACGATCCGCGCGCAGGCCTCTGGCGTGAACTTGGGCAAACGCGCCGCCACCACCGGCACGCCCAGCGCAAGCCCCGGCATCAGCACGTCGAACAGCCCGCCAATCCACGCCCAATCGGCAGGCGTCCACAGGCAATCCCCCGGCTGACCCAGAAAATCATGGCTCATTTCCACGCCCGGCAAATGCCCTGTCAGCATACGGTGGCCATGCAGCGCGCCCTTGGGGCTACCTGTCGTGCCACTGGTATAAATCAAGACCGCCGGATCATCAGGCCCGGTCTCGGCTATCTCAAACGGGGCATCGTCCAGCGTCAAGCGCTCGGGCACAAGCGGCATCACAGATGCGATGCCGTCCAGCATATCCGCGCCCTGCGCATCGCACACCACCCAACCCGCGCCCGCATCCTCAAGGCGGCTGGCCAGCGCGTCATGGCGAAACAACTTGAACAGCGGGATCGATACCGCGCCGATCTTCCAGATCGCCAAATGCGTTGCGGCACACCATGCGTCTTGGCTGCGCAGCACGCCGACCCGATCCCCACGCGCCACGCCGCGCGCCTGCAAATCCCATGCAAGGCCGTCCGACATGCGTTTGAGATCAGCATAGCTGATTTCTTGGCGCGCACCGGTCAGATCGATGATCGCAACCTGCGCGGGCCTTTGCGCGGCCAAATCATCACAGGCCTGCGCCGCCATGTTCAGATGGTCCGGCAGCGACCAATCGAACCCGGCACAAAGGGCATCATATGGCGCTTTGGTCAGCATGCGTTGCTTATCCTTGCCCATTGACCGGGCCCTGATCACGCACCCGGCCAAAGCGATCAACGAAATACGCCACGCCGCCCTGCCCCTGCGCAGATGCGCAGACCACCACCAGCCATAGCCCGTCAGATTGCGCGGGGCGCGCCTGACAATCACTTAGCTGGGCCTGCGGGCTGGCCTCGGCGACATAGCGGGCGGCCACACGCTCAATCACGTCGGTCTCTGTGGTCAAAACCAACCGCGCCCCCAGCAAAAGCCCTATCCCGGCGACCGCCAAAACAAGGGCCAGAAGCGGCGTGAAAAACAGCCAGCGTGGCGTCACCCCATGGCCCCCATCAATTCGCGCCCCACCAGCATCCTCCGGATTTCCGAGGTGCCCGCGCCGATCTCCATCAGCTTGGCATCCCGAAACAGCCGCGCCACTGGCGCATCCGCCAAAAAGCCCGCGCCGCCCATGGCCTGCACCGCCTGATGCGCCTGCATCATGGCCTGCTCACTGGCATAAAGACAGCACGCGGCAGCATCCTGCCGGGTCACATCGCCGCGATCACAGGATTTCGCCACCTCGTAAACATAGGCCCGCGCGCTGTTCATCGCCGTGTACATATCGGCGATCTTGCCCTGCATTAACTGGAAGCTGCCAATCGGCTGGCCGAACTGCTTGCGCTCGGCCATATAGGGCATGATCTCATCCAGACAGGCCGCCATGATGCCCGTCCCGATCCCGGCCAGAACCACGCGCTCGTAATCCAACCCCGACATCAAAACACGCACGCCTTTGCCCTCCTCGCCAAGCACGTTTTCAAACGGCACTTCAACGTCGTCAAAGATCAACTCGGCGGTGTTGCTGCCCCGCATCCCCAGCTTGTCGAAATGCGGGCTGGTGGAAAAGCCCTTCATATCCTTTTCGATCAAAAACGCCGTGATCCCCTTGGCCCCGGCCTGCGCGTCAGTCTTGGCATAAACCACCAGCGTATCGGCATCCGGCCCGTTGGTGATCCAATACTTGTTGCCGTTCAGCTTGTAGTGATCGTTGCGCTTTTCGGCACGCAGCTTCATCGACACCACGTCGCTGCCTGCTCCGGCCTCGGACATAGCCAGCGCGCCCACATGCGCGCCACTGACCAGCTTGGGCAAATACTTGGCTTTTTGCTCGTCCGTGCCATTGAGCTTGATCTGATTGACGCACAAATTGGAATGCGCCCCATAAGACAGCGAAACCGAGGCCGAGGCGCGCGCGATTTCCTCCACTGCGATGACATGCGCCAGATAGGACATGTCAGCACCACCAAAAGCCTCCGGCACCGTAATCCCCAGCAGGCCAAGCTCTCCCATCTCTGCCCATAAGTCATTCGGGAAGGCATTCGATTGATCCACCTCTGCCGCCATCGGCTTGACGCGCTCTTGCGCCCACCTGTGCACCATTTCCCGCAGGGCGTTCACATCCTCACCCAGATCGTATTGCATCACCGCGTTGAACATGCGCCTTGCCTCCCGCTATCGGCATTTATTGAACACTCGTTCATTTATAGGCGCAAGTTTCCCGTCTGGTCAATCCCGCTCCGCCAGCTTGGCCCCTGACCGCTTCATTGTTCAAAAATACTCCGGGGGAGTCGCGGCTTGCAGCGACGGGGGCAGCGCCCCCAATCCACCAAACCTGCGCGGCGCAGCCGCTCCGCCGGATCAGGCCTGTTCGGCCTGATACACCGCGCCCACCTCGGCGCGAATGATCCGCGCAATCAATGCGCAATCCTCCAGCGAAAAGGTCAGCGGCAATCGCATATCCAGAATGCTGCGCAAAACCCTGTCTGTATCAGGCATCGGCGCGCTTGGTGCATAGCGCCAACTGTCGTAGCGGCTGGTAAAACCCTTGGGCTCTGCCCCGCCGAACCATTTCAACTCGACCCCACGTGCAAGGCATCGGGCGATCACATCCGCAATCGCGCTGTCATGCCAATCCAGTAACAAAAACTGGATCGACGACCCGACATAGGTCTCCTCATCCGGGCGTTCGACCACGGTCAGGCCGGGCGTGCCGCGCACCCCCTCCTCAACCACCTTGTAGCGATCATTCCACGCCGCGCATTGCGCCTGCAACCGGGCCAGTTGCGGCCTAAGGATAGCGGCACGCAAGTGATCCATACGGCCCGACACGTTGGGCGTGTCGTATTTGACCCGCTCGAACACGTCTTCGGGCGGCACTGTCCCGTTGCGCCCATACAGCATGTACGACCCCGACAGGATCGTGGCCTTTGCCGCGATCTCGGCGTCATCGGTGATCAGAAATCCACCCTCGCCGGAATTGATGTGCTTGTAGGTTTGGGTGGAATAGCATCCCACCTTACCCCAGCGGCCCGACGGCACGCCCGTCCAAGCCGCGCCCATGGTATGGGCGCAATCCTCGATCACGGTGACGCCCGCAGCATCGCAAATCGCCATCAGACGTTCCATATCGCACAGATGCCCGCGCATATGGCTTAGCATCAAGACATCCGCCTGACCGGCCTTGGCCTGCACATCCTCAAGATCAATCGTCAGGTTCTCGGTCACACCCACAAAAACCGGCACGGCCCCAACACTGGCAATCGCGCCGGGAACCGGGGCCAGCGTAAAGGCATTGGTCAGAATCTTGTCGCCGGGTTTTACCCCAATCGCGCGCAACGCCGTGGCCATGGCATAGCCGCCCGAGGCCACGGCCAACGCATATCGGGCACCGGTGTAGTCCGCGAACTCACGCTCCAACAGGCCAACCTCGCCCACCTCGTCACCGACAATGTTATAGCGATGCAGACGACCGCTGCGCATCACCTCAAGCGCCGCCGCGATCCCGTCTTCCGGGATCGGCTCTTGCTGGGTAAAACTGCCTTTGAACACTTCGGTCATGGCATTGTTTTGCGGCGCAAGGTGCAGGCGGTCAATCCCTTCCCTGCGGTTCGCCGCCTTGATTTAACAAAACACGAAGCTGTCTTGCGGGCTTTCACAATAACCTCAGCCGATCAGGCCCCGCACCACAGGCTGCAATTCACTGTAATGTCCGATCATTGCCTCGGGCTTCAGCGCGGCCACGCCCTGCCCGTCTGGTCCAAAGGT
>DATFJQ010000019.1:0-16391 GCA_035269125.1 Roseovarius sp.
CTTGGCCTGTTTGACAGCCTCCCATGTGGTTGTGGCGGCGACCCCCGCCACCACAGGCACACGGCCTTTGGCCGCTTCGACCGTCGCCGCGACCACACGTTCTTTGGCGGCGAAATCCAGATAAGCGAATTCTCCGGTCGATCCCAGCGGGGTCAGCCCATGCACACCGCTGTCAATCAGGTGGTCCACCAGCCGCCGCAAAGCGGCTTCATCCAACGCGCCCGTGGATGTCAAAGGCGTCGGCAGATAGGGCACCACGCCCCGCAAGGTTCTGGCATCAGTCATCTTGCAACGCCTGCCATGGCTTGGGGCCAATCCTGCGCTGAGGCAACATCACCGTCGGTCCAGCTTGCCGAACTCACTCTCCAACAGTGATTTCAGTTTCTTGGCACTGCCCCGCAGCGCCGCATCGACGGTGGCATCGGAATGTGTCACGGCCTGCGGCTGCATACCCTCGGGCCGCGCCTCAATCGTGCAATGGATATCATCCGCGCCGCACTTGTCGGCATTCACATCGGCCAGATGAACCTCGACCCGCGACAGGCGGTCGGTGAAATGGCCCAAGCCTGCTGTCACGATCTGCTCGGCCTGATCCGACAGGGTCTCATCACCCTGAATATGGGCGTCCGTATTGAATTGAAACTGCATGAAAGCTCCCCTTTCTTAATTCGTGATATGATACAGAACGTGCCCATGCCTTGCCCAAAAACAAGACCTCGCCACGAAACTGCCCTCGCAAAATCCCGTCAGACAACGGCATGAACGCTCTTTGCGTGTCACTTCGGCGCGCGCCCATAATCCGCATCGCTGACATGCTCCAGCCACTCGGCGGCCTGCCCGTTTTCATCGGCTTCCTGCAGGGCCAGATGACACATCATCTTGTCAGGCGCCGCCCCGTGCCAATGCTCTTCTCCGGGTGGAATCCACACGGTATCGCCGGGCCGGATCACCTGTGGCGCCGCACCTCGTAAGCCGATCAGCCCCACACCGGACATCACATGCAGCGTTTGCCCCAAAGGATGTGTGTGCCAAGCGGTGCGCGCCGCCGGCGCGAACGTGACCCGCAAGGCCCGCAGCCGTGCCGGTGCGGGCGCGCTGACAACCGGGTCTTGCCACACCTGACCGGTGAAATAGTCAGACCCGGCCAATGTGCTGGCGCGGTCTTCTGCTTTGAATATCTCCATTGCCATGCCTCCTGTCATGATACCATTATGGTGACAGAAAATTTGTCCGGACTGACAGTATTTTTTCGCCTGACTTATTGTTCATGACCAATATCAACCCGACACCGCGCAAATACCCCAAAATTTCCTCCAGCCCTTCGGCCGACCCTTGCGTTATCCCCGACAGCGCCACAAACATCGCGGGCAGGCACAGAGCATATACAAAACCCACCCGAATCCCTTGACGCCCCGCCGCTTTGACCATAAAGACCCACCAATGAATTCGGGGCGCTGCCGCTGGCGGTGCCCGTTTGTATTGAGCAGGGCTGCGTCAAGCCCCAGCAAACACGAGGAAAAGCCCATGTCGCGCCGCTGCGAACTGACCGGAAAAGGCCCGATGGTTGGCAACAACTCCAGCCATGCCAACAACAAAACCAAGCGCCGCTACCTGCCCAACCTGCAGGACGTATCGCTGCAATCCGAAACACTGGGCCGCGCCATCAAGATGCGGATCTCGGCTGCAGCGTTGCGCAGCGTCGATCACCGCGGTGGTTTGGATGCCTTCCTTGCCAAAGCCAAGGACGACGAGCTGTCGGCCGGCATCCTGAAAATCAAGAAAGAGATCGCCAAGGCACAGGCCGCAACCGCCTAAGCCACGCGATATCTAAAATGCTTTTACAGCCCTGCCTTCTCGGCGGGGCTGTTTCGTTTTGTCGCTTTACCTTTCATCCGGTGGCCTCCTATATGGGCACCACGATGAGACAAGCACAGCCCTTAATTGCCATAGCTCTCGCCGCTCTGCTGGCCTTGACAGGCCACAGCATGGCGCAGGCTCGTTCGGCCCCCGGCCCAGATGGGCACATGATTTTATGCACTGGCACCGGGCCGCTGGCGGTGCTGGTTGATGCCAATGGGCAGCCCGCAGGCCCGGCGCATATCTGCCCCGATTGCGCGATGTCGCTGTTTCAGATCGCGATGGATGCCGGGCCGGACATGGCCGCCCCAACCGCATGGATCAAAGCCCAAGCTGTTGAGTTCAAGTTGATCTTTCACACCCCCGAGGCAAGGCCAGCCATGGCACGCAGCCCACCCGGTGGGGCCTGAACGATCAACCTGACTTTCAACACGACCAATCGGAGATACATCCATGTCCTTCAAATCCACCGCTTTGGCGGCCATTGCCGCCGCATCCTTCGCCCTACCCGCATTTGCAGCCGACATCATGATCAACGACCCCTACGCGCGGTCTTCGGCGATGATGTCCACCTCGGGCGCAGCCTTTATGCAGATCATGAATCACGGCAGCACCGATGACCGGCTGATCGGCGCGGCCTCACCCGTGGCAAAACTGGTCGAGCTGCACACCCACAAGGAAGACGAAAACGGCGTCATGCGCATGATCCATGTCGAAGAGGGCCTTGCCTTGGCCGCAGGCGAAACACTGATGCTGGCCCGTGGGGGCAATCACGTCATGTTCATGGGCATCACCGACCCGTTCGAACAGGGCGACACTGTGCCCCTGACCCTGACCTTTGAACAGGCGGGCGACATCACCGTCGAGGTGCCCGTCGATCTTGAGCGGATGCCAAGCCACGGCATGGGCCACCAGCACGGCAAAAGCGAATAAACCGGCACATCACCGTCGAAAGGCCGGGCCAATGCGCCCGGCCTTTTTCGTGGTATGGGGTAGCTGCGCGATGGCCAGACCGCCGGATGGCGACCAATCGAGTGAGCAGTTGTGCTGTATTCCCGCCAACTCCGACAAAGATCGGCGCGGTGCGCCCCCCAGCTTCACCCCGCCAACAGTTCGTCCACCCAAGCAGGCACCACCACCGACGCGGGGCCGTGGCGTGTTTCGGCGAAATCGCGGGTATTCACCGACGCCTCCATATTCAGCTCAACAGTATGAGCCCCGGCGCGATCGGCGTGCTGGCCAAAGGCCGCCGCCGGATAGACCTGCCCCGAGGTTCCGATTGCGGCGAACAGATCGGCCTTTTCCAGCAACTGCCAAATTTGCTCCATATGATAAGGCACCTCGCCGAACCACACGATATCGGGCCGGGTGGCTGTCGCCGCACAGGATGGGCAGGCCTGCGCCGGGTCCATCACCAACGGCGCGGGCCAGCGATGATCGCAGGCGGCACATAACGCCCCCTCCAACGCGCCATGCATGTGCAACACATTGGCGTTGCCTGCCTTTTCGTGCAGGCCGTCGACATTTTGGGTCACGATCCAGACCTCTCGGTCATGTTGCGCTTCCAGCCGGGCCAAGGCCTCGTGTGCGGCGTTCGGCACGGCCTCAACGGCTTGCCCACGGCGCGCATTGTAAAACCGATGCACCAGCGCCGGGTCCCGCGCAAACCCTTCGGGCGTTGCGACATCCTCGATCCGATGTTGCGCCCATAACCCGCCTTCATCGCGAAAGGTGCCAAGCCCACTTTCGGCGGAAATGCCCGCCCCTGTCAGAATAACGATCTTTTCCATTGCGCCTCCTTGCCCTATCCATTGTTGCCCAAAGGAGCCCCGCATGACCACCCGTATCCTGTTCGTCTGTCTTGGAAATATCTGCCGCTCCCCCGCCGCCGAAGGGATCTTTCGCACGCTGGCCCCGCATGTAACCTGCGACAGCGCGGGCACCGGCGACTGGCATATCGGCAAGCCCCCTTATGGCCCGATGCAACAGGCCGCACTAGAGCGCGGTTATGATCTGTCCGCGCTGCGCGCGCGGCAATTCCATGCAGGCGATTTTGACGGCTTCGATCTGATCCTTGCCATGGACGCCGCAAACCTGCGCGATATCGAAGCTTTGCGGCCCACGGGGAACGAAACCCCGGTTCGCCTATTCACCGATTACACCGGTGACAGCACGGCCGATCACGTGCCTGACCCTTATTTCACCCGCGATTTCAACGAAGCCTTGGACCTGATCGAACAAGCGGCCCAAGGGTTGCGCCGCACCCTCTAACCGCAGCCTGGGCGCGGATGCCGTGAACACACAGACGCGCAAGCAGTTTTGGGTTAGCCGAAGCACAGTTTCAGCGCGTGGAAAAAGGCGGGCATAGGCCGCTCAAAACCCTTGCTGCGCGTCGGGATTCGGCCTCACCTGAAGGGTGAAGGAGACTGCGCGATGACCATCCAATTCTTGAAATCAGCCACCGGACAAACCCCGCAGGCTTCAGCCGATATCAGTGATACGGTTCAGGTCATGCTGGCCCGCCTGCGCACAGGCGGCGCGCAAGTGGCTTTGGAGTATGCACAACGGCTTGATGGGTGGCAGGGCGACGTCACCGTGACCTCCGATCACATCGCGCAGGCCGTGGCCCGTGTGCCACAAGACCTCAAGGACGATATCCAGTGGGCGCATGACAACATCAGCCGTTTCGCCGCCGCACAGCGCGCCACAGCGCAGGACATGCAAGTGGAACTGCGCCCCGGCCTGATTGCCGGGCAACGGCAAATCCCCCTATCGGCGGCAGGCTGCTATGTGCCGGGCGGGCGCTATACCCACATTGCCAGTGCGCTGATGTCCATCGCCACCGCGCGCGCGGCCGGTGTGCCTGACATCACCGCTTGTTCTCCGCCCAACGGGGCACAAGGCATTCCCGATGCGATGCTCTATGCAATGCATCTTGCGGGTGCCACGCGCATCTTGTGCATCGGCGGGGTGCAGGGCATCGCGGCCATGGCGTTCGGGCTGTTCGGCGCACCGCCTGCCGATATCCTTGTCGGCCCCGGCAATGCCTATGTCGCCGAGGCGAAACGCCAATTGTTCGGCCCCGTCGGCATCGACATGTTTGCAGGCCCTACCGACAGCCTTGTTCTGGCCGACGAAACCGCCGACCCCGAGGTTGTCGCGGTTGATCTGGTCGGCCAAGCCGAACACGGGGCCACCAGCCCGGTTTGGCTGGCCACCACACATCAGCCCTTGGCCGATGCCGTGCTGTCGCGCATTCCGCAACTGATTGCCGATTTACCCGACCCGAACCGCGACGCCGCCGAAATCGCATGGCGTGATCTGGGTGAGGTTGCCCTATTCACCACCCGCGAAGACATGGCGCAATTCGCAGACCACCGCGCAGCCGAGCATTTGCACGTCCAAGCACAGGATTTGCCGTGGTGGCGCGACCGGCTGCGCGCCTATGGCTCGCTATTTCTGGGCAAGGAAACAACCGTGGCCTTTGGCGACAAGGCCGCCGGGCCAAACCATGTGCTGCCCACCTCGGGGGCGGCGCGCTACACAGGCGGGCTTTCGGTGCATAAGTTCCTCAAAACGGTAACTTGGCAACAGGTGGATGACCGCGCCCTGCCCGATCTGGCGCGGGTCAGCGCCCGGATCAGCCGCGAAGAACGCATGGAGGGCCACGCGCGGTCGGCTGATATCCGGCTGGACAAGCTGGGCGCAGCGGCCAAGATGCCGCGCAAGGCGCAGGGCTGAGGGGGGCGATATGAAACCTGTTGGCATTTTAGGCGGCATGGGCCCCGAGGCGACACTTCTTTTGATGCAAAAGGTTCTGGATGCGGTTCCCGCTCGCGATGATGCCGATCACATCCCGCTGATCGTGCATCAAAACCCACAAGTGCCCAGCCGGATCAAGGCGTTGATCGACGGCACCGGCGACGATCCCGGCCCGGTTTTGGCTGACATGGCCCACGATCTGCACCGCGCAGGGGCCAAGGCGCTGGCCATGCCCTGCAACACCGCGCATCACTATGCGGATGCGATCAAAGATGCGACCGACCTGCCGTTTCTGAACATGCTGGACTTGACCGCCGACAGGCTGTCGAAGGCGGGCGCACAGCGTGTGGGCCTGCTGGCCTCACCGGCGACACGATTGACAGGCGTGTTCGACGCGCCCTTTGCCGCAGCCGGTCTGACCCCGATCAACGTGCCGGACGACAGCGCACTTTTGGAGATCATCCGAGAAGTCAAAGCAGGCACAGCCCTGAACATGCTGAAACCCAAACTCGCGCAGCAAGCGCACATCTTGCTGGATCAGGGGGCCGACCACCTGCTGGTGGCCTGCACCGAACTGTCGCTCATGACGGATGCCTTGCCCGTAGATGCGCCTTGGACAGACAGTCTGGATTGTCTGGTCGAAGGCATTGTGCAGTTTGCCCACGCCTGACGCTTAGTCGCCCAAACCCTGCAACAACTCTTGCGCGGCGACGGTCGGTGTGATGTCCCCGGCGGCCACTTTTTCGGCGAAATCCTGCATGCGCGCGCGGGCTTCTGGGGTATCCAACTGCGCCATCAGCCCCTGACGCACCTCTTGCTGGAACCAATAGCGCGCCTGTGCCTCGCGGCGGGCATCGAAATGCCCGTTTTCGCGCCGCCACGTGGTAAGGGCCGTCATCTCGTCCCATGCTTTTTGCAGGCCGTCCCTCTCTAACGCGGACACCATCATGGCCTTGGGAAAATCCGCCGGATCTTGGGGGCGTTTGCGCAACAGGCGCAAGGCCCCGGCATAGTCAGAGCAGGTGCGGGTGGCGGCCGGTTTCAAATCGCCATCGGCCTTGTTGATCAAGATGATGTCGGCGATTTCCATGATCCCACGCTTGACGCCCTGCAATTCGTCCCCGCCCGCAGGCGCGATCAGCAGGATGAACAGATCCGACATTTCGGCGACCACGGTTTCCGACTGCCCGACCCCCACGGTTTCGATCAACACCACATCGAACCCCGCCGCCTCGCAGACGGTAACGGCTTCGCGTGTGCGGCGCGCCACGCCGCCCAAGTGCGATTGCGCCGGCGAGGGCCGGATAAAGGCATTCGGATCGCGCGATAGTTCTTCCATCCGGGTTTTATCGCCCAGAATGGACCCGCCCGACCGCGCGCTGGACGGATCAACTGCCAACACAGCCACCCGCAGGCCTTGGCCCGTCAGCATCTTGCCAAAGCTTTCGATAAAGGTCGATTTCCCAACCCCCGGCGTGCCCGACAGGCCAATGCGAATGGCCTGACGCTGCGCATCTTTCAGCCGTTCAATCAAGTGCACAGCTTGGTCGCGATGATCGGCCCGAGAGCTTTCGATCAAGGTAATCGCACGCGACAGGGCCCGCCGGTCACCCGTCAGAATTTTCTTGCTGAGTGTTTCGATATCCATGGTGTCGGGCAGCCCATCTGTTTCACGTTGATCTCGGGCGCCTACATGACGCGGCACAGCCCCAAATGTCCAGTGCAGCGACACAGCCCAGCCTATGGAAAATCGTCCTCAGATCGCGGATAAGGCGTAGATGACCAACAGCTTGCCCATCCATGATGCGATTGCCCCCCTGATCGCCGCGTTGCGCGCCCACAGGCGCGCGGTGCTACAGGCCCCGCCGGGGGCGGGCAAAACAACCGTTGTGCCGTTGGAAATGCTGAACGCGCGGCTGACAACGGGCCGCATCCTGATGCTGGAGCCGCGCCGCTTGGCCGCGCGCGCCGCAGCCGAGCGGATGGCCCAGACCTTGGGCGAACCTCCCGGCGAAACCGTCGGCTACCGTGTGCGCGGTGACTCCAAGGTTTCGAAAACCACCCGCATCGAAGTGGTCACCGAAGGCATCCTGACCCGGATGATCCAATCTGACCCGGAACTGACTGGCATCGGCGCGGTGATTTTCGATGAGTTTCACGAACGCTCGCTCAATGCCGATCTGGGGCTGGCGCTGTGCCTTGAGGTGGCCGGGGCGCTGCGGGATGATCTGATTCTGCTGGCCATGTCGGCCACGCTGGATGCGGCCCCCGTGGCCGACTTGATGGGCGGCGTGCCGGTAATCACCTCTGAGGGCCGCAGCTATCCGGTTGAAACCCGCTGGCTGGATCGGCCTTTGCCCAAGCAAAGCCGGTTTGACCCCGCATTGGCCGATCTGGTGGCCCGTGCCGTCGCCGAAACAGACGGCGGTGTTCTGGTGTTCCTGCCCGGCGAGGGGGAAATCCGACGTGTCGAGGCCCTGTTGAAAGATCGCTTGCCACCGTCGTGCCACCTGCACCCGCTGTTCGGCGCGATGGAGTTTGCCCGCCAACGCGCCGCCATCGCCCCCGCCGCCGAGGGTCGCAAAATCGTTTTGGCCACGTCGATCGCCGAAACTTCGTTGACCATCCAAGACATCCGCGTGGTTGTGGATGGCGGGCGCGCGCGACGGGCGCGCTTTGATCCGGGCAGCGGCATGTCGCGATTGGTGACCGAGCCTGTCACCCGCGCCGAAGCCACACAGCGCGCCGGGCGTGCCGGCCGCGTGGCCCCCGGCACCTGCTACAGATTATGGAGCAAGGGCGAAGAAGGCGCATTGCCCGCCTATCCCCCTGCCGAAATCGAAGCCGCCGATCTGGCGGGGCTGGCGCTTGAACTGGCCGCATGGGGGGCCGCGCCTGACGATCTGGCCTTTCTGACCCCGCCCAATCCCGGCGTTTATGCCGAGGCGCAGGCGTTGTTGCGGATGCTGGGCGCTTTGGATGCACACAACCGGATCACCCCGCATGGCAAGGCGATTGCGGCCCTGCCCTTGCACCCGCGTCTGGCGCATATGACCGCCAAGGCCGGGCCGGATGCGGCGCTGTTGGCGGCCTTGCTGTCGGATCGTGACCCTTTGGCACGCGGCGCGCCGGTGGATCTGGGCCTGCGGCTGAGCGCGCTGCGCGATCTGCGCAGCTATGAAAAACGCTATTCCCATGCCGTTCACCGCGGCACGCTGGAGCGGATCAAATCCGAAGCCAAGCGGCTATCGCGGCAAGTGCGCCCCGCATCGGACCATGGAATAAGCGACGCCGAAATGGCGGCGCTGGCCTATCCTGATCGCGTCGGCCTGCGCCGCAAGGGCGATGCGCCGCGTTATGTTCTGTCCGGCGGCAAGGGCGCGGTGATGCCCGACACCGATGACATGGCCAACACCCGGCTGATCGTGGCCACCGATCTGGATGGCGACCCGCGTGAGGCCCGGATCAGGCAGGCCATCGCCATCAACGAAGCCGAATTGCGCGCTCAGTTCAGCGACCAGATTGCGTGGCATGATGTCTGCCAATGGGACAAACGCGAGCGCCGTGTCGTGGCGCGACGGCAAGAACGGTTTGGCGCATTGGTGCTGGATGACCGCATTTGGAAAAACGCCCCGCCCGAGACGATGGCCACCGCGATGCTGGAGGGCGTGCGCGATCTGGGCCTGAACTGGAGCGATGCGGCAAAACGCTTTGCCGCGCGGGTCGCATTGCTGCGCGCCGCCGGGGATGACCTGCCTGCAATGACCGATGACGCCCTGCTGGCCGATCTGGAGGCATGGCTGCTGCCGTATCTGTCGGGTGTCAAAACAGCTCAAGATTGGAAACGCTTTGATATGCTGGATGCGCTGCGCGCCCGGCTGGACTTTGCACAGATGCAGCGCCTTGACGCCAAGGCGCCCGCGCATTTCGAAACCCCGCTTGGCCGCCGCATTCCCATCGACTATGGCGGCGAGATGCCGGACATCAGCCTGCGTTTGCAGGAAATGTTCGGCCAGACACAACACCCTATGGTCGGGGCGACCCCGCTGCGCGTGACGCTACTGTCACCGGCGGGGCGGCCCGTGCAAACCACGATGGACATACCGGGGTTTTGGTCCACCAGCTATGCCGATGTGCGCAAGGACATGCGTGGGCGCTATCCCAAACACCCGTGGCCCGAAGACCCGACACAAGCTGACCCAACCCTTCGGGCAAAACGCCGAAATGGCGGCTGATTTGATCTTTTAACGCAACTCACCTATATATTCCGGTAATAACAAATAATTAAGACGAGCGGTTTAAACCAAAGATATGACTGATGGATTGAAAAAAGCTTGGGCCGAGGTGGTCCAGCCCCTACTGCGGCGTCCGCCGGAATGTCAGGTGGCAGCGTTGTGCTGTCGTGACGGTGAAAACGGGCCTCAGGTTTTGCTGATCACCAGCCGAGACACAGGCCGTTGGATCATTCCCAAGGGCTGGCTGATGGAGGGCAAGTCAGCGGCTGAAGCCGCACAGATTGAAGCTTGGGAAGAAGCGGGCGTTCAGCACGCTGATCTGCTGCCTGACCCGATCGGATCATTCAGCTATGACAAACGCTTGGACGATGGGTATGCAAATCCGGTCGAGGTGCAGGTTTTCCGCCTGAATGTATCGCAATTGGCCGATATCTACCCCGAGGTGCGCGAACGCCGTCGTGCTTGGGTCCCCCCGTCAGAGGCCGCCGAAAAGGTGGATGAGCCAGAGCTGAAAGCGATTTTGCGCGATCTGTAACAGTTTTGTAACGAATTTATGACTTAAGTCATTGAAACAGGGGCCAAGTCACTCTAGCGCTGTGCGCGAAAAGAACGACGGGAGAGTGCGTTGTGACCGAGCCCTCTGGCGGCAATCAGTGGAAAACACTGGATAAAGACCTAGGCCGTATTTCCCAAATCGAATACGCGACAACCTATGTCGCGCGCCCATTGGTCGGGCCAGGGATTGCCCTGGCCTTCATGGTCATTGCCGGGCTGGCGGCGGCCATGCTGTTTGGCACGTATCCCAACAACATGATCGTTGTGGCCGCCGCTGTGTTCGGGGCCTACATGGCGCTGAACATCGGGGCCAACGATGTCGCCAACAACATGGGCCCCGCAGTGGGCGCCAATGCCCTGACCATGGGCGGGGCGATTGTCATTGCCGCGATATGCGAAAGCGCGGGCGCGCTTTTGGCCGGTGGAGATGTGGTATCGACCATTTCCAAGGGTATCATCGACCCGGCCGGGGTCTCGGAATTGCGCGTTTTCACTTGGGCGATGATGGCGGCGCTGATTTCCGCCGCGCTTTGGGTCAATCTGGCCACAAAGGTTGGCGCGCCTGTGTCCACAACGCATTCGGTTGTCGGCGGGGTGATGGGCGCGGGCATCGCCGCTGCGGGCTTTGCCGCGGTGAATTGGCCGACAATGGGCGCCATTGCCGCCAGTTGGGTCATCTCACCGGTGTTGGGCGGCGTTATTGCCGCCGCATTTCTGGCACTGATCAAAAGCCGCATCATCTATCAAGACGACAAGATTGCCGCCGCGCGCCGGTGGGTGCCGGTTCTAGTGGGCATCATGGCCGGCACCTTTGCCGCGTATCTGGCGCTTAAGGGGCTCAAGCGGGTCATCAACATCGACATCGGCACAGCATTGTTGATCGGCCTTGTTCTGGGCTTGGTCAGCTATGCGATCACCCGCCCACTGATCCGCCGCCAATCCGAGGGTATGGAAAACCGCAATAAATCGCTAAAGGCGCTGTTTGGCCTGCCGCTTGTGCTGTCGGCGGCCTTGCTGTCGTTTGCACATGGGGCGAATGACGTGGCCAACGCGGTTGGTCCCTTGGCCGCTATTGTCCACGCCAATCAGTTCGGGGCCGTCGCAGGCGAGGTTGCGATCCCAATGTGGGTCATGATCATCGGCGCATTCGGCATTTCCTTTGGGCTGTTCCTGTTCGGCCCCAAGCTGATCCGAATGGTCGGCAGTCAGATCACCAAGCTCAATCCGATGCGCGCCTATTGTGTTGCCCTGTCAGCGGCGATTACCGTGATCGTCGCCAGTTGGCTGGGCCTGCCTGTCAGCTCCACACATATCGCCGTCGGTGGCGTGTTTGGCGTGGGCTTTTTCCGCGAATGGCATATGGAGCGCCGCCTGCGCAATACATCAGCGCAAGCGGGCCGGCCTAAAACCCTTCCCCCAGAAGAGCGCCGCCGCCGCAAGCTGGTACGCCGCAGCCACTTCATGACCATTATCGCAGCATGGGTTATCACCGTTCCTGCGGCGGCCCTCATGTCGGCGGCCATCTTTTTGCTGCTCAGCACCCTGATCAGTTAAGGGCAAGCTGCGGGGTCAATCCCACCATGGGCCATGATGCATGCCCTTTTGCCCCAAACGTTCAAACCCGTGACGGCCGAACACATCGCGTTGCGCCTGGATGATATTGGCCGTGCCAAAGCCCTGCCGCATGCTGTCATACCATGCAAGGGCCGCTGACAGGACGGGGACAGCATGTCCGGCATGCACAGCAGCGGCAACCGTTTCGCGCAAGGCGGGAATGGCGTGTCCCAAGCGTTCGGCGATAGCGGGGGCTAGGATCAATTCACCATGTTGCGGACCACCCCGAAACGCGGCGGCGATGTCGTCCAAAAGCGCAGATCGAATAATGCAGCCAGCACGCCAGATTTCCGCGATACGGGCCAGATCAAGCCGCCAAGCGTAATGATCTGATGCCTCGGACAGAAGCCGAAAGCCTTGGGCGTGCGCCAATATCCGCGCCGCCAGACATGCATCGGCCAGCGTCTCGGCGGACAGCGATACAGCAAGGCGCGCGCCGCCAAGGACCGTTTCAGCGGTCTGGCGGGTTGCCTTTTCCGCCGACCAGCTTCGCGCCGCGACAGCCGCCTCGATCATGCTGGCGGACTGACCAAGGCGCAGCGCCTCGATCACCGTCCAGCGGCCCGTGCCCTTTTGCCCGGCGCTATCCTTGATCACGTCAATCATCGGGTGGCCGGTATCGGGATCGGACGCGCGCAGGATAGTGGCCGTAATCTCTACCAGATACGACCGCAAAGCTCCGTCGTTCCAGTCTTCGAACAAATCCGCCACCTCAGGCGGGGTCCACGCCATGCCATAGCGCAACAGGCTGTGGAGTTCGGCAATCAATTGCATATCGGCGTATTCGATACCGTTGTGAACGGTCTTGACGAAATGCCCCGCACCATCCGGCCCCAGATGCGCGACGCATGGATCGCCCTGATACTGCGCGGCGATGGCCGACAGAACCGGCGCGAGTTGTTGCCAGCTGTGGTCACTGCCGCCCACCATCATCGAGGGGCCGTGACGCGCGCCCTGTTCGCCGCCAGACACGCCCATGCCGACAAAATGCAAGTTCTGCCGGGCCAGTTCAGCCGCGCGGCGGCGGGTGGCGTGGAAATCGGCATTGCCCGCGTCGATGATCGTATCGCCGGGGTCCAGTAATGGCGCGATGCGTGTGATCATTTCATCCATCGGATCGCCCGACGGGATCATGAACAAAACCACCCGCGGCACTTCGAGCCCGGCGACAAAACCGGCCAGTGTTTCATGCGGGTACAAGCGTTTTGACAGATCACCGCTTGCGTCCATAAAGGCGTTGATACGCGGCGCCTCGCGATTGCTGATGGCAACGTCAATGCCATTCTGGGCCATGTTCAGCGCCAGCGCGCTGCCCATGGTTCCCAGCCCGTAAATGCCGATGCGTGCTGTTGTCATCTCTGCGCCTCGCCCTGTTGCCCGATCAAGGCCAAGGCTAAAACGTCAGACGCCCAGACACCAGCGCATGACGGCCTTTTGCGCATGCAGGCGATTTTCGGCCTCGTCCCAGATCACCGAGTTGGGGCCATCCATCACCGCGCTTGTCGCCTCGTCCTCGCGGTGGGCAGGCAGGCAATGCATAAACAAGGCATCGGGCTTGGCATGTTTCATCAACGCTTCGTTCACCTGATAGGGGCGCAGCATGTTGTGGCGGCGTTCCTTGGTGGATTGGCTGTCATGCATGCTGACCCACGTATCGGTGACGACCAGATCGGCGCCCGCAACCGCCTTGACGGGATCGCGCTCGATCTCGATCGTGCTGCCGGCCTTGCGGGCCAGCCCGACGAATTCAGCCTCGGGGTCCAGTTGCGCGGGACCGGTAAAGGTCAGGTCAAACCCGAACTGTCCAGCCGCATGCAGGAAAGACGCGCAGACGTTGTTGCCATCTCCCGACCAGACCACTTTTTTGCCAGAGATCGGACCGCGATGTTCCTCGTAGGTCAGAATATCGGCCATGATCTGGCAAGGATGGGTGCGATCGGTCAGGCCATTGATGACCGGCACATCGGCATATTCGGCCATTTCCAGCAACACGGATTCATCGAATGTGCGGATCATGATCAGATCGACGTAACGGCTGAGAACACGGGCGGTGTCGGCGATTGTCTCGCCATGGCCAAGCTGCATGTCGGTGCCCGAAAGCACCATCGTTTCGCCGCCCATCTGGCGCACACCCACATCGAAACTGACACGCGTGCGAGTTGATGGCTTTTCAAAGATCAGCGCAACCATATGCCCTGCAAGCGGGGCGTCATCGTCAGCCGCGCCGCGCGGACGACCATTGCGCGCCTGCTTCATGGCATTGGCCGTGTCGATCATCGACCGCAAATCGGCCGGGGCGGTTTTGTGGATATCAAGAAAATGGTTCATGTCTGTGACCTTGGTTGAGCCCGGATTGCGGGGGCGCTGCCCCCGTCGCGCATGGCGCGACTCCCCCGGAGTATTTTGGGAACAATGAAGTCAGGTATTTTGATTGCTGGCAACCTGCGTGGCAGCGGCATCAAGGCGGGACAGAGCCTCGGCCATATCCGTCTGAGTGAGATTGAGCGGCGGCAGGAGGCGCACCACATTGTCAGCCGCCGGAACGGTGATCAGGTGCGCATCATAGGCGGCGGCGACCACGTCGGTATTGGCAGCCTTGCATTTCAGCCCCAGCATCAGCCCTGTGCCCCTGACGTGATCAAAGACATCCGCGTGCTTGGCGACCAGACCGTCCAGCCCTTGCCGCAAATGCCCGGCTGTTTCATTGACCGAGCGCAGGAAATCCGGGTCAGATATGATGTCCATCACCTTGGCCCCGACGGCACAGGCCAACGGGTTGCCGCCATAGGTGGAGCCGTGCGTGCCGGCGGTCATACCGCTGGCCGCATCCTCGGACGCCAGAACCGCGCCGAGGGGAAACCCGCCGCCGATGCCTTTGGCCACCATCATGATATCGGGATCGACCCCGGCCCATTCGTGGGCAAACAGCTTGCCGGTGCGCCCCATGCCGCATTGCACCTCATCGGCGATCAGCAGGATGCCCTTGTCGTCACACAGATCGCGCAAGCCTTTGAGGCACTGATCGGGCAGCGGGCGAATGCCGCCTTCACCCTGCACGGGTTCGATCAGGATGGCGGCCGTCGTATCATCAATGGCGGCATGCAATCCGTCGTGATCGCCCCAAGCGACCTGCGTGAACCCCGGTAGGACCGGGCCAAACCCCTTGACCATTTTTTCGGACCCGGCGGCGGCGATGGCGGCGTGGGACCGGCCGTGAAACGCGCCCTCAAAAGCGATAACGCCAATACGCTCGGGCTGGCCCTTGTCGTTGAAATACTTGCGCGCCATCTTGATCGCCAATTCGCAGGATTCGGTCCCGGAATTGGTGAAAAACACCGTGTCAGCAAATGTGGCCTCCACCAGCTTGTCGGCCAAGGCCTGCTGCTGCGGGATGTGATAGAGGTTGGAGGTATGCCACAACTGGCCCGCCTGCTGGGTCAGAGCGGCGATCAAGTCTGGGTGCGCGTGGCCAAGCGCATTAACGGCAATCCCGGCGCCCATATCCAGAAATCGGCGTCCATCCGCCTCGATCAGCCAGCTGCCTTCGCCTTTGACGAAGCTCAGAGGTGCCCGATTATATGTCGGCAGAACGGACGGGATCATGTGCGTATCCTTTGCTGGGAAAGCCCCTTGAGTGCCTCAGGCGCGGGGGCAAGTCAATGTTTTGGGTGGTTGGTGGCGCGGCAGGCGCCGGGATCAGACAGGCAGACGCCCTAGACACGGGGGCGTCGGCGTCGGATGGAAAAAGAGGGCGCGCGCGTGATCATGGCCGACGTTTAGCCTGTCAAAGCGGCGACGCAAAGCGGAAATTGACGTAACGCCACCTTTGACAAGCGCCCCGCTCATTTGGCTAGATTGCCAAGAGGGAGGACATTCGCATGCCGCTTGGCATTCTTCTGCCGTTGGTGATCTGCGGCATCGCAGGCATTGCGGTGCTGTTGCACGTGCTGGGGCGGTCGAAACCGGCCAGCCTTGTCGATGAGCATGCGGCACGCGCCGCGTGGAGCGATGAGTTTCCGGACGATCCAGCGACAACGGTCGTGCTGAGCCACGATCACAGGGCCGCATTGTTGCAAACACGCAAAGGCCCCGGCCTTGTCTGGCCCATGGGGGCCGATACCACGGCCCGTTTCCTGACCGATGCAAAGATCACGCAGACCACAACCGGGCTGCGGATTGACCTGCCGGACTATACCGCGCCGCATATTGATCTGCGGCTTGATCCGGACGAGGCCCGCCGCTGGCCTGCATTGATGGAGCAAAGCATATGAGCGACCAAATCACATTTCCCGATGTCGTCAGTTGGGCCGTGCCGTTTTTCATCGCCGCGATTTTGATCGAGCTGTTGTGGATCGTCACCAAAGGCCG
>DATFJQ010000020.1:0-3117 GCA_035269125.1 Roseovarius sp.
ACCTTTTCTATGATTGCGCAAGAAACTGCTCAAACCGTGGCGATTCAATGTCTGGCATGGCTGGCCGGCAATGATGAGCTGTTGCCCGTGTTCATGGGGGCGACCGGCGTATCCGAGACCGATTTGCGCGATGGCGCGCAAGACCCTGCTTTTCTGGGGTCTGTGTTGGATTTTGTGCTGATGGATGATGCATGGGTCATGGCGTTTTGCGAGGCGCACAACCTGTCACCGGAAACACCGATGCGGGCCCGCATGGCCCTGCCGGGCGGGGAGCAGGTGAATTGGACATGACAGCAGCCCCCCGCGTTTCGTCAATGAAGGTTGATGGTGTGTTATTCGACAAGGACGGCACCTTGTTTGATTTCGGGGCGACGTGGAACGCGTGGGCCGCCGATGTGATCCACCACTTTGCCGATGGGGAACACGAGATCATGGCGCGTCTTGCCCAAGCCATGGATTTCGATCTGGGCGCGGGGCGGTTCAACCCGACCAGTTTGGTCATTGCCGGCACAAACCGCGAAGCGGCGGACTGCGTGGCGCAAGCCCTGCCAGAGCTTGCGGTCGAGCAGATCGAGCAGGTGCTGATGATCCACGCCAGCCAAGCGCCTTTGGCCCCGGCTGTGCCCTTGGCGCCGTTTCTGGATGGGCTTTCGGCTCTGGGGCTCAAACTGGGGGTGATGACCAACGATTCCGAGTTTGGCGCGCGCAGCCATTTGCAAAGCGCCGGAGTCGCGGCGCATTTCGATTTCATCGCAGGGTTTGATTCCGGGCATGGGGCCAAGCCCGCGCCCGGCCCGCTTTTGGCCTTTGCGCAGGCCATGGGGCTGGCCCCGGATCGCGTGGTGATGGTGGGCGACAGTGCCCATGATCTGATCGCAGGGCGTGCGGCGGGCATGCAGACCGTCGGTGTTTTGACAGGCATGGCCGGGCATGACGAATTGGCCGCGCTGGCCGATATCGTTTTGCCGGATATCGGGCATCTGCCGGGTTGGATCATGGCATGAAAAGTCATCCCTTGTATGGCATCGCCTTGGCCGGAATCGGAACGCTGGTTCTGACGCCAGACGCCTTGTTGATGCGCCTGTCGCAGATGGACGGGTTCCAGATGACAGCATGGCGCGGGCTTTTGATGGGCACGGTCATGATCGGCCTTTGGGCGTGTTTCAGCCGGGACCGGGGCAGCGATCTGCGCCATCTGGTCAGCGGGGCAGGTCTTGCCATTGTCGGCTGTCAGTTCTTCAACTCGCTTTTGTTCTGTCTGGCCATTGCCGCCGCTCCTGTTGCGGTGGTGTTGTTCGGGCTGGCCACGGTGCCGGTGTGCGCCGCCGTTTTGGCATGGCTGATCCTTGGTGAGCCGACCCGACGCGCCACATGGCTGGCCATTGCGGCGGTGCTGTGTGGCATCCTGATCGCCGTTGTGGGCGGCGAGGGGCAACATGTGCAGTTCAACTGGCGCGCGCTGATCGGCGCGGCTTTGGGTCTGGGCGTGGCCATCGTGCTGGCGACGAATTTCGTGGTCATGCGCTCGCGCCCACATTTGCCGATTTTGCTGGTGATCGGCTGCGGTGCCTTTCTGGCAGGCCTTTTCGGTTTGGCGGTCACCGGGCCATCGCAGATGGCAAATGGTCAGATTTGGGCCATGCTCGTCACCGGGACGGTGATCTTGCCGATCTCGTTTTTCCTGATGTCCTCGGCGTCGCGCTATACGCATGCGTCGAATGTCAGCCTGTTGTTGCTGCTGGAAACCGTGCTTGGCCCGCTATGGGTGTGGCTGGGGATCGGCGAGGCACCCACCGCAACCATGCTTTTGGGGGGCGCGATCGTGGTGACCAGCCTTGCGCTTTACATCCTGCTGTCCGAGCGCACGCGGCGACGAAAGCCAGTCTGAGCCGTGCGGCGGCGGATTCATTTTCAAAAAACGACAGGATCGGTCGCAAAGCGGCAAACCCGAAAGGGGGGCTTGGTGCTTCCATAGAGGCAACGCAAGCGACGAGGTTCCCTATGGTCGAGACAGCCAGACGCAAGAAACGCAGCGGCGGACGTGCCGGAAACGCCGAACGGCGCGGAACGGCTGTGATTGAACAGATGCCGTGGAACCCGCCGGTCAATATCGACCAACCCATCGAGCCCCTGACCGAAGAGGGCATAGCGGCCATCCATGACGGGGCGATGCGTATCTTGGAAGAAATTGGCGTGGCCTTTCTGAACGAAGAGGCCATCGAGGTTCTGCGCGCCTCGGGCGGGTGCGACATTGATGGTGCCAACGTGCGTATGGGCCGTGATTTCGTGATGGAAATGATCGCCAAGGCCCCATCACACTGGACAATCACCCCGCGCAACCCCGATCGCATCCTGACGATGGGCGCGCGCCATATCAATTTCGGAAATGTATCGTCGCCGCCCAGCTATTGGGATATGAAGCTGGGCCGCAAGGTCACCGGCACGCGCGAGATGTGCCGCGATTTCCTGAAGCTCAGCCAGTATTTCAATTGCATCCATTTCGTCGGCGGCTACCCGGTTGAGCCGCAAGACATCCATGCCAGCGTCCGCCATCTGGACGTGCTGTATGACAAGCTGACGCTTAGCGACAAGGTGGCCCATGCCTATTGTCTTGGCAAAGAACGGGTCGAGGACGTGATGGAGATGGTGCGGATCGCCGGTGGCCTCAGCGATGCCGAGTTCGAGGCGCGCCCGCATATGTACACCAACATAAATTCGACCTCGCCTTTGAAGCATGACCATCCGATGTTGGATGGCTGGATGCGGATGGCCCGGCGCAATCAGGGGCTGGTGGTCACGCCGTTCACGCTGGCGGGTGCGATGGCCCCGGTGACGATGGCCGGCGCTGTGGCGCAATCGCTGGCCGAAAGCCTGTGTGCCGTGGTTCTGGCGCAGGTCATCCAGCCCGGCGCGTGCTGCGCGATTGGCACCTTTACCAGCAATGTCGACATGAAGTCTGGCGCGCCTGCATTCGGCACGCCTGAATACATGCGCGCCACGCAAATGACCGGCCAGTTGGCGCGGTTTTATGGCTTGCCGATGCGCGCCAGCGGGGTGTGCGCGGCCAATGTCCCCGACGGGCAGGCGATGTGGGAAACCTCGAACAGCCTGTGGTCG
>DATFJQ010000021.1:0-6095 GCA_035269125.1 Roseovarius sp.
ATTTGCGAGGTGTCCGCGCAAACGTCAGGCAATAGGAACACTTCGCGCCGCGCCGCCATCCCCTCCAATGCGACGACAAGGCAGGACACGATGCCATCCTTGGTCACAATCGGGTTCGCCTGCCCCGGACGCAACGGCAATTCAGGGCACAAGCGGTCCAATGACCGCACCCGCTCTCCGACAAGCTGCCGGGCGGCCGCGTTCATCGACAATACCGTGTCCTTGCGCCCGACCGTCAGCATCGGAAGCGACACCGGCTCAGCCCCGGCTTGCACGCGATCTGACGCGCTTTCGATGCGCCAAAGAAAGGTGCCATCCCCGGCATGATGAACCGACAAGCGCAGATGCCCCCGGCCGGTCACCAAATCTTCGTGCGCCGCGCCAACGCTTTCGGCGCGGCTTTGCAAGCGAAACAGAATCGGGCCCGGGTTGGCGAGATCAGACCGCAGCAACCCGGCCAGCGTGGAACTGGCATCAGACGCCCCACCGTCGGCCAGAGCTTCATGGGTTGCGGGGTTCCGGTATATGATACCCCCGTCATCCTTTGCCACGACGCTTGGAATCGCGTCAGCCTCAAGCAGGTGCGCAAAGCAGCCCTGCCCGCGCGCCGCAGCCTGCGCGTTTAAACGGTCCGCGACGACAAGCCACAATGACGTTGCAAACAATGTGCCCGCCACCAATATCAAGACGGCCTGCGCCAGAGGCAACGTCACGACCCAGCCCAACCCGCCGAATATCAAGCCCGCCAGCGCGATCAGGCCCGCATGCGGCCGCAAGGTGCCGACACCGCGCCGCATCGGCATGGAATGCATCATGTCTGCCACGCGGCCTGTCTCCTGCCTCGAAATCGCTTCTCGGCAAGACTGGCCGAAAAACCTTAAACGAGACTTAACGACAGCCGGTTACACACGTCAAGGTTGCACTTGACGCATGCTTAGCGCGCAAAGACTGAAAGATAGAAGCCGTCGCCCACGGCACTGACAGGCCAGCGGCGGCGATCTGTCTCGTGCCAGCCATCATGACGCGCGACAAAGCTGTCGCTTTGCGCCTCGTTCTCGGCCCGAAACAACGAGCAAGTCGCATAAGCCAAACGCCCGCCGGGCGCGACCAGAGCTTGCGCCTGGTCCAGAATTCCGGCCTGAATATCGCACAGTTCGGCAAGGCGTTCGGGCGTTAGCCGCCACTTGGCATCGGGCGCGCGCCGCCATGTCCCACTGCCAGAGCACGGCGCGTCGCACAGCACCAAATCATATGGCCCATGCGCAGCCACCTGATCGCCCAAAACCTGCACAACCCGCACCCCGGCGCGCGTTGCACGCGGGGCCAAATCGGCCATTCGCGCGGGATCGGCATCATGGGCAAACCAATGCCCCTCGATCCGCGCCGCCAACGCCAACACCTTACCGCCGCCACCTGCACAATAGTCCAAAACCTTGGCGCCGGAGGGCAGGTCTAGCGCGTTCATTGCCGCTTGGCTGGAGCCGTCCTGCAATTCGACCAGACCCGACTGATAGGCCTGTGATTGTGCGACACGCCGGGCACCGTCGATAACATGCAGGGCTGTACCCACCCCCGCAACCGGCTCAGCCAAAACGCCACATTCTTTCAGTTTTTCAATCGCTTGCGGCACAGTATTCAAGCGCATATTGACACGCAAGACCACAGGCGCGCGTTGGCGCAGCGCCATGGCCGCGGCGTCGGCCTCGGGCCCCAAGGCGTCGCGGAACAAGGGCACTTGCCATTCTGGCAGATCCAGCCTGTCAACCTCGGATACAGGCGCGGCCCCGGCCTTGGCCTCATCTTCGCTCAATGGCTTTGGCGCATGGCCCTGCCCGGTGAAAACCTCGGTCGGGTCCAAACCCTGATCACGCAGCGCGCCCAGCATCAGGCCCCGGCCCGTCGCTGCCCCGCCAAGGCAGGCGTAAGACCGCCAACAGCGCAGCGCTTGAAATACATGATCGCGCACCGCCGCCCGGTCTTTGGACCCGGCAAAGCGTGACCGGCGCGCCCAACCTGTCAGGGCGCGCTCGGCCGGGGTGCCGGTGGCGATGTCATCGAGCAGCTCAATTGCCGCCTGAACACGCGCCGCCGGGGTCATGGCGCAACCTCAACATCGCGCGGTAACCAATTGAAATGAAACCAGTTATCCAATTCGGTAATTCGGGCTTTCGCGCGTAATCTGCACATCATGCACATGGCTTTCTTTCAGACCGGCGCCGGTGATCCGAACGAATGTGCAATTGTGCCGCATCTCATCCACTGTGGCGCATCCGGTATACCCCATAGCGGCGCGCAGCCCGCCTACCAACTGATGCAGGACATTGCCCGCCGCGCCTTTGTAGGGCACTTGCCCCTCAATACCTTCGGGCACCAGTTTGTCGCTGGCGGCGTCTTTCTGGAAATAGCGGTCGGCACTGCCGCGCGCCATGGCGCCAAGGCTGCCCATACCGCGATAGGCCTTGAACGAGCGGCCCTGATACAAGATCACCTCACCGGGGCTTTCATCGGTGCCCGCCAGCATCGAGCCGACCATGGCACAGGACGCACCCGCCGCGATCGCCTTGGCAAAGTCGCCAGAGAATTTGATGCCGCCATCGGCGATCACAGGCACGTCGCCCGCCGCTGCAACACAATCCATCACGGCCGTCATTTGCGGCACGCCAACACCGGCGACCATGCGGGTGGTGCAAATGCTGCCCGGCCCGATGCCAACCTTGATCGCATCCGCGCCTGCATCAATCAGCGCGCGGGTCGCTTCGGCGGTGGCCACGTTACCGGCCACGACCTGAACGTCGCTTGACAAGGCCTTGGCCCGTGCCACCGCATGGGCCACGCCTTCGGAATGGCCATGCGCGGTGTCGATCACCACCATGTCAACCCCGGCATCAACCAAGGCTTGCGTGCGCTCGAACCCGGCGTCGCCCACGGTCGAGGCCGCCGCCACCCGCAGGCGGCCAAGGTCATCCTTGCAAGCGGTCGGGTTTAAAACGGCCTGTTCGGTGTCTTTTAGTGTCAGCAACCCGGTCAGCTTGCCGGTGCCATCTGTCACCAGAAGCTTTTCGATCCGCCGCGCCTTCATCAGACTTTTGGCTTCGTCGCGGTCGGCGGGTTCTTGCAAAATCGCAAGATTGTCGCTGGTCATCATCACCCGCACGGGCGTTGCAGCGTCTTCGGCAAAGCGCATGTCGCGGTTTGTCACGATGCCGACCACGCGGCCATCTTCGTCGACAACCGGAAAACCGGTCACGTTATAGCGGTCTTGCAGGGCTTTGGCGTCGGCCAGCGTTTGATCGGCGCGCAGTGTGATCGGGTTGTAGACGATCCCCGATTCAAACCGCTTGACGCGGCGCACTTCCTTGGCCTGCTCATCGACCGTCAAGTTGCGGTGGATCACACCGATGCCACCGAGCTGCGCCATGCAGATCGCCATGGCGCTTTCGGTCACGGTATCCATGGCCGAACTCATCAGTGGAATATTGAGGTCGATAGATTGTGTCACGCGCGTCCGCGTGTCAGCAGTGCTGGGCAGCACGCTGGATTGGGCGGGGACAAGCAGAACATCATCGAAGGTCAGGGCCTCACGAATCTCCATTACGTTTCTCCATGGACAGATCGTTTGGCACGTCCCTATTACATGCATGGGATCAAATGGAAAGGGGGCGTGTCGGCCTGCCGACAATTTGCCGCCGTCGCACTATGACTGAGGGCCGACATCACAGGACACGCACCGGGGTTACAACCTTGCGCGTCAAGCTCAGGCTATTTGTACAAATCTAGGTGTCGGCTTTTTTCGGCTTAGCATCGGGCACAGGATCATGGCCGCACTGCCCCCAAGGGTTACAGCGCGCGATCCGCTTTGCGGCCAGCCAGCCACCCTTCAGTCCGCCGTGTTTTTGCAACGCTTCCAAGGCATATTGGCTACAGGTCGGGTGATAGCGGCAATGATAGCCCACCCACGGCGACAAGATCAGGCGATAGGCCTTGATCGGCCACGACAGGATATGCGCCAGCGGTGTCATTTTTTGATCTGATGCAAGCGGCTCAGCGCAAAGCGCAGGTCGTTTTTCAAAGCCTCAAACGGCCGCTCGGCGGTAGCCCCGGCACGTCCGATCAGAACGTAATCAAAGCCTTTTCGCCCCGCCTCGGGCAAGACCGCGCGCGCGGCTTCGCGCAAGCGCCGCTTGGCGCGGTTGCGCGCCACGGCATTGCCAACTTTCTTGGAACACGTAAACCCAACCCGGATCGCCGGATCATCATCCCCCCGATCACGCGCCTGCACCATCATTGATTTGGTGCCCTGACGCCCTGCCTGCGCTGCGCGCAAAAAATCCGGGCGTTTCGTCAGCGTCTGAAGACAAACGGACGCCGCCGGGGGCGTGATCCCCGGTGCTTGGTCGGGGGCCTCCGGCGGCGTCATATCCGTTGTCCTGAGATCGTAAATTACGCGCTCAGTTCCTTACGGCCACGTGCACGACGGGCGTTCAGGATCTTGCGGCCAGCTTTGGTGGCCATGCGCGCGCGAAAGCCGTGGCGGCGTTTGCGAACGAGGTTCGAGGGTTGGTAGGTGCGTTTCATCGCTCCGTCTCCGGTCTTTGCGGGGCGGCACCGCATGGAATCGCGGCCAGCCCGATATGTATTCGAAGCCCGTCATATAGAGCCCCCTTTTCCCCAAGTCAAACCCACCCGGCCGGTTTTGCAACAATTTCCGCCCGACTGCACACACCGTTATGTAACAAACGTCCGCAAACCTGTCATTCTTAGGCAAAAACCATCACTCCGTATCACCCCCGCGTGAGGGCTATGGTCAGGCGCATCCGATCCGCGCATGTTGGCGTCAACTGAAACAACCAGCGCAAGGCGGCGCCAGATGACAGATATGCCACAAACCGAAAAACCGGCGCTTTGGCGCCACGCACCACTGGCCGCGATCGTCGTGGTGGCCATCATCGGCTTTTTCACGCTGCGCGATTACATTACCTTCGACACGCTTCAATCCAACCGCGACGCGCTATTGGCCTTTCGCGATGCGAATTTCCTCGGCATGGCCGCTTTGTTCGTGACGATCTACGTGGTGATTGTGGCGTTTTCCCTGCCGGGCGCCGCCGTCGCGTCGGTGACCGGAGGGTTCTTGTTCGGCCTCACACTTGGAACCGTCTTTAACGTGATCGCCGCAACCCTTGGGGCCTGCGCGATTTTCTTGGCGGCCCGGTGGGGGTTGGGCAAAATGCTAGCCGCAAAAATCGACGCCTCAGATGGGACCATGAAAAAACTCAAGGCCGGGTTGCATGACAATGAAATCAGTGTGCTGTTCCTGATGCGTCTGGTGCCTGCCGTGCCGTTTTTCGTGGCCAATCTGGTGCCTGCGCTGGTCGGCGTCCGGTTCGCGAACTTCGCCATGACGACCCTGTTCGGCATCATCCCCGGTGCGATCGTCTTTACCTGGATCGGTGTCGGCGTCGGCGAAGTCTTTGACCGCGGCGAACGCCCCGACCTGTCGCTACTATGGGAGCCGCAGACCATCGGCCCGATCCTTGGCCTGTGCGTTCTGGCCGCCCTGCCCATGCTGATCAAAGCCGTGCGCGGCAAAAAGGAACTCTGAGCCATGACGACCAAAATCAAAACAGACCTGCTGGTGATCGGCGCAGGCTCGGGCGGATTGTCCGTGGCCGCAGGCGCCGCCCAGATGGGGGCCGATGTGACGCTGCTGGAAGGAGGCAAGATGGGCGGTGACTGCCTGAACTATGGCTGCGTCCCGTCAAAGGCCCTGATCGCCAGCGGCAAAGCCGCCCACGCACAGGCCCATGCCAGCCCATATGGCGTGACCGATGTGACGCCACAGGTCGATTATGCCAAAGCCAAGGACCATGTCCACGACGTGATCGCCCAGATCGAACCGCATGACAGCCAGGACCGCTTTGAAAGCCTTGGCGTGCGCGTCATCCGCGAATACGGGCAGTTTATCTCGGACACCGAGGTGCAAGCCGGCGATCACGTGATCCACGCGCGGCGCATCATCATCGCCACCGGCTCGTCCCCCTTGGTGCCCCCTATTCCGGGGCTGGAGACGGTGCCTTATGTTACCAACGAAACCCTGT
>DATFJQ010000022.1:0-7282 GCA_035269125.1 Roseovarius sp.
ATCAAGATTTCGGGCTGCATCAACGCCTGCGGGCATCACCATGTCGGGCATATCGGGATTCTGGGCCTCGACCGGGCAGGCGTGGAAAACTACCAGATCACGCTTGGCGGGGACCACACGCAGGACGCCGCCCTTGGGCAGCGCACCGGGCCGGGGTTTTCCGCCGACGAGATCATCCCGGCGATCGAGCGTATCGTCTATACCTACCTTGAGCATCGCCACGACGCGTCCGAGCCGTTTTTGCACACCTTCCGCCGGATCGGCATGGCGCCGTTCAAGGCGGCGCTTTACGACAAGGTCAACGCCTATGCCGCGCAATGATCTAAACACCCGCGTGGCGCGGCTGAACGCGCGCTATCGCCACCATTCGGCGACCGCCGTGCTGGACCATGCGTTGCATGATCGGGATGCGGGATCACTGGCGCTGGTCTCAAGCTTCGGGGCGGAATCGGTGGTGCTGTTGCATATGGTGTCGGTCGCGCGCCGTGACACGCCAGTGATCTTTATCGACACGCAGATGCTGTTTGCCGAAACGCTGGTCTATCAGCAGGACCTGGCCGAGCGGTTAAATCTGAGCGATGTGCGGATCATCCGCGCCTCAGACGCCGATGTGCAGCGCCACGATCCCGACGGCAGCCTGCACCAAACCGCCCCCGATGCCTGCTGCGCGTTGCGCAAGACTCAACCATTGCAAGACGCCTTGTCGGGGTTCGATGGCTGGATCACCGGACGCAAACGGTATCAGGGCAACACCCGTGCCGATTTGGAGTTTTTCGAGGTCGAAGACGCCACAGGCCGGATCAAGGTCAACCCGCTGGCCCATTGGGCCCCCGGAGACCTGCGCAGCTATATGGAGGAAAACCGCCTGCCGCGTCATCCGCTGGTGTCCAAGGGCTATCCATCCATCGGCTGCGCGCCTTGCACCACCCGCGTGCAACAGGGGGAAGACCCCCGATCAGGCCGTTGGCGCGGCCAACAGAAAACAGAATGCGGCATCCATTTCGTTAACGGAAAGATGGTCCGCCAAGGAGAAAACGCATGAGCATCATTGTGACTGACACAGGCTTTGTCGCCGACGATTGGAGCGGTCCGATATCCGCCCTCGAAGATGCCCGGACCGGCCATGGCATTGACCTACCCTCAAGCGCCGACCCGATGGAGCTGGCAGGTCGGCTGTCAGACATCCCGCTGATCCGGGTCGATTTTCCCAGCTTTGCCGATGGCCGCGGGTTTACCATCGCCCGGCAACTGCGGCTGATGGGCTATAAGGGGCGATTGCGCGCGCGCGGTCATGTCATAGCCGATCAATACGCCATGGTCCGGCGCGCAGGCTTTGACGAGGTGGAAATCGCCGATGATTTGGCCGCCCGGCAGCCCGAGGGTCAATGGATGTTCCGCGCCGATTGGCGGGCGCATGACTATCAGGCCCGCCTGCGCGGTTAATGCCCCTTCACCTGACCTGAATCAAAGATTAGTTAGAGGTGTCGGTTTAACCAATCCGGCAAGTGCAGCAATGAACGAGATAAGCAAAGTGACCGAAGCAACAGCCAAGGCCGTCAACAAACCCGCCCTGCCCGACGCGCAGACCGTCACCGAGGTGACCCATTGGACAGACCGTTTGTTTTCCTTTCGGGTGACACGGCCCGCATCCTTGCGGTTCCGCTCGGGCGAGTTTGTGATGATCGGGCTGATGCAAACCGACGAAAAGACCGGCAAGGAAAAACCGCTTTTGCGGGCCTATTCCATCGCATCGCCGTCTTGGGATGATGAGCTTGAGTTCTATTCGATCAAGGTGCAGGACGGCCCACTGACCAGCCGCTTGCAGCATATCGAGCCCGGCGATCAGATCATCCTGCGCCCGAAACCGGTGGGCACGCTGGTGCATGATGCGCTGCTGCCGGGCAAACGTGTGTGGTTCTTTGCCACCGGCACCGGATTTGCGCCGTTTGCGTCGCTTCTGCGTGATCCGCAGACATACACCGATTATGACGAGGTCATCATCACCCACACCTGCCGAGAGGCGGGCGAATTGGACTATGGCGCGCAACTGATCGAAGACATCCGCAATGACGAGATGCTGGAAGAGTTGATCGGCGAAGGCTTTCACGAAAAGCTGCGCTATTACCCCACCACCACGCGCGAAGAGAGCCCCAAGATGGGCCGGATCACCGATCTGATGCGCTCGGGTGAGGTGTTCGAGGATTTGGAGGTTGCCCCGCTGGCACCTGAAACGGATCGTGCGATGGTGTGCGGCAATCTGGCCTTTAACCTTGAGATCAAGGACATGCTTGAGGAATACGGCCTGCGCGAAGGCGCAAATTCAGCGCCCAAGGAATATGTGGTCGAAAAAGCGTTCTTGGACTGATTACGCCCCATAGGCTTGCAAACAAAAAAACCCGCGCCACACAGGCGCGGGTTTCGTTTTGTGTCGTGTCGCGGGCTTACATTCCAAGCGCTTCGCGGACCTTTTCAAGCGCGCTTTTCAGAAGATCAGGGTTTTCCTGCGCTTTCTCAAGCGTGCCTTTCAACAATGTTTTCTGCATATCGCCAAGCGACGAATTATCGATCGCTTCGGCGGCTTTATCCATGTTGAAGCCATCAACGGTCATCCAGTCGGCCATGCCGCCTGTTGCGCTGTCTGTTGCTTCGGCCTGTGCTGCATCGACGGCCTCTTCGGTCGCCTGAGCGGCTTCATCTGTAGCGCTTTCCACCGATTCCGCAGCGGTGTCAGCGGTTTCGGCAGCCTCTTGCGTCGCCTCATCGACAGCCTGGTCTGCCGCGTCCACAGCGCTATCAGCGGCGTCGGTCGCAGTATCGACGGCACTCTCGGCGGCGTCGGTCGCAGTATCGACGGCACTCTCGGCGGCCTCGGTCGCGGTATCGGCGGCGCCTTCGGCGGCCTCGGTCGCGGTATCGACGGCACTCTCGGCTGCCTCAGTCGCGGCGTCGGCGGCGCCTTCGGCGGCCTCGGTCGCTGTATCGACGGCACTATCGGCGGTCTCTTCTACGGCGGTTGCTGCGTCGCTGGCGGTGTCGACCGCAGCGTCAACCGCGTTTTCCGCAGCTTCACCTGCTGCTGTTGCCGCGTCTTCCAGTTGCTCAGGCGCATTCACCGCCGTATCCGAGACCTGATCGACCACTTCTTGCGGTGACTTGCCTGTAAACAGCATGTAACCGCCTGCCAGCACCACAATCGCCAGAACGATCCAAAGCAGGTTTCTCATTTCATGGTTCCCCTTAAAAACATATTTCCGCGCGATGACATACCGCGCATGACACAACTTTCAGATGACGCTTAAAAAAGAAAGCCACAAGGGGGAAACTAAAACAGATCGGCTCAGATCAGCCGATTTTGCAACTTGAAAGCGCCGTGCAGCGCGGTTACCTTGCATCCTCGGAACATTCCAACAACTGAAGGATCAAAGCCATAGCTCGCAGACCGCATAACGCGCCCCCGACCCGTGAAACAGGACCTCGTACCAACGAAAAAATCCGCGCCCCCGAACTTCGCCTGATCGGCGCAGACGGCGAAAACGTTGGTGTAGTGACACCAGAGCGCGCAATGAGCATGGCCGAAGAGGCCGGGTTGGATCTGGTTGAAATTTCGCCGAACGCAACGCCGCCGGTCTGCAAGATCATGGACTACGGCAAATTTAAATACGAACAGCAAAAGCGTGAGGCAGAAGCGCGCAAAAAGCAAAAGATCATCGAGGTGAAAGAGGTCAAATTCCGACCCAACACCGATACGCATGATTATGACGTTAAAATGCGCAACGTGCTGAAATTCCTTGAAAAAGGCGACAAAGTAAAGGTAACGCTGCGGTTTCGTGGCCGCGAGATGGCGCACCAGGATCTTGGCCGCGACTTGCTTAATCGCGTCGCCGAAGACGTCAAGGAAGTGGGCAAGGTCGAGAACATGCCCAAAATGGAAGGTCGCCAAATGATAATGGTGATCGGTCCAGTGGCCCGCTGACCTTCGCGATGCCAGAGCGCCCAAAGCCGCACGGCTTAATGTAAAAACCCGACCCCTTGCATTGCATGATGCAAGGGGTTTTTCGTTTCAGAACGATCCGGCTTGAGGGCCAGATCCCCCGCCCAATTCGGGCCGCTTTGCTGAGAGAGACAAAAATGTGGGAAGACCGCTTTGCAACACCCGAATATGTTTTTGGCCAAGAGCCCGCAGCGTTTTTGGCGGACCGTGCCGATTTGTTGACACAGGGCGCAACCGCCTTGGCGGTTGCCGATGGTGAAGGGCGCAATTCGGTTTTCATGGCGCAGCAAGGCATGCAGGTGTGCGCGCTGGAATACGCGCCCTCGGCGATTGCCAAGGCCAAGGCACTGGCACAGCGGCATGGCGTGGCAGATCAGGTCGCGTTCCATCAGGTGGACGTCATGCGCTATGACTGGCCGAAGGTTTACGATCTGGTCGCAGGTATCTTTATTCAGTTCGTCGGCCCCGACGACCGCACAGACCTGTTTGACGGGATGAAGACCAGCGTTGCCCCCGGCGGGCTGATACTGCTGCATGGGTATACGCCCAAGCAAATCGAATTTGGCACAGGTGGGCCGCCCACCCCGGCAAACATGTATACCGAGGCCATGCTGCGCGCGGCGTTCGAAGGCTGGGAGATCATCCGCTGCGCCGAATACGAGCGCGACATTCGCGAAGGCACGGGCCATTCAGGCCGGTCAGCCCTGATCGATCTGATCGCACGCAAGCCTTTGGACGTGGGGTAAAACCACTACTTTCCGGCGGGTTCCAGAACGGTAACGCCCACGGCTGCGGCGCGTGCCAGTTCGGGATCAAGCGACATCGGGATATATTCGCCGCGCCGCCAAAGCTGGGCCATGTCATCGTAATAACGCGACAGAAAATGCCCCGATTGCCCGGTTGAGGAGATGAAAACGCTGCTATCGGGATCAGCGAAATCATATACCCCACGATATCCCGCGCCATGCACGTTATGAAACGGATCGGGGCCGCTGCCTTTGGTCCGGCCCCGCAACAGCGTGTGATCGCCGCCCGAGGTAGACTGCCGGATGTTCACGAAATAGCGCAGCAGCGGCACTTCGCCCAAAACCGGGTGATCATGGGTGGCCTGATGGGCATCGCCCCACCGCAGGCTTTCCAACGCGGTCCCATACTTTTCATTGATCCAGACCAACGCATCATCCAAAGCCAAGCGCGCGATATCGGTGCAGGTTTCCACCTTGGTCGATTGCCGCACATCACACCATGCCGCGGCCCCGTCGACATCGCGGTAAACCCGTTCGATAAACACCGGGTCGGGATGGCGAAACTCCCGCGCCAGTGGTCCCAGATCATCGCGCGTCAGCCGGTCTTGCAAGGCGCGCAGCCACGCCGCATAGATCAGCGGTTCGGGCAGGTGTTCGTTCATCTCGCCGTTCCATTCCGACAAAAGATCAAGCGCGCGCTGGCGTTGCCGTTCAGGGGTGCCGTCTGGCGCGGCCTCGCCGGTGAACCACAGATCCTTGCCGATCAGCGGCAACAGCGACCGCGCGGTAAAACTAACGGTATCAAGCTGCGCCTCGATAAAGCTGTCGCGCGTGTGCACTTGGCGGGTTTGCATCAGGCGACGCCAGCGATGCACGCGCTGCGTATCCCCCCAGACAAAGCTGACATGCAGCGGAAAGGGCCGATCGACCGTCTTGTTGTTGGTATTGCCCAACACCCCGCCCGCAGGCGCGATGAATTCGGGATTGGCCGAATAGGGGCTGATCCCTTGCCAGCGATTTTGCCGGATCCAGCCGCGCGCGGGCATGCGCCCTTGGGTGTCATGCTGCGCGTTGCGGCGCGGCATCGCGCCGACGGTTTTCATCGCGATGGTGTCTTGATCAACAAGGGTGAGGTTTTGCGACGGGGCAACATAAAGCTGACCGGCGGCCAGCGCCTCGTCAACCGAGGCGGCCCGCATCAGCCCCATGGCCGCGCTCATCGTGGTATCGGCCTCGCTCAGCGCGGTCCAGGACAGCGCCGCCACATGGCCCGGCGGCGTGATCGTGGCAAGATCGTAATGTGAGCCGGGCAACACCGGGCCGTTATCTGTCCAGCGTAGGGTCAGGGTAACGGGGTCGGCATCCTTGATCCGAATGATCGACTGTTCATTGCGAAACGGCTTGCTGCCTTCGGGTGTCAGGTATTCACCGGGATTGTCGGGGTTCAATTTTTCAACAAACACATCCTGATCGTCCATGTAGGACGAGGTGATCGCCCAGCCCAGATCATGGCTGCGGCCTGTCATCACCACCGGCACGCCGGGGATGGTCCCGCCGATCACGGCCCCGCTTTGCAACTCCAACCGCGCCAGATACCAGATCGCCGGGGCCGTAAAACCAAGATGCGGATCATTGGCCAGCAATGTCCCCCCCGAGGCCGAGCGCGCGGGCGCCGCCGCCCACGCATTCGACGCGCCCGCAAAGGCGCGTTTCTTGAACGGCGACAGCGGGTGCTGTGGCTGTTGCGGCAGGGCCGCGTGGCGCAGCGCCCCCGCCCCCGGCATCAGCGCGGCATAATCGGGCAGGGCCGCAATGCCGCTGCCCGGCGCCTTGGGCAAAATATCGGCCAAGCGTGCCTTGTCTTCCACCTCAAGCGAGGTGCGGGCATAGAGCACCTCGTTTTCCAGATGCGCAGACAGTTGGACGGCCATCAATTTGATGATGGCGATGGAATCGGCTGGTTGCCACGGGGCAATCGGTGCGTTGAACAAAAACATCTCGGGCGCGCCACGGCCAAGCGCCTGATCGTTGATCTCGGTCAGGCGGGCGTTCACCCCGGCGGCATAGGCGCGCAGGGCCTGCTGCGTGGTCTCATCCTGCGCGGCCACGGACTGACGCGCCAGACCGTAAAGTGCAAACCGGCGCATCAGCTTGTCGATTTCGATGGTCCGTGGGCCAAACACCTCGGATAGGCGGCCCTGCACCGTTCTACGCAGTGTCACCATCTGCCACAGGCGATCCTGCGCGTGGGCATAGCCAAGACCGAAAAACGTATCGGCGTCGGACGCGCCGAAGATGTGCGGCACGTTGGCATTGTCGCGCACAATCTCGACCGGGGCGTCCACACCCTTGACGCCAAGCCGTTTGTCATAGTCCGGCAGCGACCGCGACAGCAGGAAATACAATCCCAAAACCGCCAGCAAGGCCAGCAGAATTGCTCCGCCTGTCAGCCGCAGCAGCCATTTGAAAATCAGCACCATGCCCCTGCCCCGGTTTTTCCTTGCATCCCCGCATGGGATAGTCAGAAATCACCCCCGAGACAATG
>DATFJQ010000023.1:0-9463 GCA_035269125.1 Roseovarius sp.
GTCTGCTGGAGGGCGTTGCGCGTGCCCGAGAGGCGGCTGCGCTGATCGCGGCCGGCGCGATTGACGGGCTGAGCATCGGCTATCGCACGGTTCGCGCAGCCAAGAACGACAAGGGCCGCAGGCTCTTGCAGGAACTGGAGCTGTGGGAGGTGTCGCTGGTGACCTTCCCGATGCTGCCCAGTGCGCGGGTGGGGGCCAAGGACGATACCCTGCATGGCCATGACCTGCGTGATCTGGCGGCGGCCTTTGAGGACGCCCGCCGGGAGTTGGCGCAAACCTGACAGACTTACGCGCCGCACACTGACCTTAATCAAACGGGATCAAACGATGAGCACAACCGAGGCACAGTCTCGGACCGGGGGAGATTTGTCTCCGGTGGCCGAGGTGAAAACCGCCGTGGCGGGATTCATGAGCGACTTCACGGGCTTTCGGGCCGACATTCTGGAACGACTTCAACAACAGGACGACAAGATGACAAAGATTGAACGCAAATCCATGGGCCTTGCGCGCCCGGCATTGTCCACCGCCGAGGCGGCCCGTGCTGAGGCCGGTGCGCCGCATATCAAGGCCTTCGACGCCTATCTGCGCAATGGCGATGACGATGGCCTGCGTGGGCTGGAACTGGAAGGCAAGGCGATGAGCAGCGCCGTGGCGGGCGATGGCGGCTATCTGGTCGATCCGCAAACCGCCGAGACGGTCAAATCGGTGTTGGCCTCGACCGCGTCGATCCGGGCGATTGCCAATGTGGTGCAGGTTGAAGCCACGTCTTTTGACGTGCTGATTGATCATTCGGATGTGGGCCATGGCTGGGCCACTGAAACCGACCCCACCACCGAGACAGGCACTCCGGCCATTGACCGGATCACCATCCCGCTGCACGAACTGAGTGCCCTGCCGAAAGCCAGCCAGCGTCTGCTGGATGACAGCGCGTTTGATATCGAGGGTTGGCTGGCGGGCCGGATTGCTGACAAGTTCGCCCGCGCCGAGGCGGCGGCGTTCATTTCCGGTGATGGCATGGACAAGCCCAAGGGGTTCCTGACCCATCCGGCGGTCGACAATGAGGTCTGGGCCTGGGGCAATCTGGGTTACGTGCCTACGGGCGTTGACGGGGATTTCGGTGGCGCCGACGCGATCATTGATCTGGTCTATGCTTTGGGCGCGCAATATCGCGCCAACGCGGCCTTTGTGATGAATTCGAAAACCGCCGGGGCGGTGCGCAAGCTGAAGGACAATGACGGGCGGTTCCTGTGGTCTGATGGTTTGGCCGCGGCCGAGCCTGCGCGCCTGATGGGCTATCCGGTGCTGATTGCCGAGGACATGCCCGACATCACCACCGGGGCCGATGCCATCGCCTTTGGCGATTTCGGGGCGGGCTATACCGTGGCCGAACGCCCGGATCTGCGCGTGCTGCGTGATCCGTTCAGCGCCAAGCCGCATGTGCTGTTCTACGCCACCAAGCGTGTGGGCGGCGATGTCAGCGATTTCGCTGCCATCAAGCTGCTGAAATTCGCCGTCTCGTAAGGGACGAGCGAACCGGGGTGGGGCGCAAGGCCCCGCCCCAAGGCGCGCGCCGATTGACCCAATCGCGTTGTCCAGCTGCTCCCCTCCGACCGAGCAACGCGGGGCGCGGCGCGCGCCTGACCAAACCTTCGGAGGGGTCCGGGATTTGTGGAGAGCATCCATGATGTTGATCGAAGAAACCGCTGTGCCCCAGAGCGCATTGCCACTGGCGGAATTCAGGGCGCATTTGCGGTTGGGAACGGGGTTTGCCGATGACGGCATTCAGGACCCCGTTTTGGAAAGTTTCCTACGTGCGGCCATGGCCGCGATTGAGGCGCGCACCGGCAAGGTGCTGATCCGGCGGGCGTTTTCATGGACACTGACGTGCTGGCGCGATCCGGCGGCGCAGGCCCTGCCGGTGGCCCCGGTGACACAGATCACGCGGCTGGTGTTGCGCGATCGTGGCGAAGGCGAAGAGGTGATTGCCCCGGATCTCTATACGCTTGAGACCGATATGCAGCGGCCTGTCCTTCGGCCCAGAGGCGCGGTGTTGCCCTATATTCCATCGGGCGGCACGGCGGAAATCGTCTTTGATGCGGGCTATGCTGACAGTTGGGGCGGATTGCCTGCCGATCTGGCCCAAGCGGTGTTGTTGCTGGCCGCGCATTACTACGAATATCGCGATGAGACCGCGCTGAGCGATGGGTGCATGCCGTTTGGTGTGACCGCGTTGATCGAACGCTATCGCACGGTGCGCCTGTTTGCCGGGGGTCGGTCATGAGGGGCCGCATCACCCTGAACAAGCGTCTGGTGCTGGAAGGCCCGGTGCGTGCACCTGATGGAGCCGGGGGGTTTTCCGAGCAATGGCAAGAGTTTGGCATAATCTGGGCCGAGGTGACGCCCCGCACAGGCCGCGAGCGTGGCGGTGAGGCTGTCAGCCTTTCGGTCACCGGGTTTCGCATCACGGTGCGCGCGGCACCGCAAGGTGCGCCATCGCGGCCGCGTGCGGGGCAACGGTTTCGCGATGGCGGGCGGCTGTTTCGGATCGAGGCGGTCACAGAACGCGATGCGCAGGCACGGTTTCTGACCTGTTTCGCAACCGAGGAGGTGGTGCCATGAGCTATGCGGCGGCGGCGGCCTTGCAAGAGGCGGTTTACCAACGATTGGCCAGCGATACAGGCTTGGCGGCGCTGGTGGGCGCGGCGATCTTTGATGCGGTGCCAGCGGGCAGCTTGCCCGAAACCTACGTGACATTGGGCCCCGAGGACGTCCGTGCGCGCGCAGACGGCAGCGGCGGCGGCGCGTGGCATCGGTTGACCGTGTCGGTGATCACCAGCGCGGCGGGCTTTCATGCGGCCAAGCAAGTGGCCGCCACGATCAGCGAGATCTTGAGTGACGCGGACCTGACCCTTGGGCACGGCCATCTGGTGGCCTTGAATTTTTACCGCGCGCGGGCACGGCGGGAAGGCACCGGCGCTGAGCGCCGGATTGACCTGACCTTTCGGGCCCGCACGCAAGACAGTTTTTAATCCCAAAAGAAGTGGAGAAACAAAATGGCGGTTCAGAATGGCAAAGACCTGTTGGTCAAGATCGACCTGACAGGTGACAGCAATTTTCAGACGATTGCGGGACTGCGGGCCACGCGTATCAGCTTCAACGCCGAAAGCGTTGATGTGACCAGCCTTGAATCGGCGGGTGGCTGGCGCGAATTGCTGAAGGGCGCGGGCGTGAAATCGGCGGCGATCAGTGGCTCGGGCATTTTTCGCGATGCGGCCAGCGACGAGCGCGCCCGGCAGATCTTTTTCGACGGCGAAGTGCCCGATTTTCAAGTTGTAATTCCCGATTTCGGTGTGGTCGAGGGGCCGTTCCAACTGACGGCGATCGAATATGCCGGCACCCATGATGGAGAGGCGACCTATGAGTTGTCGTTGGCTTCGGCGGGGCAACTGACCTTTACGGCGGCGGCGTAAACCGATGGCGAACCCTTGGACAGGTGAGGTGGCGCTGGTCATCGACGGGCAGCGCCACGTGCTGAAACTGACACTGGGCGCGTTGGCTGAGTTGGAGGCAGGGCTGGAAAACGGCACGCTGGTTGATCTGGTCGAGCGGTTCGAGAGCGGCCGCTTTGCCAGCCGTGACGTGCTGCGCCTGATTGTGGCGGGGTTGCGTGGCGGCGGATGGCGCGGCAGCGCCCAGGACTTGCTGAGCGCCGAGATCGAGGGCGGCCCGATGGGGGCGGCACGCGCGGCGGCCGAGTTGCTGGCGCGGGCCTTTATGGCGCCGGGTGTGAGCGAATGAGCAGTGCAGTGGACTGGCCCGCATTGATGCGCGCGGGCCTGCGGGGGCTGGGCCTGTGCCCGGCAGAGTTCTGGGCGCTGACCCCGGCCGAGCTGGAATTGATGCTGGGTCAACCGGGGGGCGTTGCACCGCTGAAACGCGGGCGGCTGGACGAATTGTTGTCGGCCTATCCCGATGGTGGCCAAGCACGAAAGGAGTGTGACGGTGGAACAATTGGATGATCTGGATGCGCAGGTCGAGGCGTTGGATGACAACCTTGGACAAGCCGCCGGCATGGCGGCGGCCTTCAATGGGGAACTGGCGCGGGTGCGCGCAGGCTTTGCCGAGGCGGGCCAAGATGTGGCCACACTTGAGCGGGGTATGAGCACGGGGCTGAGCCGCGCCATCCGCGGGTTGGTGGTACAGGGCGATAGCCTGAGCGAAGCCTTGGACAAGATGGCCAACACGATGATCAACGCGGCCTTCAATGCGGCGGTGAAACCGGTGAGTAATCATTTCGGTGGCTTGCTGGCCGACGGGGTGGGCAGTCTGATGTCGGGTCTTTTGCCCTTTGCGAAAGGTGGCAGCTTTGCCCAAGGCCGGGTGCAGCCCTTTGCCAATGGCGGCATCGTCAGCGGGCCGGTCACCTTTCCGATGCGCGGCGGCATGGGATTGATGGGCGAGGCCGGGCCCGAGGCGATCATGCCGCTGTCGCGCGGCCCTGACGGCAAGCTGGGGGTGCAGGCGCGGGGCGGTGGGGCGCCGGTCAACGTGGTGATGAACATCCAAACGCCCGACACCGAGGGGTTTCGCCGCTCAAAAGGGCAGATCGCTGCCGAACTTGGCCGCGTTATCGGACGCGGCGGGCGCAATCGCTAAGCCATAGGAGGGATCAACCATGGCATTTCACGAGATACGCTTTCCCGCCAGCCTCAGCTTCGGCTCGGTTGGCGGGCCGGAACGGCATACTGATGTGGTCACCCTGGCCAATGGCTATGAAGAGCGCAACACGCCATGGCGGCATTCGCGGCGGCGTTATGATGCGGGCGTAGCGATGCGCAGCCTCGATGACATCGAAACTCTGATCGCCTTCTTCGAGGCGCGGCAGGGGCAGATCCATGGGTTTCGCTGGAAGGATTGGACCGATTATAAATCCTGTGGTGCCCGCGCCGAGCCGGATATAGGCGATCAGGTCATCGCCTATGGCGACGATATGACGGCCGCTTTTCAATTGGTTAAAACCTACCGCTCGGGCGGGCAAAGCTATGTGCGGCCGATCACCAAGCCGGTGACGGGGACAGTGCGCATCGGGCTGGATGGCGAGGCGCAGCAGGACGGTGTTCATTATACAGTGGACGACACCACAGGCACCGTCAATTTCGTGCACCCGCCAGATGATGGCGTAGAGATCACGGCAGGGTTCGAATTTGATGTGCCGGTGCGGTTTGACACCGACCGTATCCAGACCAGCCTTGCCAGTTTTCAGGCCGGCGACGTGCCCAATGTTCCGATCATCGAGGTGCGGGCATGAGCAGATTGAACACAGGCTTCAAGGCGCATCTGGAAAGCGGCATCACCACGGTCTGCCGCTGTTGGGCGCTTACACGGCGCGACGGTGTGACGATGGGGTTTACCGATCACGATTGTGGGTTGGCTTTTGATGGGATCGAATTCAAAGCCGATACCGGGCTAAGTGCATTGGCCCTGCAACAAAGCACCGGCCTGTCGGTGGACAATACCGAGGCGTTGGGTGCGCTGAACGATGCCGCGATCCGCGAGGATGACATCGAGGCGGGCCGCTTTGACGGGGCCGAGGTGCGCGCGTGGCTGGTCAATTGGGCCGATGTCAGCCAGCGGCAATTGCAGTTTCGCGGCAGTATCGGAGAGTTGCGCCGCGCCGGTGGCGCGTTCGAGGCCGAGTTGCGCGGATTGACCGATGTGCTGAACGTCCCTTTGGGGCGGGTCTATCAGAAGCCATGCAGTGCCGTTCTGGGCGATCGGGCTTGTGGGTTCGATACGCAGGCACCGGGCTATTTCGCTGATGTGCAGGTCGAGGAGGTCGAGGATCGGCGCGTGTTCCGCTTTGCCGCTTTGAATGGGTTTGACGCGGGGTGGTTCCGCCACGGTCTGTTGCGCATGCAAAGCGGGGCGGCCATTGACCTGAGCGGGGCGATCAAGCGCGACGTAAATGATGGCGGTGCGCGGGTGATCGAGCTTTGGCACCCGTTGCGCGCGGCGATTGCCCCCGGTGATCACCTGCGCCTGACGGCGGGTTGTGACAAGCGCATGGACACCTGCCGCCTGAAATTTCAAAACCTTCTCAATTTCCAAGGCTTTCCGGATATTCCTGGCGACGATTGGTCAATCACCGATCCGGCCCGTGCAGGCACTCTGAACGGCGGGAGCCGTCGCGGATGAGCCTGCAATCAGAACGTATTGTCAACGTCGCACGCGGCTGGATCGGCACGCCCTATCGCCATCAGGCCAGTTGCCGGGGCGCGGGCACCGATTGTCTGGGCCTGATCCGGGGCGTCTGGCGCGAGGTTCTGGGCCACGAGCCCGAACGCCCGCCTGCCTATAGCATGGACTGGTCTGAACCGTCGCGCGACGAGGTTCTGTGGCGCGCTGCGCATCGGCATTTAAAGCCCAAGCCGGTCAATGATGCCGCGCCGGGGGATGTGCTTTTGTTTCGGATGCGCGACGGCGCTGTGGCCAAACATTTGGGGATCGCGGGCCGGGTTGGGGCCGGGGCCACATTCATTCACGCATATTCGGGTCACGCGGTGGTCGAAAGCCCGCTGACGCCGCCATGGGCGCGGCGCATCGTGGCCCGGTTTTCATTTCCCGAGGAGGGCTAGGTCATGGCGACGATACTTCTTTCAGCGGCGGGGGCGGCGATTGGCGGCTCGGTCGGTGGCACGGTTCTGGGCCTATCGATGGCGGCAGCGGGCCGCTTTGCGGGGGCGGTGATTGGACGTTCGATTGATCAACGGTTGATGGGCCAGGGCTCGGAAACGGTGCAGACCGGACAGGTCAAGCGGCTGCGCCTGACCGGCGCGGGCGAGGGCGATGCGATTGCGCAAGTGCATGGCCGCATGCGTGTCTCGGGGCAAATGATCTGGGCCACTGAGTTTCGCGAACAGGTGTTCATCTTTGCCGGAAGTGGTGGCGGCAAGGGCGCGCGCCCGCCGCAGCCGACGCAGATTGTGCACCGCTACTCCGTGTCTTTGGCCATTGCGCTTTGCGAGGGGGAGATTTCTCATGTTGGCCGGGTTTGGGCCGACGGGCAAGAGATTGCACGCGACAAGCTGTCGATGCGGGTCTATCGCGGCACCGCCGATCAGATGCCCGACCCCAAGATGGAAGCCGTGGAAGGGGCAGGCCGGGTACCGGCCTATCGCGGCACGGCCTATGTCGTGATCGAGGATCTGGCGCTGGCGCAGTTCGGCAACCGTGTTCCGCAATTCACCTTCGAGGTGATGCGCCCCGCACAGCCCGGCCAGCCGGGGGCCGAATTGGATCCACCGCAGGCCATGCGCGGTGTTGCGCTGCTGCCCGGCAGCGGTGAATACGCCTTGGCGCCCGAGCCTGTGCGTATGAATTACGGGTTCTGGTCGAAGGGGCTGGTGAATGTGAATTCACCGTCGGGCAAGTCTGATTTTGCAACCTCTTTGGAAAGCCTGACCGGCGAATTGCCGGCCTGCCGGACGGTGTCGCTGATTGTCAGCTGGTTCGGCGACGATCTGCGCTGTGGATCTTGTGATATTCGCCCCAAAGTCGAACAAAAGCGGTATGACGCCTCGAACATGCCATGGATGGCCGGGGGCGTGACCCGGCAACAGGCGATGACTGTGCCGTTGGACGCAGAGGGGCGGCAGGTTTACGGGGGCACACCTGCCGACCTGTCGGTTGTTGCGGCGATCAAGGCGTTGAAAGACGCGGGCCAGGACGTGATGTATTACCCCTTCATCCTGATGGACCAGATGCAGGGCAATGGCTTGCCTGACCCCTATAGTGACGCGGGTGATCAGCCGGTCTTGCCATGGCGCGGGCGCATCACCAGTTCGGCCGCGCCGGGGCAGCCCGGCAGCCCCGACGGCACCGCCGCCGCCGAGGCCGAAGTGGCGGCGTTCTTTGGCACGGCCAGTGCCGCGGATTTCCAGATCGGAGACGCGGCAGACCCGGCGGAAGATGTAGATGGCACCAGCCCTCAGGGCCTGATCTATGGCGTGTCCCGGCCGGCCAGCAGCCCAGTGCGCTATGATGGCCCGGAGGAATGGGGCTATCGCCGGTTCATTCTGCATCAGGCCGCTTTGTGTGCGGCGGCGGGCGGGGTCGAAAGCTTTTGTATCGGTTCGGAAATGCGTGGGCTGACTCAAATCCGGGGGGCGGGCAACAGTTTTCCGGCGGTCGCGCAGCTGATTGACCTGGCCGCCGAGGTGCGCGCGTTGCTGGGGCCGGATGTCAAAATAAGCTATGCGGCGGACTGGAGCGAGTATTTCGGCTATCAGCCCGGTAATGGCGACCGGTTCTTTCACCTTGATCCGCTATGGGCCGATGGCAACATCGATTTCATCGGGATCGACAATTACATGCCAATTTCAGATTGGCGCGAGGGTCATTACCACCGCGACGCGCAGGATTTTGCTTCAATCTACGATCTGGGCTATCTGCAAGCCAATATCGAAGGCGGCGAGGGCTATGACTGGTTCTATCATTCGCCCGAGGCGCGTGCGGCGCAAATTCGCACCCCGATCAGCGATGACGCGCATAACGAACCGTGGGTTTGGCGCTTTAAGGATATCCGCAATTGGTGGGCAAACTGGCATCACGAACGGGTGGATGGCGTGCGGAGTGACACGCCCACCGGATGGGTGCCGCAATCCAAACCGATCCGTTTTACCGAATATGGTTGTGCGGCGGTGGACAAGGGCAGCAACCAGCCCAACAAGTTTTTGGATGCCAAATCATCCGAATCCAGCCTGCCGCGCTATTCGACAGGGCGGCGGGATGAGTTGATTCAGTTGCAATATCTGCGCGCAATGGCCGGGTATTGGATCGATCCGGCGCATAATCCGCTGTCTGACGAATACGGTGGCCCGATGCTGGATTGGGATCACAGCTGTGCCTGGGCATGGGATGCGCGGCCTTACCCGTTTTTTCCCAACAATCGCGGCTTGTGGAGCGATGGCGACAATTACGGGCGTGGTCATTGGCTGAATGGGCGTGTTTGCGCGCGCACGCTGGCCTCGGTGGTTGATGAGGTCACGGCGCGTGCGGGGCTTACCCCCAAGGTCACGGATACCAGCGCGCTGCACGGGTATCTGCGCGGCTATCTGGTGGATCAGGTCGAAGAGGCGCGCGGCGCCTTGCAACCTCTGATGCTGCGTTACGGGTTCGACGCGATTGAGCGCGATGGTGTCTTGCAGTTTCGGATGCGCGACGGGCGGGCCGACCATGTGCTTGATCCCGACCGGCTGGTGCGCGACCCGGAGCTGGACGGGGTGATCGAACAGACCCGCGGCAACGATGCCGAACTGGCCGGACGTGTGCGCCTGCGTTTTGTCGAGGCAGATGCCGATTTCGAGGTCATCGCCGAAGAAGCCGTGTTGCCCGATGACGCGACCCATGCGGTGGCCACATCGGAAATGCCGCTGCTCATGTCGCGCGGTGAGGGGCGGCAGAC
>DATFJQ010000024.1:0-7656 GCA_035269125.1 Roseovarius sp.
AGATAAGCCAGATTATGGTGAGGTATTTGAAACAAAAAAGATCACACCGCATTTGACTTTGCTGGCGAACTACTTGGCTTCAATGCGATCTGAAAATAATCCCCTGCCAGACAGTAACTTATTTGAGTTTCAAGATAGAGCCTGAAAGGCACACCCCGGCGCGGAATCAAGGGCCGCAGGCCCGCCGCGCGATCGCCAGACCGCCCCCCGGGCTGGCGATTGGGTCACGTCAGCGCGCCGTTTGAATGTTCTCCGACAGTTTCATAGATAAATCAAAGAGGCTCAAACGGGGCATCGCCACCCCGCGGTCTGGCAATCGCGCGTCTTTTACCGACTTGCTACGCCAAAATCCGCCGCGTCACACCGAAGGCGTGCCACCATCATGTCGGCGCCCCTCTGGGGCGACGGGGCGCGTCGTCTTTGGCGCGGCGGCCTTCGGCCTTGGTTCCGCGCCTGTGCGCCCGTCAAAGTTTTCCGGACACCGCCACCATAAAGCACGACGAATAAACGCCGGCCGCCATCCCACGGTCTGGCCATCGCGCGGCTTCGTAGGGTGCGCATTCATTGCGCACCGGCCCCCATTGCGCACCTGCCCCGCGCTCATGGCCCCAATAAAACCCGTGCGCGGGGGGTGAAACCTTGCTACCGTCTGGCAAAATAACCACGATACAGGCCGTTTCATGTTAGACCGTACCGCTGTTGAAGCCTTGGCAACGCCCGAGGATGTTGCCCACCTTGCATTTAAAACCGATGGGCTGAGCGATCACGATGTCGCCCTGATCGGTGTTCAGCGAACCAAGAACATCTCGGCCCTGTCCCGCAAGGCCTATATGGACGGCGATGCCGCCCCCCTGATGCAAGAGGCCGCCACCCGCCGCGATGACATTCTGAACGGCGCGCTTCTGGAAATAGCCTGTGATTATCATCCGGTAAAAACCTATCTGGATACCCAAGGGATCAAGCCCAAATCGCTTATTGATATCGGCTGTGGCCACGCCTTGCCCGATCTGTTCTTTCAACGCGATTTCAAACCGCGCTTCACGCTGGTCGATATCGAACACACGGATGATCAATATCACGGCTGGGCCGATAGCGGCAGTGGCTATGCCAGCCTTGCGGCGGCCAAGGCGCTGCTGCATGCCAACGGCGCGGCCAAAACCAAGGTGGCCACCCTTAACCCCCTCAAGGAACCGGGCAAACTGCCGGGTCTGTCGGCGGATATGGTCCACAGCTTTTATTCCTGCGGGTTTCACTATCCGGTCGATGACTATGCCGATCTGATGGTGCAAACGCTGGAAAATGGAGGTGTGATCTGTCTTGACCTGCGCAAGCGCTACCTGCGGCGACGTCCGGAGCCGTTGGCGCGGGTGCTGGACGCGGGTAAGGTTCACCAGCTTTTTGAAGATCCGCGCTCGTTCCGGGTGATGGTGCAGGGCTGATCTGGCCTGCCGCGCCGTGATTTCCACTGTGCGGGCTGGGTATCTCTTGCTACGGTCTGATCCATGCGCTGGCTTTGGATTCTTGTTCCCCTCTTTTTGATCGCGTGCGGGCGGCCCCTGACCCCGACCGAGGCTGATTTTGCCAGCCGTTTGCACGGCGATAGCCTGAACACCGACCGCATCCGCGTGGTTAATGGGGCGTTGATCGGCAAGATGACCTATCCGCGCCAGAAGCGCCCGCGCCTGACCTGCCGCGAACGTATCCTGCCCGAGCCGACAAGCCCCATCGTCACCGTGGCCCCGGCGGCTGTGGTGGTGCACAACAAGGTATTTTTCGCCAAGGACTGGTACGAACCCGATTACATGCCACGCTACCCCGAATTCATGAGCCTTGTTCACGCGATGATCTTTGCCCATGAAATGGTGCATGTCTGGCAATGGCAGAACCGGCGGCAAACCGGCTATTCGCCGCTGCGCGCGGCGCGGGAACATCGGGTCAGCGATGACCCATATTTGTTCGATATTTCCACCACACCGGATTTGCTGGACTATGGCTATGAACAGCAAGCCAGTATTGTCGAGGAATATGTCTGCTGCGCCACGCTGGACCCGGACGCACCGCGCACACAGCGCCTGCGCGATATGCTAAGCGATGCCTTCCCAATGTCCGATCTGCCGCAACCGGGCACCGTGCTGCTGCCGTGGAAGGGCGCGCAGCTTAGGGGGATCTGCCGGATTTGAGGCGCGGTTGTTACTGTTGGATGCTTTCCAGATACACCAACAGGGCCGCCAAGGGGCGTGGCGTCGGGGTGAACACGCCGTCGCCCACATCCACCGGCACGGTGTCACCTTCCAGCAGCAGGCCAAATTCAGGCATCTCCTGCCCCGGCAACCCGGTGCGGTCATAGCCGTCAATCACGCTCAGGACATGGGCACGGGGGAATGCGCTATTTTCGCTGAGTTTGGTCAGGTCAGACGGGCGCGGCTGCATGACCGCCGCCCATTCGCCATCGCCGGTGCCGGACATGCCATGGCATTGCGCGCAGTTCGCCTGATACAGGGCCTGCCCCTCAGGCGGTTCGGGCATCGACGGGGCCTTGGCGCAGGCCACAACCAGCCCCACAAGCCCAAGGGAAATCGCTGCTGTCCGGATCATGCCATGCCTCCTGTGCGGTTGTGGGAAGCCTAGCAAGCCGCCACGCCCCCCGCAATCACGCAATTTATGCCAGCTTGCCCGCCAAGGCATCGTCGATCAGGTGCACGGTTTCATCCACGCCATAAAGCGCGATGAACCCGCCAAAGCGCGGCCCTTGCGAAGCGCCCAACAGCACCTCGTACAGCGCCTTGAACCAGTCGCGCATCGGGTCGAACCGTTCGCGCCCGCAGGCAAAGACGATGCCCTGCAATTCTTCGGCATCCGCCGCGCCATCCCATGCTTTCAGGCGGTCGCGCAGATCCTCCAGCGCCTCACGTTCCAGATCGGTGGGGGCGCGGTAGGTTTTGCCGGGCTTCACAAAGTCATTGTAGTAACGCACCGCAAACCCGGCGGCGGCGTCCAGATCGGGATGCGTTTCTGCATTGGCCTCGGGTGCGTAGCGGCGAATAAAGCCCCACAGCGTTTCCCTGTCTTCAGCCCCGGCGACCGATGCCAGATTCAGCAACATCGAGAACGGCACCACCATGCGGCTTGCGGGCACGTCGCCGTTGTGGATGTGATACACCGGGTTGTTCAACTGCGCCTTGGCATCCTGATCGGGATAGGCGCGCAATTGTTGGTGATATTCGTCCACCGCCTTGGGGATCACATCGAAATACAGCCGCTTGGCGGTTTTCGGCTTTTGATACATGAAATAGCTCAGGCTTTCCGTCGAGGCATAGCTAAGCCATTCGTCAATGCTGATCCCGTTGCCCGAGGATTTGGAAATCTTCTGCCCGGTGTCATCGAGGAACAGTTCATAGGTGAAATGCTCGGGCGCTTTCCAGCCAAGGATTTGGCAGATGCGGTCGTATATTGGTGTGTTGGTCGAATGGTCTTTGCCATACATCTCGAAATCAACGCCAAGCGCGGCCCAACGGGCGCCGAAATCGGGCTTCCATTGCAGTTTCACATTGCCGCCGGTGACGGGCAGCGTCCATTCGCGGCCCTCTTCGTCGTCAAAGGTGATGGTGCCATCCTTGGCGTTCACCTCTTTCATCGGCACATACAGAACACGGCCGGTTTCGGGATGCAGCGGCAGAAAGATCGAATAGGTTTGCCGGCGCTCTTCGCGCAGCGATTTCAGCATGACGGCCATCAGATCGTCATAGCGTTCGGCGGCGCGCAACAGCACCTCGTCAAACTGGCCGGTGCGATAGAAATCGGTCGCCGAGATGAAGTCGTATTCGAACCCGAACGTATCCAGAAAACGGCGCAGCATGGCGTTGTTGTGGTGGCCGAAACTGTCATGCGTGCCGAATGGATCAGGCACGCTGGTCAGCGGCTTTTGTAAATGTTCTTGCAGCATGTCGCGATTTGGAACGTTGCCGGGCACCTTGCGCATCCCATCCAGATCATCGGAAAAACAGATCATCTTGGTGGGGATGTCGCTGATCAGTTCGAATGCATGGCGGATCATCGTTGTGCGTAACACCTCGCCAAAGGTGCCGATATGCGGCAGGCCTGACGGCCCGTATCCGGTTTCGAACAGGACATAGCCCTTTTCCGGCGGCGCCTTTTCATACCGTTTGAGCACGCGGCGCGCTTCTTCAAAAGGCCAGGCTTTCGAACTCATCGCTGCTTCGCGTATCTCTGACATGTGCGTATTCCCGTGTTTTCCTTTGCGCATTGGCGCGCCAAAGGTCGTTCGCTTCCTATTGCCGAGGCGCGGCACAGTCAATATTCTGCGCTGCAACAAGCCTTTGAAAGGACGCATGATGAACGATCAAATTCCGCACCCGTTGACGCCTCAGGACTGCCTTGTGGCGGTGATGATCGCAATCTCTGCGTCGGATGAGCAGATTCGCACCGCCGAACTGGTCAAGATCGAGGCGGCGGTCAACAACTTGCCGGTGTTCGCCAGCTATGATCTGGACCGGATGAACGTGATGGCGCAAACAGTGTTTGACCTGTTCAGTGTCGAGGATGGGCTGGACGCGCTGTTTGGTCTGGTGCGTGATAACCTGCCTGAAACGCTGTTCGAAACGGCCTATGCATTGGCCTGCGATGTGGCGGCCGCCGATGGGATGATCCAGCATACCGAGCTACGTTTGCTTGAAGAAATCCGATACGAACTGGATATTGATCGCCTGCATGCGGCAGCCATCGAGCGGGGCGCGCGGGCGCGGCACATGACCGCTTGATGTGGCGGTTGGTTGCACTCTGGCTGACGGTCGCAGCGCCATCTTGGGCCGCCGAGGTTGAGGCGCGCATAGATCTGTCCGAGCAGACAATGACCGTGTTCGTTGATGGGGCTGCGGCCCATACATGGCCGGTTTCCACCGCGCGCCCCGGTAAATTCACACCGACAGGCATGTTTACCGTGCAGTCGATGCGGCCCATGCATTATTCGACGCTTTACAACAATGCGCCGATGCCGTGGTCGATCTTTTTTTGGGGAAACTTCGCCATTCATGGGACAACACAGGTCGATAGGTTGGGCCAGCCCGCATCGGCGGGCTGCGTGCGCCTGCATCCGGATGATGCGAAAACCTTGTATCAGTTGATCAAGGAAAACGGCCGCACGAACGCGTTTATCGCAATCACCGAATGACAGGCATAACCTGCTGCAAAGATGCCTTAGAACTTCGCCTCGACGCCGGGCAAATCCAACGCCTTGATCAACTCGCGCAGTTCTTGCCGGGCGGCAACGTTCGAGATGTTAAGCTGTTTGACGCCGACATCCTTGAGGTCCAGCAGGGTCAGCCCTCTTGGAAACAGCTCTCGGAAAATCACCCGTTCGTTAAAGCCGGGGGCGACACGAAAGCCGATCCGCTTGGCCAGATTGTCCAGCGCTTCGCCCATCTTCTTTTTGTTGACCATTTGCTGCGCGCCAAGACGGTTGCGCACCACGATCCAGTCAATGGGTTTCAGGCCAGCCTGCGCGCGCAACTGCCGGGCGCTCCAGACCATTTCAGAATAAACCGATGGGCCGATGATTTTTTTCCCGTCGCTGTCGATATGGGCCAGCAGGTCGAAATCGACGAAACTGTCATTCAGTGGGGTAATCAGCGTATCGGCCAGCGAATGTGCCACCTGACTTAACCGTGTGTGCGAGCCGGGGCAGTCGATGACGATGAAATCGCTGTCAGGCTCCAGCTCCGCGACAGCCGCCGAAAGCCGCCGATCATACACGTTTTCGCCGGGTTTGAGGCTGGATTGATCCACCTCGGGCAAGTCATGGTAATAGGGGCTGGGCAGGTCGAGGCCGGATTTTTCCAAAAACGCGGCCCGGTTTGCCGAATAGCGGCCAAAGGTTTTTTGGCGCAGGTCCAGATCAAGCGCGCTGACCTTGTGCCCCAACCGCGCAAGGGCCGTGGCCACATGCATCGACACTGTGGATTTGCCCGCGCCGCCCTTTTCGTTGCCGACGACGATAATATGCGCCATGTGTGTTCCCCTGTCCCTTATCCGGGCTGCATTGTTAGCGGCACATTATCCGCGAGGCGCTTGATTGGAAAGCCACAGTCTGATCGCAAGCGCATTGAAAGCCCATCTTTTTGCGGCCTAAACCGTGGCGTCTTTCCGCGTCAGGACATGCGCTTGAAACGCAAAACGCCGCCCCATGGGGCGGCGCTGCAATCTTGTATCGCGGGTAAAGCTTTAGAAGCCCAGACCGGCGTATTTGTTCTTGAACTTGGAAACGCGGCCGCCAGTGTCCATCAGGCGCGAGCTGCCGCCGGTCCATGCCGGGTGCGCCGAGGGGTCGATATCCAGCGAAAGCGTGTCGCCTTCCGCGCCATAGGTCGAGCGCATCTGCACGATTGTGCCATCGGTCAGTTTGACGTCGATGACGTGGTAATCGGGGTGGGTGTCTTTTTTCATCGTGCCGCTCCTTATGCCGACTTGCCGGTTTTCTTGGGCTTGTATGTGCTGTCCTCGGCGATACGGGCGGATTTGCCCCGACGCGAACGCAGGTAGTACAGCTTGGCGCGGCGGACGCGGCCACGGCGCACCACAGTGATGTTGTCGATATTGGTTGAATACAGCGGGAATACGCGTTCCACGCCTTCACCGAAGGAAATCTTGCGCACCGTAAAGCTTCCGGCGATGCCTTCGCCGTTCTTGCGGCTGATGCAGACGCCTTCAAAGTTCTGCACGCGCGAACGGGTGCCTTCCGTGACCTTGTACCCGACACGAATTGTGTCACCGGCCTTGAAGTCCGGGATCTCTTTGCCAAGCTCTGCGATTTGCTCGGCTTCCAGTTGAGCGATCAGATCCATCGCTATTTCTCCTATATGCTTGCGGTTTTTCCCGCAAAGTTTGCTGCCGCCTCAGAGCTCTTGGTCTTCGTCCGGGTTCCTACCATGCGCCGCACAGTAAGCCCGCCAGAGATCAGGTCGTCGTTCCTTTGTCAGCCTTTCGGCCTGCGATTGCCGCCAGTCAGTGATATTCCCGTGATGACCCGAAAGAAGAATTTCGGGGATCGGCAGGCCCTTCCAAGTGGCTGGTCGCGTGTACTGGGGATGTTCAAGCAGGCCATCGGAAAACGATTCGTCTTCCGTGGACGCCTGATTCCCAAGCACGCGCGGTATAAGTCGGACTGTTGCATCAATCAAGGCCTGAGCGGCAATCTCGCCTCCGGTCAGGACGAAATCGCCCAAAGACACTTCTTGGATGCCGTAGTGGTCGATCACCCGCTGGTCCAGCCCTTCGAACCGCCCGCAAATCAACGTAACGCCGGGGGCTTGCGACAGCCGGCGCGCCATCGCCTGATCAAAGGGTTTGCCGCGCGGGCTGAGGTATATCAACGGCGCGTCTTTGGGGGCGTCGTGCAGGGCGTGGTCAATCGCTTGTCCCATGATATCCGCGCGCAGCACCATGCCCGCCCCGCCGCCTGCCGGTGTGTCGTCGACATTGCGGTGCTTGCCTTCGCCAAAGCGGCGCAGATCAATCGTTTCAAGCTGCCACAACCCGTCCTTCAACGCCTTGCCGGTCAGGCTTTCGCCCAGAACGCCGGGAAAGGCGGTTGGCAGCAGCGTGATCACCTGCGCCCGCCATGCTTGTGCCAGCATCGGGTTG
>DATFJQ010000025.1:0-2891 GCA_035269125.1 Roseovarius sp.
ATGGCGGCACTGCATGCCCGCGCTTTTGCCGGGCAAGGGCGGGCGTGGTCGGCTGCGGAATTTTCCGATTTACTGGCCAGTCCCGTGGTGTTTGCCGTGGGCAATGCGCGGGGATTCGCGCTTGGCCGTGTGATCGCCGACGAGGCCGAGGTGCTGACCATCGCCACTGATCCAAAGGCGCAACGCCAAGGCGTGGCGCGTGCGTGTCTGGCCACATTCGAAAGGACGGCAGCCAAGCGCGGGGCGCGATCCGCGTTCCTTGAAGTGGCGGACGACAATACCGCCGCAAGGCGCCTTTACAGCGTGGCAGGCTACATGCAGGCGGCTGTGCGCAAGGGGTATTATCCACGCCCAAACCAAACGGCAGTGGATGCGTTGATACTGCGGCGTGATCTTACTGATACGCCCTTTGACTGTGGAAAATCCGAAATCTAGGTCCAGTTTTGAAAAATTGATCAGCCCTGCACTGATCTGTGTCGCTCAATACCTTGCAAACACAACGAAACTGCGGCTAGGAACAAGCATGCAAATCTACCTGCCCATAGCCGAGGTTTCGGTGAACGCCTTCCTTCTTTTGGGGTTGGGCGGCTTGGTGGGCGTTTTGTCGGGCATGTTCGGCGTGGGCGGTGGTTTCTTGATGACCCCGCTTTTGTTTTTCATCGGCATCCCGCCCGCGGTTGCGGTGGCAACCGAAGCCAACCAGATCGTGGCCTCGTCGTTTTCGGGCGTGTTGGCGCATCTTAGGCGCAAAACTGTCGATTTACGAATGGGCACGGTGTTGCTGATCGGCGGCCTTGTCGGCGCAGGGATCGGGGTGATCTTGTTCAACTACCTCAAGTCGTTGGGGCAAGTCGATCTGCTGGTCAAACTGTGCTACGTCGCGTTTCTGGGCGTCATCGGCGGCATGATGTTTGTCGAAAGCCTGCGCGCGATCCGGCAAACGCGATCGGGCAAAGCGGTTCCCAAGCGCAAAAAGCACAATTGGGTGCATGGTTTGCCGATGAAGATGAGGTTTCGCACCAGCGGGCTTTATATCAGCGTGATACCACCCTTGCTGGTGGGGGTGGCAGTTGGCATTCTGGCGGCGATCATGGGCGTTGGCGGTGGTTTCATCATGGTGCCCGCGATGATCTATTTGCTGGGTATGCCCACCAAGGTGGTTGTTGGAACCTCGCTGTTTCAGATCATTTTCGTCACTGCGTTCACCACCTTGTTGCATGCCACCACGAACTATACCGTCGATATCGCCTTGGCGGTCTTGCTGTTGGTGGGGGGCGTGATCGGGGCGCAAATCGGAACCCAGATCGGGACGCGAATGAAGGCGGAGCAATTGCGCATTTTGCTGGCCATCATGGTGCTGGCCGTGTGTTTCAAACTGGCCCTCGATCTGCTGATCCAACCGTCCGAGTTGTATTCCATCGGCGCGGTTGGGGGGCATTAGGATGCTGGTCCGGCTGGTCTTTCTGCTGTGTCTGCTTGCCTTGCCTGTGCGCGCCGAAGAGGTTGTTTTGGGCCTGTCCAGTGATCGGGTCCGGATCACCGCCACGTTTGAGGGTTCGGATATTCTGGTTTTCGGCGCGGTCAAACGCGAATCCCCCATTCCCCAAGAGCCGCTGGATGTCATCGTGGCAATCTCTGGCCCGTCGCAGCCGCTGACAGTGCGCCGCAAAGAGCGTGTTTTGGGAATTTGGGTCAATACCGATGCGGTTGAGGTCGACGCCGCGCCCAGTTTTTATGCGGTGGCAACGACTGGGCCATTGGATCAAGTCTTGTCCAATGTCGAGGATCTGCGCCACAAGATCAGCATCGGGCGGGCCATCCGGTCGGTGGGCGCGCCGGGATCTATTGCCGATGCGCAGGCCTTTACCGATGCCCTGATCCGTATTCGCCAGAACAGCGACGCCTATCAAATGCTGGAGGGTCAAGTTGCACTGGATGAGCAAACCCTGTTCCGAACGGAAATCGGCTTGCCCGCGAATCTGACTGAAGGCGAATACCAGACCCGTATTTTTCTAACGCGTGGCGGCAATGTGGTCTCGCAATTCGAAGCTGCGATCGACGTGCGAAAGGTTGGGCTGGAACGCTGGTTATACAGCCTTTCGCGTCAGCAACCGCTGATCTATGGTTTGATGTCTTTGGCCATTGCGATTGCCGCGGGTTGGGGCGCTTCGGCTGTGTTCCGTGTGCTGCGGCAGGGCGGATAACGCACCTTTGCACTTGCCCTGCGGCGCGCGCCGGGGCATGGCTTGATCACTATGGAGATCGGTCCTTATATCCTGCTGGCCAGCCTTGAGGGTGCAGTGACAGCCGCCGTTCTGGCGCTGACGGCTGTTGGTTTATCGCTGGTCTTTGGCGTCATGCGCGTGGTGAACATCGCACATGGCGAGTTCTTCATGTTGGGGGCCGTCATCGCGTGGTGGGTCGCCAACAGCGTGGGCGGGCATCCTGCTATCGGCTTTGCCGTGGCGCTGATCGTCGCGCCGGTGCTGGTGGGCGCGTTGGCGGCCATGGCTGACATGACGATCCTGAAACGCCTGAACTATGACCCCGAGCGCACGATCGTCGCCACCATCGGTTTGTTGTATATTCTTCAGCAGTTGACCCTGATGACCTACGGCCCTGATGCGCGCCCGGTTGAGGCACCGTTCAATCAACGCATTGCCCTGCCATGGATCGAACGCACGGATGCAGGCTGGCAGACGTATTACCCATGGGGGCTGTCCACGACCACCTATAAACTGGCGGTGATCGGTGCGGCGGCGGCAGTGCTGGGCGGGGTCTGGACGATGATGGCACGCACCCGTATCGGCTTGCTGATGCGCGCCACGCAAGCCGATCGTGATATGGCCTTGGCCTTTGGTATCCCTGTGGAAAAGGTCTATGCGCTGGTG
>DATFJQ010000026.1:0-33776 GCA_035269125.1 Roseovarius sp.
TTTCGCCGATATGGGCTTTGCCGTGGCCGAAGGCCCGCAGGTGGAAAGCGATTGGCATAATTTCGACGCGCTGAACATTCCCGGCCATCACCCCGCGCGGGCGGAAATGGACACGTTTTATATGCACCGCGCCGAAGGCGACGACCGCCCACCGCATGTGCTGCGCACCCACACAAGCCCGGTGCAGATCCGCTCGATGGAGGCGCAGGGCGCGCCGCTGCGCGTGATTTGCCCCGGTCGCGTCTACCGCGCCGATTATGACCAGACCCACACCCCGATGTTCCATCAGGTCGAAGGGCTGGCGATTGATAAAGACATCTCGATGGCCAACCTGAAATGGGTATTGGAAGAGTTCGTCAAAGCCTTTTTCGAGGTGGATGGCGTTGATCTGCGCTTCCGCGCGTCGCATTTTCCGTTCACCGAACCCTCGGCCGAGGTGGATATCCGGTGCAGCTGGGAAGGTGGCACGCTGAAAGTCGGCGAAGGCGACGATTGGCTTGAGATTCTGGGCAGCGGCATGGTGCACCCCAAGGTGCTGATGGCCGGGAATATCGACCCGGCGGCGTGGCAAGGCTTTGCCTTTGGCATGGGGATCGACCGGATCGCGATGTTGAAATACGGCATTCCCGACCTGCGGGCATTTTTCGACTCCGACCTGCGCTGGCTGCGCCACTACGGCTTTGCCTCGCTGGACGTGCCAACGGTGCGGGGCGGGTTGAGTAGGTGAGCCCAAAAACCATCGAGGGTAAGAATGAAATTAGATAAAGCGTCATCTAACATTCTATCGAGGTTTGCGGATAGACCTGAAATGTCGGTGGAAGACGCCTTGCAGATGGTTTGTGCAGATCCTAGCGGCCCACACGACTTTTATCCGCTGGCTCTTTTAGTCGAAGCGAAACTTCTTGGCCTGACATATAATATTTCAGTTCCCGAAGGCGCTGAAAACATGAGAGAATATGCAGTAGCCAAAAGTCTTTATATAGAAACTTTGCCACGCTCAAAAGATGGGTCCGTGACTTACGACGGCTGTACAGTGGACGGCAGCAGTATGCTTAACGAAAAGATATATATGAAAGCAAATGGGTTTCTTTACTTAAATGATAAGCGAGAGGCAGCAAAGGAACGCTACCTCTCATTTGCCTTAGGTGTGTTAGCCTCGCTGATAACTTTTGTGGTAACTGAGCTACTGCTCACTCAGCCAAACATGACAATGGACAATTTCAATCGCGACGTTTCACCATCGACTAGCTCCCCCCATCAGCAAACAATAAACGATCAACAAGATCGATGATCTAGAAACTGGGACATTAAAAACCCACTCGATACATGTAGCGCATGATATAAGCCAAATCGCCGCAGCGTGGGGGCGCGTCGTCGATGCGCGGCGGGCTTTGCCCTTGAATCCGCGCAAAAGGGTGCCAACCGTTAGTAAGGGCAGGACGGAATTTTATAAAAATTCCGCTCCGTTTTCTTTTCAAGAAAACGGCCACGATTGACGCCACCCCGTGCGCCATGCTTTGCCTGTTTTGCCACATCACAGGACACGCCCGCCCATGCCCCGCAGCCTGATCATCGCCGCCGCCCAGTTTGCCAGCGCCATCGGCGATCTGGACGCCAATTTTGCCGAACATCACAAATGGCTGGATGCGGCCAAGGCGCAAAAGGCCGATCTTCTGGTCTTTCCCGAACTGTCCTTGGTCGGCCATTACGGCGCGGAAAACCTGCTGGACGTGACCATGAACAGCCGCGATGCCCGCCTGTTAGAGCTGTCCCGCGCCGCAGGTGACATGATCCTGATCGTGGGCTTTATCGAGGAAGGCCCCGGCGCGCAGTTCTACAATGCTGCCGGCGTCTACAAGAACGGCAAGCTGGTCTATATCCACCGCAAGATCAACCTGCCCTCCTACGGCAAGTTGATCGAGACGAAATACTATGCGCAGGGCCGCTTTGTGGACACGCATGAGATTGACGCCGATTGGCGGTTGGGCCTGCTGATCTGCGCCGATCTTTGGAACCCGGCGCTGACGCATCTGGCGTTTTTGCATGGTGCAACACTGCTTGTCGCGCCGATCAGTTCCGGGATCGAGGCGGTGGGCGATGCGTTCGACAACCCCTCTGGCTGGACCGCGACGATGCATTTCTATTCGATGATGTATGGCGCCCCATCGGTCATGGTGAACCGGGTCGGCCCCGAACTTGATCTGAATTTCTGGGGCGGGTCGCGCATTCTTGATCCGTTCGGGCATCCGCTGGCCATCGCCGGGCAAGACCCCGAGTTGATCACCGCCGAGGTCGATTACAGCGAGGTGCGCCGCGCCCGCGCCCTGCTGCCCACGGTGCGCGACAGCAATATCGGGCTGGTCGAACGCGAAACCAACCGCCTGATCGACCGCCTTGGCGTGCCCGACATCATCCGCGACGATGAATAAGCCCCTTTGAGTATTTAAGGAACAATGAAGCCGGGCGCGATTGCCACGCGCTGCGGGGTTTTCCCTGTGCCACAGATGGGCTAAACGCGGGTTCAACCGTAGTTCTTGCTTGGATGACATCTGATGAAATTCACCCTGTCGTGGCTGAAAGACCATCTTGAAACCGAGGCCAGTGTGGCCGAGATCGCCGAGGCGCTGACCGATCTGGGGCTTGAGGTCGAAGAGATCTTCGATCCGGCCGCCCGTCTGTCGGAATTTACCATCGGCAAGGTTTTGAAAGCGGAAAAGCATCCCGATGCCGACAAGCTGAAGGTGTGTCAGGTGGCCACCGCCCAAGGAGAGACGCAGATCATTTGTGGCGCGCCCAATGCGCGTGAGGGGATCACCGTGGTCATCGCCAGCCCCGGCGTCTACGTACCCGGCATCGACACCACCATCGGCGTCGGCAAGATCCGTGGCATCGAAAGCCATGGCATGATGTGTTCCGAGCGCGAGATGGAACTGTCAGAAGAACATGACGGCATCATCGAACTGCCCTCGGGCGAGGTGGGTGAGAAATTCACCGACTGGCTGGCCGACCATGACCCGGCCAAGGTGGACCCGGTGATCGAGATTGCCATTACCCCCAACCGCCCCGATGCCTTGGGCGTGCGCGGTATTGCGCTGGATCTGGCCGCGCGCGGCTTGGGGCAGATGAAACCCGCGCCCGAGGCCCGGACCGAAGGCCAGTTTCCCTGCCCGATCACCATCAGCATCGACGAAGACACGCGCGAAAACGGCTGTGATCTGTTTGGCGGTCGCCTGATCCGCAGCGTCAAGAACGGCCCGTCGCCACAATGGTTGCAAGACCGCCTACGCGCCATCGGGCTGCGCCCGATTTCGACGTTGGTCGATATCACCAATTTCTTCACCTATGACCGCAACCGCCCGCTGCACGTTTTTGATGCCGACAAGGTTCAAGGCAATTTGCGTGTGCACCGCGCGCAAGGCGGCGAAACGCTGACCGGGCTGGACGACAAGGACTACACTTTCGCCCCCGGCATGGTGGTGATCTCGGACGATCAGGGCATTGAAAGCATTGGCGGCATCATGGGGGGGCTGGCCACCGGCGCCACCGAAGACACGGTGAATGTCTTTCTTGAGGCCGCGCTTTGGGATCATATCCAGATCGCAACGACGGGCCGTGGCCTGAAAATCAATTCCGACGCGCGGTATCGCAACGAACGCGGAATCGACCCGGCGTTCAACATGGACGCGCTGGACCTTGCCACCCAGATGATCCTTGATCTGTGTGGCGGCGAGCCATCAAGCGTTGTCACCGCCGGTGAGGTGCCTGATGTCAGCCGCGCCTATCGGCTTGATCCGGCGCGCGTGCAATCGCTGGTGGGGATGGACATCCCCGAGGCCGAGCAGCGCCGCACCCTGACCGCCCTTGGCTTCAAACTGGAAGGGGACATGGCGCATGTGCCCACATGGCGGCCCGATGTGATGGGCGAGGCCGATCTGGTGGAAGAGGTGGCGCGCATCGCATCGCTGACCAAGCTGGTTGGCAAGCCCCTGCCGCGTGCGCAGCTTGGCGTGCCGAAACCCATTCTGTCGCCCATGCAAAAACGCGAACAGATCGCCCGCCGCACCAGTGCCGCGCTTGGGTATAACGAATGTGTGACCTACAGCTTCATCGACAGCACCAGCGCCACCCTGTTCGGCGGTGGCGATGATGCCAGCATGCTGGCCAATCCGATCAGTTCGGAAATGAGCCATATGCGCCCCGATCTGCTGCCGGGCCTGTTGCAAGCCGCAGCGCGCAACCAAGCGCGCGGGCAAATGAACCTTGCCCTGTTCGAAGTGGGCCATGCCTTTCATGGCGGCGACCCCGACGAACAGCACCCGCAGATCTCGGGGCTTTTGGTTGGCCGCACCGGACCCAAGGACGTGCATGGCGCGTCCCGCGCCGTGGACCTGTTCGATGCCAAGGCCGACGCTGAGGCCGTTCTGAGCGCCCTTGGCGCCCCTGAAAAGGTGCAGATCCTGCGTGATGGTCCCGCATGGTTTCATCCCGGACGTCACGGGCGCATTTGCCTCGGGCCTAAAAAGGTGCTGGGCATTTTTGGCGAAGTGCACCCCCGCGTTCTGGAACAGATGGACGTCAAAGGCCCGGCCGTGGCCTTTACCCTGTTCCCGGCCGAAATCCCGCTGCCACGCAAGAAAACCACCAGCCGCGGCGCATTGGAAATCCGTGACCTGCAAGCGGTCGAGCGTGACTTTGCCTTTGTCGTGGATGTGCAGGTAGAAGCGCTGACGCTGGTCAACGCCGCAGCAGGTGCTGACAAGGCGCTGATCGACGATGTGCGCGTGTTCGATGAATTCATCGGCGGCAGCCTTGGCGATGGCAAGAAATCACTGGCCGTTACCGTGCGCTTGCAACCCAGCGAGACCACGTTGAAAGAGGCTGATATCGAAGCGGTCAGCAAAAAGATCGTCGAAAAGGTCGAAAAGGCCACCGGCGGCAGCCTGCGCGGCTAGGCCGCACTGCATCACCAGATCTAGGGGGATCCCATGACACTGAACGTCTATCTTTCCGGCGAAATTCACACCGATTGGCGCGAACGCATCGTCGAGGGGGCCAAGGGCCTTGATGTGAGATTCAACAGCCCTGTCACCGATCATGCCGCCAGCGACGATTGCGGCGTGGCGATCCTTGGGGCTGAGGATGACAAGTATTGGCACGACCACAAAGGCGCGATGGTCAACGCAATCCGCACGCGCAAAGGAATCGAGGATGCCGACGTGGTCGTGGTTCGGTTTGGCGACAAATACAAGCAATGGAACGCCGCGTTTGATGCGGGCTATGCCAGTGCTCTTGGTAAATCGCTGATCATTCTGCAACCGCCCGAGCATGACCACGCCCTGAAAGAAGTGAACGCCGCTGCGCTAGCCATGGCACGCGAGCCCGAGCAGGTCGTAAAAATCTTGCACTATGTGCTGGAAGGGCAACTGCCCGGTTAACCCCCGCTTTCGGGGAAATTCTTGACAAAAAAAACCTAGAGGGCAGGCTGACTGCGCTGTAGGTGCGCATCTGGTAAGGGGAGCATTGGGCCCCCGGTGTTTTTTGGGGGCTTTTATGGAAGCTATTATGGATACATTGGGTGCTTATGCGCCGCTTGTTATAAGTGCGGTCAAAGCGCTTGTCGTTCTGATCATCGGTTGGATAATCGCAGGCATCATCGGCGGCGTTATCCGTCGCAAGGTGAACGCAAACCCGCGGATTGACGACACACTTGGCAATTTCGTGGCCTCGATTGTGAAATGGGCCATCTTGCTGGTTGTCCTGATCGCGGTCTTGGGCATTTTCGGAATCGAAGCCACCTCGCTTGTTGCGGTTTTGGGCGCGGCGACGCTGGCCATCGGGCTGGCCCTGCAAGGCACGCTCAGCGATTTGGCGGCCGGTTTCATGCTGATCCTTTTCCGGCCCTACAAATTGGGTCAATATGTGGATATCGGCGGCACGTCCGGCACGGTCAAAGACCTGAACCTGTTCATCACCGAACTGGTTACACCGGACAACGTGCAGGTCATCGTCCCCAATGGGCAGGCATGGGGCGCGATCATCACCAACTTTTCGCACCACTCCACCCGCCGGGTCGATATGACCTTTGGCATTGATTACGGTGATGACGCCGACAAGGCGATGGAGATCATCCTTGATCTGGCCCGCGCCGATAGCCGCGTGCATGACGACCCAGAACCTTGGGTGCGCGTCACCAACTTGGGCGACAGCAGCGTTGATTTGACGGCGCGGGTTTGGTGTGACGCCGCCGATTACTGGGACATCAAGTTCGAGATGACAAAAGCCGTGAAAGAGGCGTTCGACAAGAACGGGATCTCTATCCCCTACCCGCATTCGGTGGAGATCAAGAAGGCCGGATAACCGGCCCCCTTCCTATCCTGAAAAGGCCCGGCAGCACGCCGGGCCTTTTTGCGTTTAGCCGCGTCCTATATAGGGCATCTTCGTGGCCATCACCGTCATGAACTGCACATTCGCCTCGGGCGGCATGTTGGCCATATGCAGCACCGCACGGACCACCTCGGCCACGTCCATCGTGGGCGGCGGATCGTCAGGATTGGCGGCGATAATCCCCTCTAGCAATTCGGTTCGGGCATTGCCTATGTCGATCTGACCGCAGGCAATGTCAAAGGGCCTCCCGTCCAGTGACAGGCTTTTGGTCAGCCCGGTGATCGCGTGCTTGGTTGTCGTATAGGCTACTGAGTGCGCGCGGGGGGTATGCGCGCTGATTGACCCGTTGTTGATGATCCGCCCACCCTGTGGCGCTTGCGTCCGCATCCGGCCAAAGGCCGCACGCGCGCAGTTGAACATCCCGTTCAGGTTCACATCCACCACCTGCCGCCAGTCCTCATGGCCCAGCTCGTCAATCAAAGCCGCGCGCCCGAAGGTGCCCGCATTGTTGAACAGAACGTCAAGCCGCCCGATCTGTGCCGTGAACGTATCAAACGCGGCCTCAACCGCCACGCTATCGGTCACGTCACAGGGCAGGATCACCGCGTTGGCATGGCCTTGCGCCACCTCCTCCAAGGCATCAGGCCGCCGCGCCAGACAGCCCACGCGCCAGCCGTCAGCCAGAAAGGCACGCACACATTCTGCGCCGATCCCGGCGCTGGCCCCGGTGATCAGGATGGTTTTCATACTTCAGACTCCTCTTGCGCTTCCAGCGTCAGAGGCACCGGCGCCGCGCGCAAATCATCAACGCGCAACGGCCCGGTGGGTTTGGCCAGCCGGTTGCGCACCACCCAATGCAGGCGTTCCTCGGCGCGGGTGATGGCGACATAGGCCAACCGCTTCCACAGGGGTTGGCCTGCCTCGGTCCGGCCCATCCGGGCGGCGGCGTAAAGATCAGGGGCAAACACCTGCACATCGCGCCACTGTGACCCTTGCGCCTTGTGAATGGTCACCGCCGCCCCGTGCAAGAACGTCGCCCCCATGCGGGCTGCGAATGGAATGAACGGCTCTTCCTCGTCTGGCTTTTCCACTTTCACGATGCTGGCGGCACTGACACGCGGATCTTCTGCACCAATCACATGCAGGCGCGAAAAGCCCGGTTTCTTGCCCGGCCCCAGATAAATGACCTGCGCACCCTTGATCAGGCCGCGCGCCTCAAGGTCCAGCCGTTTCTTGCGATGCTTCAGCGGCAATTCGATCCCGTCGCAAATCAGCGGCTCGCCTTCCAGCAGCGCATCCTCGGGCGCGCCATGCACCGACCGGAACGCATTGATCAAACGTATGCGCGTGGCATTGCGCCAGACCAAGACCGGGCTGCGCGCCATCAAATCCACCTCGACCCGCTGCGCCCATTGCACGCGGTCATCGCGCTGCGCGGCCTCTTGCACCATCTGCTCAAAATCCTCGAACCCAAGTGCGGGATCGGCCAAGGCATGGGCCAGATCAAGGATCGGATTATCGGCATCCTGCCGGTGAATGCGGTGCAATTCCAGCCGCGCGCCATCGGGCAGCTTGTCAAACACCATCGAGCCGGATTGATTGACCGGGGCCAACTGTGCCGGATCACCGAACAGCAAAAGGTTCGGGAAAATCTCCTGCAAGTCCTCGAACTGCCGGTCATCCAGCATTGAGGCCTCATCAACCAGCCCGATATCCAACGGCTCTTCGCGGCGTTTCCAGCCGGTGATGAAATCGCTGCCCCGCAAACCTGCGGCCGCCAAGGCCCCGGGCACTGATTTGTTGGTTTGATAAAATGCCAATGCACGGTCCAGCGCCGCGTCGGTTAGTTCCTCGATCTCGGGGCGTTCGCCGTTGCCGGCCAGCCATTCGGCGATCTTTTCGTATTCCGGGTGATAGACTGGCGTATAAAGAATACGGTGGATGGTCGTGGCAGGCACACCGCGCATCCGCAAAACGCTGGCGGCCTTGTTGGTGGGCGCCAGAATGGCCAGCGTGCGCCGGTCGCGCCGTTTGCGTCCCTCCCAATCGCCCGAGACGATCTCGACCCCGGCCTCTTCCATCGCGCGGGTCAACGCCGCCAAAAGCAGGGTCTTGCCCGATCCGGCCTTGCCCGTCACGCCCATCACCTTGGACACGCCCTCGCGGGCGGGCATCACCATGCCTTCGGTCAAATCGACACCCGCGGCGCGCAGCATCTCGGCGATGCTATCATGGGCCTCGGCCTGATCGGGGGAGTAGGTCAGCGCGGTTTGTTGCATGGCGCGACCCTACCCAAGCGCCCCGCCATGCACCAGAGCCGAAACGCGGCCTTTATGCAGTCAAACGCAGCGGCGCAGCATTGCCAAGACTGCGACGAAACCACAGGTCGGACAGCGCAGGCGACAGCCCGGCGCGCTGTGCCACCCGATGACGCGCCGCATCGCTAAACGCCCATAGCCCAACGCTGATCTGGTCACGCCCCCCGCCTTCGCTGCCAAGAACGGTCGGCGAGGAACCAATAAGCCGGTAAATCCGCACCATCCGCGCATCGAAAACACCCGCGAATTGGGTGATCCCGAAATGGCGCATGATCTCACCCCCGCCCAACATCAGCGCCGCCGCCACCCGTGATGGCGCGCCGCGCGACAGGCAAAATCGGGTGCATTCCCAGATATCGGGACTTTGCACGGTATCGCCGTTCAGCAGGTGACTGAAATGATCGTTAATCATCACCGGCCCTGTGGTGGGCAAAAACCGCATCGAGCCTTGATGCCGACCGTCCGGCCCCTCCCAAATGACGTAGAGCGGGTTCAGCGCATCGTATTCATCGCGCTCGAACCCATTGTCATCCACCGACACGTCCCAGCCCAGCCGGGCCTTGAACTGATCTGCCCGGTCGCGAAACATGTCGTCGCGCAGGCGGGCAAAGCGGTGCAAGTGATTTCCGTAAATATAGCGTAGCATTCCGAACCCTCCGTAAACTGCCGGAAGGGTCAGACACCCAAGGTTAAGAGCGCCCTTAGCAAGCGCATGGTATCCTTATTGAATTTTAACTAAATGCGGTGTGTTCCAGAAATGCGTCAGATGACGATCAGGCCACGACTTAGCGCGCGCGCCACCGCATGCACCGTATTGGACGCCCCCAATTTGAAACGTGCGGACTCCACGTAAACGCGCAGAGTATGCTCGGAAATGGCCAAGGTTTGCGCCACCTGTGCGCGGCTGTATCCCATGGCCAAAAACGTCATCACATCGACTTCACGCGGTGACAAGGCCTGTGACGGTTCAGGTTGGCGATCCGGCTCCAACTCAAGCGCTTTTTGATTGAAGTAATGCGCGATCAAAATCAGATCACGGCGGTGCGCCTCGGTGAATGCAGCCCAATCTTCATCGCTGCAATTATGGCTTACCGTGAACAACGCGAATTGCCCATTCGGCCCACGGACCGGAACCGAATACCCTTGGTTGCCGATCCCGTGCGCGATTGCATCCTTCTGAAAAGCGCGCGCCGCTTTGCCGGACCAATCCAGACGCTTCCAATCTACGGGATGAAACCGCTGATAGCAGCCCTGAACCACCGGATCGACGCGCAGATATTCGCGGTCAAGATAACGCTGCACCCATTCAGGCGCATAAGTTCCGCACCCATATTGATCACCCGCGCCGCTGACCCAGTGATACACAACATGGTCAACGCCGAAATGATCACAAAACGTCTCGATAACCTGTTGCAGGTCAGACAGTTCAGAAGCGCCTTCCAGCGCCTTGAACATGCTGTCCATCGTGTCGGGCCGCAAAGGTAAGGCTGCGGTCATCCGCCGGTGTTCCCTTTTCAAGGCGCGCAAGTTCTGCCCCCGCCACCAGCCGTGTATCGGCCAGTTGTTCTGCGAGGGCGGTCATACCATTCTGATCGGCAAAGCCTTTCAGATCGGCAAGCACGTCAAGTATCCATTCGTTTTGCATGTCCACTGTCCGCCCGCCGGGTTAATGAAAGGTTAACACAACCATACCACGAGTAATAATTTTTTATAACTCACGCATTTTCACTCCCCATAAATAGTGGGGGTCGCGCGAACTAACCCGTTGATTGTCAATAATCAGCCAATGGAAACGCGAAGCGCCCGCGATCGGGACTGCCGATTCGCGGGCGCGATGCCATCCTATTTTCGATGCGGCGGTTATTTTCCGGCGTCGATCACATCCTCAACGGTGCGCAGGCCCGGTTTGGGCGCTTGCACCAGCACGGCCATATTGCCTGGCTGGTGCTCGTTGCGGCGCATTTTCATATGCGCCTCTGGCAGGTCAGCCCAGCTGAAAACCTCCGACATGCAAGGGTCAAGCCGCCGGTCCAGCATCAGCTTGTTGGCTGCGGCAGCCTGTTTGAGGTGCGCAAAGTGAGAACCTTGCAGGCGTTTCTGGTGGCTCCACATGTGGCGCACGTCGAAGGTGCAATTATAGCCGGTCGTGCCAGCGCAGATCACCACCATGCCGCCGCGCTTGACCACAAATGTTGAGACCGGGAAGGTTGCCTCACCGGGGTGTTCAAACACCATGTCGACATTGTTGCCCTTGCCGGTGATGTCCCAAATCGCCTTGCCGAACTTGCGCACCTCGCCGAACCATGTCTTGTATTCCTCGGTTCCGACCTCTGGCAAACGGCCCCAGCAATCGAAATCCTTGCGGTTCAAAACGCCCTTGGCGCCCAGATCCATCACGAACTGACGCTTGTCCTCATCCGAGATGACGCCGATCGCATTCGCCCCGGCGGTATTGATCAACTGGATGGCAAAAGACCCCAAACCGCCAGACGCGCCCCAGACCAGTACATCCTGGCCGGGTTTGAGATCATGCGGTTCATGACCAAAGAGCATACGGTAGGCGGTGGCTAGGGTCAGGGTATAGCAGCCCGACTCCTCCCATGTCAGGTGCTTGGGGCGCGGCATGAGTTGCTGCGCCTGCACGCGGGTGAACTGCGCAAAAGAACCATCGGCGGTTTCATAGCCCCAGATTCGCTGCGAAGGCGAAAGCATGGGGTCACCGCCGTTGCATTCTTCGTCGTCGCCGTCGTCCTGATTACAATGAACCACAACTTCGTCGCCGACCTTCCAACGCGTGACTTTGTCGCCCACAGCCCAGACGATCCCGGCGGCATCCGAACCGATGATCGCATATTCGGCCTTGTGTTGATTAAACACCGAGGCCGGGGTGCCGAGGCAGGCCCAGACGCCGTTGTAATTAACACCGGCCGCCATCACCAAAACCAGCACGTCATGGCTGCCCACTTCGGGGGTATCCACCACTTCAACCTTTAGCGCCTCGTTGGGTTCGCCATGGCGCTCTTGCCGGAGAATCCAACCATACATCTGCTTGGGAACATGGCCGAGGGGCGGCATTTCACCGATCTCGTAGAGATCTTTCTCGGGTGCGTCGTAGGGGGCAATCCCGGTATCAGTGTCCAGAGCCATTCCAAGTCTCCTAAAATGTGTCCTTTGCCGCGATGCAGAATCGCCAGTGTGCCAGCCGGGATACAATTCATCACGCAACAATGCAATGCCGTGGGGTCTATTTTTGTAATTTTATGACCCAGCAGTTGCAGAAATTAGGCGGAATTCGTGCTGCAATCGCAGAAAAGATGCGCGATTGAACGGGCATAAAAGGCCAAAACAGGCGTGTCTTGCGAGCGGATAGCAAAGCAGCCGTTTGTTTCCACAACCATTTTACGTCGCGTCAGAGTACGCAGGCCGACCTCAACCGAATAGGCAATATCGTCGCGCGGCAGGTGCACGTGGGCCTTCTTTAGCCCCTTCAGCATGTCGTTGACCCGGCCTTCCAGATCTTCCCGGCTTAGCGGAACGCCTGCCCGCAGCATCGCCCGCGCCACCAAAGGCACCGGCAACACAGGCACTTCTTGCCCGATCCGCTTCATCAGAAACTCGCCAAGCACCTCAACATCCGCGCCGGGTTTGCTGCGCTCGAACTCGGTCAATGAGACCGGTGCACCGAAACTCACCGCAGCATAGCCATGCCGATGATAGCGGCGGCGTATCCATAACCACAGCTGATGCAGGATGAATCGTGCCACCACACTGATCCGCGCCCGAAACCGCCGGTCGCCACGCTGTCCGGCGGCCACAAGAATCTGATCCTCGAACACCCGATCGTAATTCAGAGCAACCGGCACAAAGACCACATCGCGCGCGTCGCCTGCCCGGCCTTCGACAATATATTTCAAAATGCCCAGCTTGGGCGGCGCCAACCCGCCATCAAGGCTCAACCCGCCTTCGGGGAATACCGCCTGCGCCACACCGCCATCTGTCGCCATGCGCACATAACGGGCCAAAACCCGGCGGTACAATTCGTTGCGCGATTTGCGGCGGATGAAATAGGCTCCCATCGACTTGATCAATCGCGACAAGGGCCAGACCCGTGCCCATTCCCCGACCGCATAAGACAGGACCGAGCGTTCGGCGGCCAGCCATGTCACCAGCAGGTAATCCATGTTCGAGCGATGGTTCATCACAAACACCACCGTCGCGTTGCGGTCCACTTGGGCCAGCGCGGCCTCGTCGAAATGGCCCAGCCGAACCCGATACAGGCTGCGCGACAGCCATTTGGCCACCCGTATCCCAAACCCGAAATAGGCGGTGGCGGAAAACCCCGGCACGATTTCACGCGCATAGCGCCGCGCCTTTTCAAAGGCCACGTTCTCGGGGATTCCCTCGGCCTGCGCGTGATCGGAAATCGCGCGGCTGACCTCAGGGTCATAAATCAGTCGTTGGATCATGTCGTGCCGCCGCGCCAGCTTGAACGGCTCGATCGGGCGTTCCAGCTTTTCGTTAAGCTTGGCCACCGCCCGTTCCATCCGCCGCCGGAAAAACCAGCGCACCGATGGGAAAAGAAAATGCGACGCAAAAGTCACCGCCGCAAAGGCGATCAGAAGGATCAGCGCCCAAAGCGGCATTTCGACCATCTTACCCATGCACACAGCAATACAGGGTTTGACGGCGTGGTAAATGGCCCCATGCCGCAATGCAGCGAATTGACAGCGCCACATTATTCCAGATAAAAACGCGTTGACGTAACAAAATTGCGCAACTTGATTCACGAGGCCCGCCAATGTCGCAGACGCAGAACGAACCGCAACGGGATCGCCCCTGGCTTATCCGCACCTACGCGGGCCACTCAACTGCCAAGGCCTCGAACGCGCTCTATCGGTCAAACCTTGCGCGTGGGCAAACCGGCCTGTCGGTGGCGTTCGATCTGCCCACGCAAACCGGCTATGACAGCGATCATGTGCTTGCCAAGGGTGAGGTCGGAAAAGTCGGCGTGCCGGTCTGTCACCTTGGCGATATGCGCACCCTGTTTGACGATATCCCACTGGAGCAGATGAACACATCGATGACGATCAACGCCACCGCGCCTTGGTTGTTATCGCTGTATATCGCCGTCGCCGAAGAACAGGGCGCCGACACCAGCCAATTGCAAGGCACGGTGCAAAACGATCTGATCAAGGAATACCTGTCGCGCGGCACCTATATCTGCCCGCCGAAACCATCGTTAAAGCTGATCGGCGATGTGGCCGAATATTGCTATACCAATATTCCCAAATGGAACCCGATGAACGTCTGTTCCTACCATTTGCAAGAGGCCGGCGCGACACCGGAACAAGAACTGGCCTTTGCGCTGGCCACCGCCACCGCCGTTCTGGATGAATTGAAACCGCGCGTCCCCGCCGAGGATTTTCCGCGTCTCGTCGGGCGTATCAGCTTTTTCGTGAATGCCGGCATCCGGTTCGTGACCGAGATGTGCAAGATGCGCGCGTTTGTCGACCTGTGGGATGAAATTTGCGCCGAGCGCTACGGCGTCGAAGACTCCAAGTATCGTCGCTTCCGCTATGGGGTGCAGGTTAACTCGCTTGGCCTGACCGAACAACAGCCGGAAAACAACGTCTACCGCATCCTGATTGAAATGCTGGCCGTGACCCTATCGAAAAAGGCCCGCGCCCGCGCCGTGCAATTGCCCGCGTGGAACGAGGCGCTTGGCCTGCCCCGCCCTTGGGATCAGCAATGGTCCATGCGGATGCAGCAGATCTTGGCCTATGAAACCGACCTGTTGGAATTTGATGATCTATTTGACGAAAACCCCGCCGTTGATGCCAAGGTTGAACACCTCAAAGACGGCGCGCGGCACGAATTGGCCAATATCGACAGCATGGGCGGCGCGGTGGACGCGATCGAATATATGAAATCGCGGCTGGTCGATAGCAACGCCGACCGCCTGAACAAGATCGAACGCAATGAAACCGTCGTTGTCGGTGTCAACAAATGGACCGAAGGCGAACCCAGCCCGCTGATGGGCGAGGATGGCGGCATCATGGTTGTCGACCCGGCAGTCGAGGCCGATCAGATTGGCCGTTTGAACGAATGGCGCGCCCAGCGCGACCAGACAGCGGTGCAAGAGGCGCTGGCCGAGTTGCGCGCCGCCGCGTCCGAGGGGCGCAATGTCATGCCCGCCTCGATCAAGGCGGCCAAGGCCGGGGTCACCACCGGCGAATGGGCCGCACAGATGCGCAGCGTGCATGGCGAATACCGCGGCCCGACCGGCGTGTCCGGCAGCCCGTCAAACAAGACCGAAGGCTTGGACGATATCCGCGAAGCGGTAAATGCAGTCAGCGACAAGCTGGGCCGCCGCTTGAAATTCCTTGTCGGCAAGCCGGGGCTTGACGGCCATTCCAACGGGGCCGAGCAAATCGCCTTCCGCGCCCGCGATTGCGGGATGGATATTTCCTACGAAGGCATTCGCCTGACGCCCGAAGAAATCGTGACCGCCGCCATCGACGATCAGGCGCATGTGGTGGGCCTGTCGATCTTGTCTGGCAGTCACATCCCGTTGGTCGAGGACCTGATTGCGCGTATGCGCGAGGCCGGTCTGGGCGACGTGCCGGTGATCGTGGGCGGCATTATCCCCGAAGAAGATGCCAAACGCCTACGTGATATGGGGGTGGCCCGCGTCTATACCCCCAAGGATTTCGAGCTGAACACGATCATGATGGATATTGTCACCCTGCTTGATCCCAAGGCGGTGGCCGCCGAGTAATAACGATGGCGGCGTAATCGCTGTCATCGGCTCAGCTTTGCCTCTGTTGGCCAAATGCCCCCCGCTGGCACCCGCCTTGCGCGGCGACGTTTCGTTGACTCGACGCATCGTAATTGGAACAGTTCTGCTGTTGCTTGGTCCCTGACGGGTGAACAAAGCGGAACGTGCCAAGCCCGTTTGCTTTATCAACGGCACATGTTTAATCAAAAGGCATTCTATCATGACAGAACACGAAAAAGAAAAGAAAGTTACCGTTATCAACGTCCCCGAGGCCGTGGGCGTATTTGACACATTCGAAGACCTGCAAGCGGCCGTATATGACCTGCGCAGCGTGGGATTTCACCATTCAGACATCAGCCTATTGGCCCAGCAAAACGTGCTGGAAGAAAAACTTGGCTCAGCGTTCTGGCAAGCCCCCGAGCTTGAGGATGATCCACGCGCACCCCGGGCAATTTTTGTCTCGGAAGAAGCAATGGGCGAGTTGGAGGGTGCAATCGCCGGGGGCTTCTTCTTTGTCGGCTCTGCCATCGCGATGACGGCCTTGTTAACACCGGCCAGCGGGCTGATCGCTTCAATCGCGGCTGTCGCGATCGGCGGCAGCCCGGCGGCTGTGATCGGAACGATCTTGGCCCGTCGTGCCAGCAACCACCACAAGGAATATTATGAAAATCAGGTGCGGCACGGCGGCATTCTGCTGTGGGTGCGCACCCGCGACAAAGACCACGAAGACCTGGCCACCAAGATATTGAAAGGCCACTCAGGACGTGACGTGCATGTGCACGACTGGAGCGAATAGCGCCGCGCTCAGAAAGTTTTCCAAACATCAAAAGGCCCGGTCACGTAACCGGGCCTTTCCGTATCTCTTTTTTCGGTCGTGCCGCTTATTGGTTCTGGGCCGTCATATCCTCAAGCTGGGCCACGATGCGCGCGTTCAGCTCTTCGTCGTTTTGCGCGATGGCGCCGATGGCGCGGTATTCGTCGGCGCTCATGTTCTCGACCTCATCAATCGCCGCGATGGTCGCGGCCTGCGCCTCTTCGATCAGTTCTTTCTGAACCGCCTCATCCTGTTCTTGCTGGATACGCGGCATGTATTCCTGGCTCATTTCCTGAACGATCAGCACGGCGGTTGCAAAGGCTTCAATCTGTGTCTCGGTGATCGTTTCAGATGTAATCTCTGCCGGGGCAGCCTCTTGCGCGGCCAGCGGGGTTGCCAGCGCCAGTGCAACAGCGGTCATGATGGGCGTCAGTTTCGATGTGAGGGTCAATCCATATCTCCGTTTAACTGGGTCCGGCCCAACAAAAGCGTTGGGCGTCGCCTTGCACATGGGGGATCGCAGCCCGTGGTGCAAACCCCGTCAGCGGAAAAATGCCGTCAAAGTCAGCGCATAATCCACTGGCACGGCCGGGCTATCCGGGCCACACTGTCCTAAACCATGCAACAGGAAACCCCATGCAAACCACCATTCGACCCCTGCAATCGCAAGACCAAAGCGCTTGGCGTGCCCTCTGGACGGCCTATCTTGAGTTTTACGAAACCACCGTGCCTGAAGACGTTTATCAAACCACCTTCGCGCGCTTGATCGACCCCGACCACACCCGGCAGAACGCGCTTCTGGCCGTGCAGGGCGAAACGCCCGTGGGGTTGGTGCATTACATCTACCACCCGCACAACTGGCGGATTGAGGAGGTGTGCTATCTGCAAGATCTCTATGCCGACCCGTCGGTGCGCGGCACCGGCGTGGGCCGCGCACTGATCGAAGCGGTGTATAACGCGGCCGATGCCAACGGCACGCCCTCGGTCTACTGGATGACGCAGGATTTCAATGCAGAGGCGCGCAAGCTGTATGACCGCATCGCCACCCTGACACCGTTCATCAAATACCAGCGCTAAAGGCCTGCCTATGACCATCCACATTGCCGCCGCCCCCGAAGACATCGCCCCGACTGTCCTGATGCCCGGCGACCCGATGCGCGCCAAATGGGCTGCGGAAACATTCCTTGATGCACCGCGCTGCGTGAACGATGTGCGCGGGATGCTGGGCTATACCGGCACATGGCAAGGCCATCCCGTCACCATCCACGGCAGCGGCATGGGCATGCCCAGCCTGTCGATCTATACCAATGAATTGATCCGCGACTATGGCGCGCGCACCCTGATCCGCATCGGATCATGTGGTGCGATGCAACCGCATATAAACCTGCGCGACGTGATCCTTGCGATGACGGCCAGTTCGATCAGCACGCCGTCATCGACCCTGCTGCGCGAAGTCAACTTTGCCCCATGTGCCGATTGGGGGCTGTTGCAAGCCGCCGCCAATGCCGCGCAGGCACAGGGCACGGCCCCGCATATCGGCGGCATCTGGTCCACCGATACCTTCTATGACGACCGCTCCGACCTGACCGAGCAATTGACGCGCCACGGCACGCTGGCCGTGGAAATGGAAACCGCTGAACTTTACACGCTGGCCGCCCGCCATCAGGCCCGCGCGCTGTCGGTGCTGACGGTCAGCGACCACTTGCAAACCGGCGCAGCCCTGCCAAGCGACCAGCGCGCAACCGGTTTCGCCGCGATGGTTGAAATTGCCCTTGCTGCGGCGTTTCCGGACTGACCAAGCTACAAAATCACGGTTTCCATTCCGCAGCCTTTCGCGTTTAAATACGCCCGCATTTACATGAGGTCACACCATGCGCCCCGTTTTCGTGAACATCCGCTGCAAGCCCGGCACGTCCTATCGCATCGCCGAGGAAATCGCCCTGCGTGAAATCCATTCCGAGCTTTATTCCACCTCCGGGCCGTTTGACCTGCTGCTCAAGCTTTACATTCCCGAGGGGGAAGATGTGGGCAAATATATTAACGATCACTTGCTGGACATCAAAGGGATCGAACGAACAGAAACCACACTGACGTTCAAGGCGTTCTAAGACCGCCCGCATCACAAAGATAAAAAGGGAGATACCAAAACATGAAACTGAAATCACTCGTGGCCGCGGCCTGCATGGCTCTGACCAGCACCGCAGCACTGGCCGAGGATGACCACGTCAAGGTCGGCATGATCACCACGCTGTCAGGCGGTGGGGCCGGGCTTGGCATCGACACGCGCGATGGCTTTCTGCTGGCGGCCAAGTTGGCAGGTAATGACAATCTGGACATCGTGGTCGAAGATGATCAGCGCAAGCCCGACATCGCCGTGCAGCTGGCCGACAAGATGATCCAAGCCGAAAAGGTCGATGTGCTGACCGGCATCGTCTGGTCCAACCTCGCCATGGCCGTTGTTCCTGCCGCCACCGCACAGGGCAAATTCTACCTGTCCACCAACGCCGCGCCGTCAATGCTGGCGGGCAAGGGCTGTAACCCCAACTATTTTTCGGTGTCCTACCAAAACGACAACCTGCACGAAGCTGCTGGCGCCTATGTCAAAGATGCAGGCTATAGCAATCCGTTCATCATTGCGCCCAACTATCCTGCCGGTCAGGACAGCCTGACAGGTTTCAAACGGCTGTATGGCGGCGATCTGGCCGGTGAGGTTTACACCAAGCTGGGCCAAACCGATTACGCCGCAGAAATCGCGCAGATCCGCGCCAGCGGGGCCGACAGCATCTTTTTCTTTCTGCCCGGCGGCATGGGAATCTCGTTCCTCAAACAATACGCAGACAGCGGGCTTGACCTGCCGGTGGTTGGCCCAGCCTTCAGCTTTGATCAGGGCATCTTGCAGGCCGTGGGGGACGCGGCGATGGGTGTGAAAAACACCAGCCAATGGAACAAGGATATCGACAACGCGGCCAACGCCACCTTTGTCGAAGAATTCCAGAAGGAATATGGACGCCTGCCGTCGCTTTATGCCGCGCAGGGCTATGACACCGCCAACCTGCTGCTTTCAGCCATGGCCAAGGCCGATATCTCGGATGCCGATGCCTTCCGCGCCGCGCTAAAGGCTGCCGAGTTTGAGAGCGTTCGCGGCGATTTCAGCTTTGCCAGCAACAACCATCCCATTCAGGACATCTATGTGCGCGAAGTGATCAAAGAGGGTGACGTGTTCACCAACAAGATCATCGCCACCGCGCTTGAAGACCATTCGAACGCCTATGTGGACGAGTGCAATATGTGACCCGGTTTTGGCGGGCAGGCCACGGCTTGCCCGCCAGTTTCGCGCCTACTCCCCGGCGGCGACCAGCACGATCTGACCCTCCCAGACCTGCCTCAATCGCTCTGCCGCCTGCCAAGACCGCAGGCCAGACCGGCAGACCATGACGGCCCGTTGGCCGGATTGGGGGCGCGGCCCATCTGGCGCAAAAGCATCTACCGGCAGGCGCAGCGCGCTTTCGCAGATCAACGGGGCCTCATCCACATCGCGCAAATCAACTATGAAATCAGTGTCTTGCATGGCGTCTGGCGCAATGAACTCAGGCTGCCATTCGGGTTCTGGCGCACCGTCAAAGCGAAACCCGCCAAACCGCATCGCACCTGCATCACAGGTCACCATCTGCCCCAAGGGGCTTGGCATGAGGCCCATGAGCACCGCCATGACCATCTGTGCCTGAAGGCTGCCAAGTAGCCCCACAACAGGGCCCAACACGCCATCTTCGGCGCAATTGCCCATGCTTTGCGGCAGGTCCGGAAAGATCGCCCTTAAACTAGGCGCCCCACCGCAAAATCCGCCTGCATAGCCTTCGGTTTGGGTCACAGATGCGCTGATCAGGGGCAAGTTTGCAGCCTTACAGTGGTCCGACAGGATATAACTGGCAGCGAAACTGTCGGCGCAATCGACGACAAGGGTCACATCAGCGCAGAAATCGGCGGCGTTTTTGGGGCCAAGCGCGGCCTCTATGGCCTCGATCCGGCAGTCGGGATTGAGGGCGCGCATGGCCTTGGCGGCGGCGACCGCCTTGGGCTGGCCCAGATCGCCTTGGCGAAAAATCGTTTGTCTGTGGAGGTTTGACAGCTCCACATGATCGGGGTCAACCAGCCGGATATAGCCAACCCCGGCCCCGGCCAGATATTGCAGCACCGGCGCGGCCAAGCCGCCCGCGCCCACCACCAAAAGACGCGCGGCCTTTAGGCGGTCTTGCCCCGCGTCGCCCACACCGGGCACAGCGATTTGGCGGGCATAACGCGTCATCGTGTGATGGCCACCCATTCGCGCAGCCGATTTTCCGGGTCGTCATTCCAAGTGATATCCGTCACCACCGATACGATATCGGCCCCGGCCTCAAACGCACCTGCGGCCCGCTCTACACTCATGCCTCCAATGGCGACCAGCGGGGTATCACCCACCAAACCCTTCCATTCGGTGACTTTTTCCAGCCCCTGCTGATGCCACTTCATCTGTTTCAGCTTGGTCGGATAGACCGGCCCAAGCGCCACATAATCGGGGCTCAGCGCCAAGGCGCGGTCCAATTCAGCGCGGTCATGGGTGCTGATGCCCAACTTGATTCCGGCCCGACGAATGGCGGGAATATCGGCATCGTCCAAGTCTTCTTGGCCCAGATGCACCCAATCACAGCCAGCCTCAATCGCAGCTTGCCAATAATCGTTTATGACCAGCGTCGCGCCATACTCTCGGCACAAATCCCGCGCCTGCGTGATTTGCTTGGCAACGATCTGATCGGGCTGATCCTTCACCCGCAATTGCACCAGTCTGACCCCAAGCGGCAGCATCCGCTGCAACCACGCGACATCATCGAAAATCGGATAAAAACGGTCTAGCGTCATTCAAGAAAGGCCTTTCCAATCAATGGGGTGGATGGTGCCGCCATGTCGCGCGGCTCCATTGGATCGGCCTCAAACGCCAAGCGTCCGGCCTCAACCGCGCGGGCAAACCCCTCGGCCATGGCCGCCGGGTCACCCGCCTTGGCCACCGCCGTGTTCAGCAACACCGCGTCAAACCCCATTTCCATCGCCTGCGCCGCCTGACTGGGCAGGCCCAGCCCCGCGTCAACGACCATGGGAATATCGGGAAACTGCGCCCTGAGCGTGCGTAATCCGTAGATATTCGTCAGGCCCAACCCGGTGCCAATCGGCGCGCCCCATGGCATCAGAACCTTGCAACCGGCCTCCAGCAACCGCTCGGCCAGCACCAAATCTTCGGTGGTGTAAGGGAACACCTCAAACCCGTCCTCGGTCAAAATGCGCGCGGCCTCGACCAAGCCGAACGGATCGGGCTGCAAGGTATCCGCATGTCCGATCACCTCTAGCTTAACCCAACTAGTATCGAACAATTCACGCGCCATCTGGGCCGTGGTCACAGCCTCGCGCACCGAATAGCATCCGGCCGTGTTGGGCAAAACATGCACGCCCAACTGCGCCACCAAATCCCAAAACGCCGCCCCGGCGCGATCTTGGCCAGCTTCGCGGCGCACCGACACCGTGGCAATTCCCGCGCCCGATCGGCGAAACGCCTGTTCCAACACCGCAGGCGAAGGGTATTGCGCCGTGCCAAGCATCAGGCGCGAGCTTACCTCGGCTCCGTAAAATGCGACCATATCCTAGCCTCCTTGTCGCGGTGCGACGATTTCCAAACGATCACCTTCAGCCAGATCTGTTTGTGCCCGCAAAGACGCTGGCACGAATGTTTCATTTACTGCGGTGGCCACCTTGGCGCCGCCATAGCCCAACTCGTCCAGCACTGCATCCAGCGCCGTTGCCGAAACCTCATGGCGTTCACCGTTCACGTAGATCTTCATCCATCACCTCCGGTGTTGTGCCCTCAATGACATGTTCCGCCACCATCCGAGACAGCGCCGGGGCAAGCAAAAACCCATGCCGGAACAAGCCGTTCACAAAAACCCTGTCACCCCGACGCCGGATGCGCGGCAGGTTGTCGGCAAAGGCCGGGCGCGCATCGACACCGATTTCCAGTATCTCGGCCTCGCCAAAGGCCGGGTGCAGGGCATAGGCGGCGTTCAGCAATTCCGCCACCGATTTCAACGTGGCTCGACTGCGTTCGCCACTTTCGATTTGCGTCGCGCCCAGCATGAACACGCCATCACCGCGCGGCACGATATACAGCGGGTGGCGCGGATGCAGCAGGCGCACAGGTCTGCTCAGGTCAACATCCGGGGATTGCAGAATAACCATTTCCCCTTTGACCCCGCGCAGATCGGTCAGCACGTCACGGGCCGCCAATCCCCGGCAGTCGATCACCAAACCACCCTCGGGTGCCTCAGCAAGAAACGGCACGCCCTTGTGCTCCAGCTCATCGCGGAGGTGATCCAAGGCGGCACGCGGAACGATATGCGCCTCGTCCTTGAAAAAAAGCGCGCGGTCAAACCGCCCGGCCAAATCCGGCTCGATGTCAGGCAAACTGTCGCGGTCCAACGGCTGATGCCGTTCAGTGCGGCGGGCGAAACGGTCAAGCTCGGCCCGGTCGCGGCCAAGCGTGACCACCAATGATCCTTTGCGATGCACCTGCACCCCAGCACGCGCCCACCAGTCGGCAGCCTCTTGTCCCAATCGAACAACCGGCTCCTCAGTGGTTTCGCCTTCGCAAAACGGGGCCAGCATTCCGCCTGCCCACCAAGAACAGGCATGCGGGCCGGGGCGCGGTTGTGGGTCGACCAGCCGCACCGAAAGGCCCCGCGCCGTCAGTTCGGTGGCGACACACAGGCCGACCACCCCCGCCCCGATGATTGTAACCTCTTGGCTCATGTCCAAACCTCGTGAAAATGATGCACCGGGCCGTGGCCGTGCCCCACGTACAACTGGTCCGCCGCCCGAATAGCACCATGCAACCAGTCATGCGCCCGCGCGGTCGCTGATTGTAAATCCAGCCCCTTGGCCAAACCCGCAGCAATCGCCGAGGACATGCTGCACCCGGTTCCATGGGTGTTGCCCGTGTCGATACGCGGCGCGTCATAGTGGTGAATTCCATCACCCAAGATCAAAAGATCAGTGCAGGTCGCACCCGTCGCGTGGCCGCCTTTCATCAGAACGGCCTTTGACCCCATGGCCAGCAAGGCTTGGCCTTGCGCCCGTGCATCTTCGAATGTTTCTGCTGGCGCTGTGTTCAAAAGCCGCGCGGCCTCGGGTAAGTTTGGGGTCAACACGGTGGCGCGCGGTAACAGATGTTCGATCAGCGCCCCTACGGCGTCATCCGCCAGCAAAGCATCGCCTGATTTCGCAACCATCACAGGGTCCAGCACCACCGGACCTTTATAATCCCGCAAGGCCTTGGCCACAGACATGACAATGCCGGGCGTGCCCAGCATGCCGATCTTGACGGCTGAAATGTCGATGTCATTCAGCACCGAGGCGATCTGCGCCGCGATCATGCTTTCGCTGACCGCCTCAACCGCCTGCACGCCGACCGTATTTTGCGCGGTAATGCCGGTGATCGCGCTGGCCCCATAAACGCCGAGCGCGGAAAACGTCTTGAGGTCCGCCTGTATGCCTGCACCACCGCCGCTGTCCGAGCCAGCGATTGTGAGGGCCTTGAAGGGTGTGTTCATGGTTTCGCTCCTGCGGCTTTGGGCAGGCGCATGGGACGCGAGGCGCGAAAGCGGCCTGTTGTCATGCTCCGTTCCCTCCGCCGGTATGGTCCGGATCAGGTTCGATGGGTTGGCCAAGCCTCTCAGCCCCGAGCGGGGCACCCCAACGGATACATCCGCAAGGTAGACCGATGCGCACCGGCGTTCAAGGGATCAAAGCCACCTTACTACTCGGCGGCACTTTGCAGGCTTGCCATCAGATTGTGGAACTTTTCCCCTTGCACCGCGACATGCGCGCGCAGCGCTTGGCCCGCCTGTTCGGCGTCAGTGCGTTCCAAGGCATCTACGATGGCCTCATGCTCGGCCATGGATTGCGCCATGCGGCCACGAAACCGCAATTGCTGCCGACGAAACGGCTTGAGCCGTTTGTGCAGTTTGGCGGTTTCCTGCTCGAGAAACCGGTTGCCGGATTGCTGATAGATGATTCGATGAAAACGCTCGTTCTCGGCATAGTAACCATCTGAATCCAGCGCCGCGACCGCCGCTTGGCATTTGGCATTCGCATCGCGCAGGTCTTCCAACGCCGCGTCGGATATACGCATAGCGGCCAGCCTGCCGCAGGTTGCTTCAAGCTCGGCCATGACTTCGAACATTTCCATCAGTTCAACCGGGCCGGGCTGGCGCACGAACGCCCCACGCCGGGGGATCAGCTCGACCAGACCAGACAATGCAAGCCTTTGAAACGCCTCTCGAAGCGGGGTGCGCGAGACACCAAATTGTTCGGCCAGACGGGTTTCATCCAAACGGTCACCATCACGATACATGCCCGTGAAAATCAGCTCTTCCAACTGTTCGGCAATATTATCCGCGCGACGCTTTTCCATGTGTTTTTCTTACTGACAGAACCTTGCCGATGCAAGAAATCTTATCTTGTATACAAAATTATTGACTTACAAAACAAGCTGCCCGTAGTCTCACTCGGACACCCGGCTTCACCGGGGTCCATCTTTGGGAGGAGATTATGAAACATTTGCTGAAAACCGCCGTTGCGGCGGTGGCCTTGTCCGCCGTGGGCACATTGGCCAGCGCAACCGAGCTGCGCCTGTCGCACCAATGGTCGAACAAAGACGTGCGCCACAAGGTGGCCCAGATCGTCGCTGATGAGGTAGCCGCCGCCGATGTGGATTTGGACATCAAAATCTTTGGGTCGAAATCGCTTTTCAAACCGCGCGAACAGTACAAACCCCTTAGCCGCGGCCAGTTGGATATGACGGTTCTGCCGCTCAGCTACGCAGGCGGGCAGCAACCGGCGTTTAACCTGACGCTGATGCCCGGCCTTGTGAAAAACCACGACCACGCCGCGCGCCTGTCCAACAGCCCATTCATGGACGCGATCGAAGCCAAGATGGCCGAAGACGACGTGATGGTTCTGGTACATGGCTATCTGGCGGGCGGCTTTGTGGGCAAAGACAAATGCGTGACCGGCCCGGATGATGTGCAAGGCCTGCAAATGCGCGCAGCTGGCAAGGCCTTTGAGCAGATGCTGGCCGGAGCAGGCGCGTCGATTGCCTCGATGGCTTCCTCGGAAATTTACAACGCAATGCAAACCGGCGTTCTGGATGCGGCCAACACCTCGTCCTCGTCCTTTGTGTCGTATCGCATCTACGAACAAGCCGCGTGCTATACCCCCGCCGGCGACGTGGCCCTTTGGTTCATGTATCAGCCGCTGTTGATCAACAAATCCACGTTCGAGGGGCTGACCGAAGAGCAACAAAATGCCCTGTTGGCCGCGTCGGAAAAAGCCGAGGCGTTCTATCTGGAAGAGGCCAAGAAACAAGACGCGGCTTCGGTCAAGGTGTTCAGCGATGCGGGCGTTGAGATTGCCGAGATGACACCGGAAGATTTCGAGGCTTGGCGCGCCTTGGCCAAGGAGACATCCTACAAGTCATTCGTCGATGAAGTCTCTGACGGACAAGCCTTGTTGGATATGGCTTTGGCTGTCGAATAAGCACTATAGGGGCAGCGGTCGCCGCTGCCCTTCACGCCCAACACCCCACCATTTTTGAACGGAGGCAGCCATGGCTGGTCACAGCTCGGCCTCAGTGTCGCATGCAGGCAATAACTGGTTTCTGCGCCTTGTCGCCGCGATCTCAACGCTCGCGGGCTGGTGCTCGGCGGCGATGATCGTCGCGGCGGTCGCAATCACCTGTCAGATGATTTTCATTCGCTTCGTGCTGAACGGGTCGACCATCTGGCAGACCGAGGCCGTGGTCTACCTGATGATCGCAGCCACCCTGATCGGGCTGCCCTATGTGCAACGCCTGCGCGGGCATGTGAATGTGGATTTGTTCCCGCTGACCTTGCCACGCCGCCCACGGTTCGTGCTGGCGATGATCACACTGTCTTTGTCCATCGTGATTGTCGCGGTGATGCTTTTCTACGGGTTTGAATACTGGCATTTCGCATGGGATCGCGGCTGGCGATCAGACACCGTATGGGGCGTGCGGCTGTGGATTCCATACCTGTCGCTGCCTATCGGTTTTGCGCTGTTGTTGCTGCAACTGGTGGCCGATCTTGTCGCCGTCATCCTTGGCATCGATAAACCCTTCGGATTGGAGAACGCCTGATGGACCCTCTTCTGCTTGGGGCTCTGGTTGCAATGGCAACGATCCTTGTTTTGTTTTCCGGCGTGTCGGTGGCCATCGGCCTGTTGATAGTGTCTGCTGGATTCTTGATTGTATTCGATGGGCTCCGCTCGCTTGAGCTGATGCCGGAAATTCTGTTTGGCAAGCTGAACAACTTTGCTCTGCTGTCGATTCCCATGTTCATCATCATGGGGGCCTCGATCGCCTCAACCCGTGCAGGGGCGGACCTTTATGAAGCACTGGAACGCTGGCTGACGCGCGTGCCGGGCGGACTTGTTGTCTCAAATTTGGGCGCCTGCGCGCTGTTCGCCGCGATGTCAGGATCCAGCCCCGCCACCTGCGCCGCAATCGGCAAGATGGGCATCCCTGAAATGCGCAAGCGGGGCTATCCCGATGGTGTCGCCGCCGGATCAATCGCAGCCGGCGGAACCTTGGGTATCTTGATCCCGCCCTCGGTCACGATGATCGTCTACGGCATTGCAACCGAAACCTCGATTGGCCGCCTGTTCTTGGCGGGTGTGATCCCCGGCTTGCTGTTGGTGGCCTTGTTCATGGCGTGGTCGCTGTATTCAACATGGCGGTCCGGCTCGGCCCAAGTGCTTAGCGCAGGCAACTATACTTGGCGCCAGAGATTCGAAATTCTGCCGCGCGTCTTGCCGTTCGTTCTGATCATTATCGGTGTGCTTTACGCAATGTATGGCGGGGTCGCCACTCCGTCAGAGACAGCTGCCGTCGGGGCGTTACTGTGCATTGTCATCGCGATGGTGATCTACAAGCTATGGGATCCCCGGCAATTATGGGTCGTCCTGCGTGACAGCACCAAAGAGTCGGTGATGATCCTGTTCATCATCGCAGCGGCAGGCGTGTTCAGCTATATGCTGTCGTCGCTGTTCATCACCCAATCCATTGCCGAATGGATCGGAACACTGGACGTCAATCGCTGGGTTCTGATGGGGGCCATCAATATCTTCCTGCTGATCGCAGGCTTCTTCCTGCCGCCCGTCGCTGTCATCCTGATGGCCGCGCCGATCCTGCTGCCGATCATCACCACTGCCGGGTTCGATCCGATCTGGTTTGCCGTGGTCTTGACGATCAATATGGAGATCGGGCTGATTTCGCCGCCCGTCGGCCTGAACCTTTATGTCATCAACGGGATCGCGCCCGACATCTCGCTGAAGACCATTTTGAAGGGGTCACTGCCCTTCGTGGCCTGCATGGTCATCGCGATTATCCTGCTGTGCCTGTTCCCGGGGCTTGCCACATGGCTGCCAGATGTGGTGATGGGGGGCGCTCTATGACGTTGCTGGCCGATGTTCTGTCCACAGTGTTCGAACGCCGATACCGCGCGTTTGGCCTGAAGGATCCCGACAATCGACCATTGCAGGACATGGCAACCGATTTGGTCGGGTCATCTGGCGAAACCTCGGGGCTGGCCTTGGCCGAACGCATCCTGAGCGGCTTTGAGACCTTGTCGGACGAGCAAAAGCTGGATTTCTTCCACCATATCGCAACCGATATGAATATCGACGCAGAAGCCGTTCGAACGGCCTTGGACCGCTACGAGACAGACCCCTCAAAGGCCAGCTACCGGGCCTTCATGGCCGCGTCCGAGCCGCAACGGCAGGAGTTGATCCGCCGGCTGAATGGCCTTCCCGGCGCGACCGGTGCCTTGGTCAGGATGCGCGCCGATCTGCTGCGCTTGGGTCGGGGCGCGCCTGAATTGGAAGCCCTCGATCTGGATTTCCGCCATCTGTTCGCATCGTGGTTCAATCGCGGCTTTCTGGTGCTCCGCCCGATCAGCTGGGAAAGCCCCGCGCATATTCTAGAGAAAATCATTGTTTACGAAGCTGTCCACGCCATCGACAGTTGGAGCGATTTGCAAAGACGGCTACAGCCCTTGGATCGGCGCTGTTTCGCGTTTTTCCATCCCGCCATGCCCGACGAGCCGCTGATTTTCGTCGAGGTTGCGCTGACAAAAGGCATACCGGGATCAATCCAGACCCTTTTGGCCGAAAATCGCGAAAGCGTCCTGCCCGAAGACACCGACACCGCGGTGTTCTATTCCATTTCCAACTGTCAGGCGGGGCTGGCGAGCATTTCTTTCGGGAATTTCCTGATAAAACAGGTTGCCTCGGATCTTGCGGCCGAAATGAGCAATCTGAAAACCTTTGTCACGCTTTCGCCGATACCCGGGCTTGCGTCTTGGGCCGAGCAAGAAAGTATTGAAATGCCCGGCGACGACCCAAAACAGATGCGCGCCTTGGCGGCGCACTACCTGTTGGACACGAAACGCTATGATGGCTTGCCGGTTGATCCGGTGGCGCGGTTTCACTTGGGCAACGGGGCCACCGTACATGCCGTCCATGCCGATGCCGACACGTCCGACAAGGGCCGTGCGCAATCCGGTGGCGCGATGGTGAATTATCTGTATGACCTCGGCAAAGTCGCGCAAAACCACGAGGCATTTGTCACGACGCAAAAAGTCGTCGCCAGTTCAGACGTCAGGTCAGCCGCAAACGCGGCCAGGACAAAAGAAGGGTAGGACCATGGCAAACCCACTTTACGATCAGTTGTTCGGCAAACATGCCGGTAAGGACACACCGTTTCTTTGGTTGCCTGATGGAAGCTGCCTGAGCCATGACGCGTTCCTGAAGCAGGCGGCGCAAATCGCGAATGCATTGACGTTGCTGGGTGTTCACTCCGGCGACCGGGTGGCTGTTCAGGTCGAGAAATCACCGCAATCCCTAGCTGTTTACGCCGCGTGTGCGCAGGCGGGCATCATTTTCCTACCCCTCAACACCGCCTATACCGAAGGTGAACTGGCTTATTTCATCGAAAACAGTGGCGCCGCATTGATCCTGTGCGACAGCAGCCGCCAATCGGCCGTGGCCCCGATTGCCAAACACCTTGGCGCGCAGTTGGAAACATTGGACGCTGACGGGCGTGGCAGCCTGATGGACAAGGCTGCGGCTTGCGACAGTCAGTTTACCACCGTGCAGCGCAGCGGCGATGATCTGGCCGCGTTCCTTTATACCTCGGGGACAACAGGCCGCTCGAAAGGGGCGATGCTGACCCAAGACAATCTTTTATCGAACGCGGCAACTTTGGTGTCCGAGTGGCAGTTTACAGCCGATGACGTTCTGCTGCATGCATTGCCGATCTTTCATACGCACGGCCTGTTCGTGGCCACGAATGTGACCCTGATCGCCGGCGGGAGTATGATCTTCCTGCCAAAATTCAATCTTGATCAGATGATCGATTGGCTACCACGGGCGACCACAGTGATGGGCGTGCCGACATTTTATACCCGGCTGTTGGACGACGCACGCTTTACCAAGGATTTGACCCGACATATGCGGCTTTTCGTATCCGGGTCCGCACCGCTTCTGGCTGAAACCCACATACAGTTCGAAAAGCGCACAGGACACAGAATTTTGGAACGGTACGGGATGACCGAAACAAATATGAACACCTCCAACCCCTATGACGGAGACCGCCGTGCCGGAACGGTGGGTTTCCCGCTTCCGGGTGTGGAACTGAAAGTGACCGATCCGGAAAATGGTGAAACCCTACCCCAAGGGGAAATCGGCCAAATCGAAGTGCGCGGCCCCAACGTGTTCAAGGGCTATTGGCAAATGCCCGAAAAAACCGCCGCCGAACTGCGGGAAGACGGGTTTTTCATTACCGGTGACCTCGGACAGATCGATGCCGACGGATATGTGCATATCGTGGGCCGCAACAAGGATTTGATCATTTCCGGCGGCTACAACATCTACCCCAAGGAAATTGAACTTGTCCTCGACGATCAACCCGGCGTTCTGGAAAGCGCCGTGATCGGCGTGCCGCATCCTGATTTCGGAGAAACCGTTGTCGCCGTGATGGTTCCTGTGCCCGGCCAAACGCCAGATACCGCCGCGATCACGGCCAACATCGAGGCCTCCCTCGCCCGCTTCAAGCACCCGCGCAAGATTGAGATCATCGACGCCCTTCCACGGAACACGATGGGCAAAGTGCAAAAAAACGTCCTGCGTGATCGTTACCAAAAAATGTTCACACGATGACAGGGGGCAAACAGGCAGAAGGCGCGACCTTGGCGGGCAGTCCAACTTGTGTTGGGGCATACCAAGAAGGGCAGCACTGTCAGATACCTTGGCGTTGAGCTTGAAGATGCGCTGGCTAACGATATTCAAACGACGCGGCCGTATTTACGGACAACCTCAAAAAGGACATTCATTCTGCACCAGCATCGGATGGCACCGCCTGGAGGGCAGGCGGGAAGCGGTCAATCGCTGCACCTGCAAAGGCACACTGTCAAACACATGCAAGCGGCCATTCAGGGCTCAGGCTCAACGCCCCACCATGCTGCACCAGCCACCAAGGTCAGCAATGCGCAGGCAGCGGGGCTTGCAAAGTTGGTCCATTTCCCGACAGCGGTCACTCGAGTAGAGTGTAGCGAACAACCGGTTCGAGCCCACTGTGACGGATGCTGCGCGACGCTCGAACGGTGGCTTTCCTAAAAAGACCTGTTCATCATCAAGACCCCCAGCCCACCGAAAAGAGTGCCGAAGACGGCTTCGCTCGCCCCTTGGAAACGGCGGTATAGCACTCGCGCGTGACCCGTCGAGAAGAGCCATCCGTAGGCTCCATAGATCACGAATATGATGATGCCCGAGCCTGTCACGAAAAGGATCAGATAGGACCATTGGGTAATCGCCGGACCAACAAATGTCGAAAGCGATGCCCAGAGCAGAGCGACCTTTGGATTTGTCGAGGTGACCGTCAGACCGTGCAAAAAATCTCCCATCGGTCCTTGCCCGGCCTTCGGTTCGATCTGCCCGCCCTGGCCGGTGAGCGCCGCGCGCCAGCCTTTGATGCCAAGCCAAAGAAGATAGGCCCCGCCGCAGAGCCCCAGGATTTTGAGGAGTTGGGGGTAGGTGCCAAAGAGGCTGCCCAAGCCAACAGCCGTCAGGAAAGACCAGAGAAACGCGCCGCACGCCACGCCGCTGGCAACGATCAACGCAGAGGTCCTGCCGGAGCCAAGACCACGAGAGGCCACGGCGACAAGGTTCGGTCCCGGCGAGATTGCTGCTGTTGCCAGCGCCAGCCAAGCGGTTGCGATTAGAGAGATCATGCGTGCTCCTTTCGGCTGTCTGTGGGCGCTTCGTCGCGGTCGAACATGCCGTAGTCGCGGATCACACTTGCGATCCGCAATCGGTAGTTATCAAAAACACCGCTTCGGCCTTTCTTCTGCGCGCCCCGATGCGCGGACAAGGTGCGCCACCGAACGACCGCTGCCTCGTCCTCGAAGAACGACAGCGACAGGAGTCTGCGCGGATCGGTCAGGCTCTGGAACCGCTCGACGGACATGAAGCCCTCGACGTCGTCCAGCATCGGACGCATCTCGGCCGCGATATCGAGATACTCTTGCTTTCGGCCATCCGCCGGTTCGACTTCGAAGATCACGGCAATCATGTCGCGTTACCGTGCGGCGCTGATGCGAGCGTCAGGAACGTCCTGTCCTCGCGCAGCAGGAACTTCTCCTTTTGGGCAAACTCATAGTTTTCCCGCCCATGCGGGTCGTCGGCCAGTCTGGCGCGGTAGGCCTCGTAGTCCGCAAGGCTGGCTACATTGTAGATGCCGTAGGCTAGGGTCGATGATCCTTCGTGCGGGGCGTAGTAGCCGATCAGATCGGCTCCGCAACGCGGAATTGCCTGCCCCCAGTTGCGGGCGCATTCCTCGAACTGGTCCTTCTTAGTGGGGTCGATTTGGTAGCGGATGACACATGTCAGCATGGGTGTCCCTTTCGCGGTTGCTTTTGTGCCAAGTTGGTCGGTTGCGAGCGCGGAATGCTTCGATTAGGGTCGAACTATGAAAGAAGGTCCTGATATCGCCTATGTCGCCACTTTGATCGGTGATCCCGCCCGCGCGAACATGCTGACGGCGTTGATGAGCGGGAAGGCACTGACTGTGAGCGAACTGGCTCAAGAGGCCGGTGTCACGATCCAGACGGCCAGCTCGCATCTATCCAAACTCGATGCAGGTGGTTTACTACGACCTCGCAAACAGGGACGGCACAAGTATTTCTCGCTCACGAATGACGAAGTGGCCCATGTCCTCGAAGGGCTGATGGGCCTTGCGGCAGGGGCGGGTCACTTGCGCAAACGCATCGGCCCGAAAGACGCAGAGCTGCGCACGGCGCGGATCTGCTACAACCATTTGGCCGGTGATATGGGCACGCAGATGTTCGACAGTCTGATGGCGCGTCGGCATCTTGTTCTGCACGGTGAAGATTTGGTTTTGACAGGCTCTGGAGCTGCTTTCGCCACTGACTTCGAGATCGACCTTGAGGACCTTCAAAAGGCGCGCGCGCCGCTTTGTCGCGAGTGTCTGGACTGGAGTGAGCGCCGCTCGCATCTTGCCGGAAGTCTCGGGCGCGCCTTCCTGACCCGGTTCGAAGACCTAGGATGGGCCAAGCGCGACCAGAAAACCCGCGTGGTTTCTTTTTCGCGTTCCGGAGGCGAGGCGTTCCACCAGTTGTTCCCGAAAAACGTCGCATAGAACTGCGAACGTTTGCGTAGAAGCAGCGAAAGCTTACTTTGACCCGCTCTGCCGACCTTCACCCCTCGAAAATGCTACATGATGTACGACTGGCGGGCCTGTTGAAACAGCGCGGCAGCGCCAATCACCTTGCCGAGCGGCCGCGATAGGCTGTAAGCGCCAATCAACACCAGGGGCGGAAAGTATGAGGTCGCCACGACTGCACAGGCTTGGTCCGGGAACCAGGATGATTGACATTCAATCGGCCTGCTTTTCTTGATCCGGTCGGCACTATCGTCCGGCCTATCAAGTGGCCGGACCGCCCCAGCTTGGGTGCACAGGGTTGCATGCAAAAACCTGGCGCAGCCGTCACCCAAAATGGAGCGTTTTAAGCTCTTGATAGTCTTCGAGCCCGTGCTGGCCGCCTTCGCGGCCGTTGCCTGACTGCTTATACCCCCCAAAAGGCGAGCCGAAATTGATCGCGCCGCCGTTGATGTGAACCGCACCGGACTTCAGGCGCCGGGCGACACGCTCGGCACGGGCCGGATCACCAGTTTGGATATAGGCGGCCAGCCCGTAGGGTGTGTCATTCGCGATCTGAATCGCCTCTGCTTCATCCTCAAACGGCAGGACAACAAGAACGGGGCCGAATATCTCTTCGCGGGCGATGCGCATGTCGTTTTGGACATC
>DATFJQ010000027.1:0-2531 GCA_035269125.1 Roseovarius sp.
AAGCTGAAAGCCGAGGATGTGGCGAATGCGGTGATGTTCGCGCTGCTGCAGCCGGAGCGTGCGAATGTGACGGAAGTCACGGTGATGCCGACCGGCTGAACTGAAGCTCAAAGGCTGCCCCGGCTCGCCAAGAGCGTGAGCCGGGTGTTCTTTCTACACATCCAGTTTAAAATACTTTTTAAATCCATGTGTTACAATATGCGCCCCCACAGATTGATGCCTGCCGGGTCGCCAAAGACCGAGGTTTGGCCAGGTGTTCAGTGCCGCCATTCTTGAGTTCGGCTTTGCCGGGCCCGTGCCGCAAAATCTGGAATGTGCCCTGCCCCGGCAGACAATGAGAACAAATCAAAGAGAGCTGCGCGCGCCCCGGGAGGCGTCTTCGTTCAAGGTCTGGCCGTGACTGCGGCCTTGTCGGATGAAGGAAGACGTCGTCCCGCACCCAACTCTGGCAGGGCCGTCTGTCGGGGGGGGGCGGCGGCGGACAGCTCACTGGTCGTCGACCAGGCTGCGGTTGAAACGGATCAAGGTTGGGGTTCGCTTAGTGCGTTGCGCTTGCGCCATCATTCTCCGGTCGGTCGCTACGGGCGTCTCAGGCCCGATGGTGCGGCGTCCCCCTGTCGCCCAGCCGCCAGTTGCGGGCACCGTCGTCGCTTTTGCGCGGCAGACCATGCCAGAAATCGACCGGACCCGGCAGGACAGGCCTGACCTTTGCGTTGCAAACGGCGCTCCGATACCGTGCAGGAATGGGGTCAGGACCCAAGCCGGGCCTAAGCCCGTGGGCACCACGCTGGTTGAAAAACAATTGATCAATCGGCCCCATCAGGCGACGTTGTCGTCGAATGGTAATCTGCCTATTGAAATTCGGCTGCAGGAGGCGGGTATGAGCGGTTTGATGGCATTGTTTGACGACGTGGCGGGTCTGGCCAAGATGGCAGCTGCATCGGTCGATGACGTGGCGGGGCAGGCGGCCAAGGCGGGGTCAAAGGCGGCGGGCGCGGTGATCGACGATGCGGCGGTGACGCCCAAGTATATGCAAGGCTTTTCGCCTGCGCGCGAATTGCCGATGGTTTGGCGCATCGCGCGGGCGTCGCTGATCAACAAGCTCGTGTTCCTGCTACCTGCGGGGCTGGCCCTATCGGCCTTTGCGCCGTGGCTGATCCCGCCGCTCCTGATGCTGGGCGGAGGCTATCTATGTTTCGAAGGTGCAGAAAAAGTCGCCCATTTCCTGGGGTTCGGCAAAGGTCACGGCGGCCCGGATGGAAGCCACACCGAAGGGGATGCCGCGCATCTGGAGGAAGAAAAGGTTGCGGGCGCGATCAAGACCGATTTCATCCTGTCGGCCGAGATCATGACGATCGCGCTGGCCGCGCTTCCCGAAAGCGGGCTCTGGATGGAGGCGGCAACGCTGGCGATGGTGGCGGTCGGGATCACCGCGCTGGTCTATGGTGCGGTCGCGCTGATCGTGAAGGCCGACGACGTGGGGCTCTATATGGCCGGGAATGGCCGACTGGGACTGACCCGCGCCCTGGGACGCGGGATCGTCCATGCCATGCCAATGTTCATGAAATTGTTGATGATTGTCGGCACCACTGCGATGCTTTGGGTGGGAGGATCGATCATCCTGCACGCGCTGGATCAGATGGGTTTCCCGGCGATGTATGACTTTATTCACCATGTCGCGATCACCGTTGCGCAAGGAACAGGCGGGTGGCAGGGAGCCGTTGAGTGGGCCGTCACGGCGGGCCTTGACGGGCTGTTCGGGCTGGTGCTTGGGCTGGCCCTGATCCCTGTGGGGGTGAAAGTCATCAAGCCGGTATGGACGCGGCTGACGCCCGCGCCCTGAAGCGCAGGAAAAATCTGCCAACGGCGGTAGAAGGTTCGGGGTCGGACCAAAAGCCAACGGGCTCCGGTTCCGAACGGATGAAAGTTCAGTGGCAGGTGACACCGGACATCAGCCGGACACGACCGAATGCCGAACGCGGACGGCCACCCGGGGATGGGCGTTAGCGCATTGATTTATTGTGGTAAATTTGGTTGCGGGAGCAGGATTTGAACCTGCGACCTTCAGGTTATGAGCCTGACGAGCTACCGGACTGCTCCATCCCGCGCCATTTCATGACGTTTATGTAGATCCGCAGCAACCTGAGTTCAATGGGAAATCCACGGAAGGTTAGCTGGGCGGACGGCCAAGATAGCGGCCGTTTGAATGAGATCGTCAGAGAGATACGATGAAGGGTTTTGCTAGGTTTGGCGGCGACCTACTCTCCCACGTCTTGAGACGCAGTACCATTGGCGCTACGGCACTTAACGGCCGGGTTCGGGATGGGACCGGGTGTTTTGCTCGTGCTATGACCACCAAACCGAGAAAAACCCTTCAATTCCAAGTCAGTACACGTTCGGTGTATGCTTTCGGTCCAGTGTGAAGTCTGGCTTCTACTGGATCAAATCAAGCCTATCGGACAATTAGTACCGGTCAACTGAACGCATTGCTGCGCTTACATCTCCGGCCTATCGACGTGGTGGTCTACCAC
>DATFJQ010000028.1:0-5462 GCA_035269125.1 Roseovarius sp.
AGCAGCGCCAATAAGGCGCGATCTGTGTCGTCGATCTGCATGATTTTCTCGTCATAGTGACATCATCTATGGTCAGTTTATGCGAAGTGACGCATGGAATCGACGGCTTTTAGCAGCATTCTGGGGAAAACGAGCAGCTCAACAGGATTTTCAGATGCGCGAAACCCCGAATTGGCCCAACCCCACGGCACATATTGCACGGCAGGCCCCCGATGCGGCGACCCTGTATTTCAGCCCCGCCGCCCTGCAAGCCACCGCAAAGCGATTTCAAAACGGCTTTGACGGGTTGGTGACCTATGCGGTCAAGGCCAATGCGGGCGAAGAGGTGCTGGCCAATCTGGTGGCGGCGGGTATTCGTGCCTTCGACGTGGCCAGCCCGCGCGAGATGTATGCCGTTCGCGCCGTCTGCCCCGATGCCGTGCTGCATTACAACAACCCCGTGCGCTCGGTTGAAGAGGTGGGCGTTGCGCGGGCCTTGGGCGTGGCCTCGGCCTCGGTCGATTGCTGGCGCGAGTTGGACAAACTGTCGGAGCTGCCCAAAAGCACGGAAATTGCCGTGCGGTTGGCCTTGCCGGTGGCGGGCGCGGCCTATGATTTTGGCGAGAAATTCGGCCTTGGCCCGGATCGTGCGGCGGATTTGCTGCGCGACGTGGCGGCGCGCGGCTTTGTTCCGGCCATCACCTTTCATCCGGGCACGCAATGCGCCGACCCCGCCGCGTGGGGGGCCTATATTGCCGTCGTGGCCGATGTGGCGCGCCGGGCCGGGGTGCAAATTGCGCGGCTGAATGTCGGCGGTGGCTTTGCCTCGCACCGCGCAGGGCATGCCCCGGATCTTGAGGCGATATTCACCCATATCCGGGCCGAGGTGTCGCGCCATTTCGGCGATCACGCCCCCGATCTGGTGTGCGAGCCGGGCCGCGCCATGGTGGCCGATGCCTTTACGCTGGCCACCCGCGTCAAGGCGCTGCGCGACACCGGGGCGGTGTTCTTGAATGACGGGATTTATGGCGGCCTGACCGAAGCGCGCGATATCGGCGCGCCGGGGCGTATCCGCGTGCTGGCCCCCAACGGCACGCCGCGCCATGCGCCGCCGGTGCCGCGTGTGATCTATGGCCCGACCTGCGACAGCCTTGATCGGCTGCCCGATCCGCTGCCACTGCCCGGTGATCTGGCCGAGGGCGATTACGTGCTGTTCGACGGTATGGGCGCCTATTCGCGTAGCTTGACCACCCGGTTCAACGGCTATGGTTTGGGCGATCCGGTGACGGTGGCGGAATTGGGCTAAGCCGCTCTGGACATGCGCGCGCGGACCGTTACGTTCGGCCCAAGGCATGTGCGAAAGGGCAGATCATGGAAAAATTTGGCAAAAGCCAACCCGTTACGCGGTTTGAGGATCAGCGATTCCTGACAGGGCATGGCCGTTATGTGGACGATATCTCGCCTGAGGGCGCGCTGTTTGCCTATGTTCTACGCAGCCCGGTGGCGCATGGCGAAATCACCGCGCTGGATGTGGACGACGCCCGCAGCGCTCCCGGCGTGCATCTGGTGCTGACCGCCGATGATCTGGCCAGATCCGGCGTGACCGAAGGCATGGCTTTCAACACTGTCAAGAACCGCGATGGCAGCCCCGCCGCCGCGCCGCGCCGGCCCATTCTGGCCGAAGGTCGCCTGCGGTTTGTGGGCGAGCCGGTGGCGATGATCGTGGCCGACAGGCTGGATCAGGCCCGCGACGCCGCCGAGATGATCGAACTGGACTACGATGATCTGCCCGTCCACATGGAGATTGCGGCAGGCGGCACGCCCTTGCATGACGAGGCCCCGGACAACCGCGCCTTTGACTGGGCGATGGGCGATGAGCAGGCGGTTGAGGCGGCGATTGCCAAGGCCGCCCATGTGGTGCGGATGCCGTTGCATGACAACCGGATCATCTCAAACCCGATGGAGCCGCGCGGCTGCTATGCCGAAACCATGGGCAACCGCCTGCATCTGGCGGTGAACGGTCAGGGCGTCTGGGGCACCAAGCGCAATCTGGCCCGCGTTCTGGGGATGGCCCCGGATGATATCCGCGTCACCAACCCCGATGTCGGCGGCGGGTTCGGCACCAAGGCGATGGATTATCCCGAAACCTATCTTGTGGCCCATGCCGCGCGTGTGTTGGGCCAGCCGGTGCGCTGGATGGCCGATCGCGGTGAAACCATGCTGGCCGACAATGCGGGCCGGGGGCTGGATCATGACCTGACACTGGCCTTCGATGCGGATTTGAAAATCACTGGCTACCGCGTGGACAGCCGGGTTGATCTGGGCGCTTATTGCAGCACCATGGGGCAGGGCATTCAGACCGATCTGTTCTCGAAGGTGCTGATGGGGGTTTATGACGTGCAGGATACGTTCCTGCATGTCGAAGGGTTCTTTACCAATACCGCGCAGGTCGATGCCTATCGCGGGGCGGGCCGCCCCGAGGCGATCTATGCGCTGGAACGCGTCATGGACCAAGCGGCGCGTGAACTGGGCGTCGATCCTTGGGATCTGCACCGCCGCAATTTCATTCCGACGGCGGCCTTTCCCTATGTTTCGTCCACCGGCGAAACCTATGACGTGGGGGATTTCAACCGTGTGCTGGATCGGGCCGAGGCCGAATGCGACCGCGCCGGGTTCGCCAAGCGCAAGGCCGAAAGCGCGGCGCGCGGGCGGCTGCGCGGCATGGGGCTGTGTTACTACATAGAAAGTATTTTGGGTAATCCTTCGGAAACGGCAAAGGTTACGTTTAACGAGGATGACACAGTGTCGATCTATGTGGGCACACAATCCAACGGTCAGGGGCATGAAACTGTTTATGCGCAGTTTCTGTCGGATCAAACTGGCATCCCGGTGGATCAAATCACCGTGGTGCAGGGTGACAGTGATCTGATCGCCAATGGCGGCGGCACTGGCGGCTCGCGTTCGGTCACCACGCAAAGCAACGCCACGCTGGCCACCGTGTCCAGGGTGATTGCCGCCTTCACGCCTTATCTGGCTGACAAAATGGGGGTGGACGAAGACGCGTTGAGCTTTGATGACGATACATTCCGCGCGCCGGGGTCCAATATGACGCCGACGCTGCTGGAGGCCGCGCAGATGGCGCGCGCGGATGGCCGCAGTGATCTTTTGGTGCACGAAGAGACGGCCACCTTGCCCGCGCGATCCTTTCCCAACGGCGCCCATGTCGCCGAGGTTGAGGTGGATCCAGACACCGGCAAGGTCACGTTGGAGCGCTACACCGTGGTTGATGATTTCGGGAACCTGATCAATCCCTTGTTGGTCGCGGGGCAGGTGCATGGCGGCACCGCGCAAGGTGTGGGGCAGGCGCTGGTCGAACATGTGGTGCATGACGCTGATGGTCAGCTCCTCACGGCGAGTTTTATGGACTATGCGATGCCAAGGGCCGATGATGTGCCGATGATCGGCTTTGCCACCGAACCTGTGCCCTCGACGGCGAATGCCATGGGCATGAAAGGCTGCGGCGAGGCCGGAACCGTCGGCGCGATGGCCGCCACCGCCAATGCGGTGGCCGACGCGCTTTGGGATCGTGGTGTGCGGCAGGCGGATATGCCCTTCACGCCGCACCGTGTGTGGAAGATGTTGAATGAAGCGATGGCGCCACTGGATTGAACGGCTTTCCGCCGTCCTGCGCCCCGGCCTGCGCCGGGGGCAGACGGGCTTGGCCCATAGGCGCGGGCGAGTTGATCATGTTCTGATCCTTGATGGCACCATGTCCTCGCTGGACGAGGGGTGCGAAAGCAATGCGGGCCTGACCTATAAATTACTTTCAGAGATCAGCGGCCCTGATCTGTCTGTGTACTACGAGGCCGGGGTGCAGTGGCAGGATTGGTCCGGCACGCTGGACGTGATGATGGGGCGCGGGATCAACCGGCAAATTCGCCGTGCCTATGGCTATCTGGCCAGCCGCTATCGTGCGGGCGACCGGATTTTCCTGATCGGCTATTCACGCGGCGGGTATGCGGTGCGCTCGTTGGCTGGGATGATTGACCAGGTGGGCCTGCTGCGCGCCGAAAACGCGACCGAGCGTCATATTCTGACCGCCTATCGCCATTACCAATCCCCGCCGGGCAGTCAGGCGGCGCAGGCGTTTACCCGGCGGTTTTGCCATGATGCCGCGCCGGTGGAAATGGTTGGCTGCTGGGATACGGTTAAGGCGCTGGGCTTGCGCCTGCCGCTTTTGTGGCGTTGGAGCGAAGGCAGCCACGCTTTCCATAATCACCACCTTGGTCCGACCATCAAACACGGCTTTCACGCGCTGGGCCTTGATGAAACCCGCGCCGTGTTCGACCCGGTTTTGTGGGAGTGTCCGCCGGATTGGAATGGCCGGGTGGAACAGGTCTGGTTTCGCGGCACCCATGGCGATGTTGGCGGGCACCTGATGGGCTATGCCCCGGCGCGGCCACTGGCCAATATCCCGTTGGTCTGGATGCTTGAGAAGATCGAGGGCTGCGGGCTGGCCTTGCCGCATGGCTGGCGGGCGCGCTTTCCGATGGACACCGATGCGCCATCGGTCGGCACATGGCGCGGCTGGGGCAAGATATTCCTGTTGCGTGGTCGCCGGGTAGTGGGCCGTGACCCGTCGGAACGCCTGCATGAAACTGTCTTTGGTGCCGCGTCTGCCGCATTTGATCCGGCAGGCCATGCCGCCGAGGGGTAAGCCCTGCGACACCGCCCGCAGGTTTTGGCCAAAGCGCGACAGGGATTAGCGGATTTTCATGATCAGGCAGGTGGTTGATCCGGTGGCATAAAGCTTACCGTCGTCAATCCCGCGGATTTCTCCGGTGGCGACGCCGGTCGAGCGGCCAGAATGATCCACCTGACCAGTGGCCCGAACACGCAGCCCAAGGGGGATTGCGCGGGTGATATTCACCTTGTATTCCAAAGTCGTATAGACCGATCCCCGTGGCACTTTGGTCATCACGGCGCAGCCCATGCAGCTGTCCAGAATGGCACCATACCAACCGCCATGCACGCCGCGCATCGGATTGGTCACGTTGAAGTCGGGCGCGCCTTCAAACACCACGCGGCCCTCTTCGACCAGAACCGGGGCAAAGCCCATTGTTGCGCCAATAGGCGGGCCGGGCAGGCGGCCCGCGATCATGTCTTGCATGAACTCAAGCCCCGACCGCGCCAGAAGGTCATCCATGTTCGGCAGGTCATCCAGTGTTTCGGCCAGTCGCGGCATCGTCGCTCCTACAATTTATGACATAGGTGACGACGTTAGGGGCGCAGGCGGCGAAAGAAAAGCGCCGCTTGCGTGCTGTGTCAGGCAACGTCGCGCAGGGCCACCTTGGGCGCCACACCAAGCGCGTGGCACACGTCGCGCGTTAGTTCGGGGCGGTTCAGCGTGTAGAAGTGCAGATCTTCCACGCCACCGTCGATCAGATCGCTGCACAGTTCGGTCGCCAAGGCCGTGGCCAGCA
>DATFJQ010000029.1:0-4385 GCA_035269125.1 Roseovarius sp.
GGCGACGAGGAAGACAGCCAGCTTGGTGATTTCATCGAGGACAAGAACGTCGTCCTGCCGCTGGACAGCGCCATTCAGGACAACCTCAAGGAAACCACGACGCGGGTCTTGTCGAGCCTTACACCGCGTGAAGAACGTGTGCTGCGGATGCGCTTTGGTATCGGCATGAACACCGACCACACACTTGAGGAAGTGGGCCAGCAGTTCAGCGTCACCCGCGAACGCATCCGCCAGATTGAGGCCAAGGCGTTGCGCAAGCTGAAGCATCCGTCACGGTCGCGTAAGCTGCGCAGCTTCCTGGATCAATAGCGCCTGATATGTCGTTGTTTGGAAAGCTTTTCGGCGGCACGCCCAAATCCAAGGCCGCGCCCGAGGCCGAAGCGGAATCCTACAACGGGTTCCGCATCACCCCGGCGCCGCAATCGGATGCCGATGGCTATCGGATCGGCGCGGTGATCGAGAAAGAGATCGACGGCGAGGTCAAGCGCCACAACCTGCTGCGCGCAGATGTCGTGCGGTCATTGGACGAGGCACAGGCGTTTTCCCTGCGCAAGGCCAAGCAGGTCATTGACGAGCAGGGCGAGCGGATCTTTCGCTAAGTGCGCGCCGCCCAAAGGGGCAGCGGCCAGTGCCTGAGGCATGTGGCATTTCACCGGGGGCCGCGTTGGACACACACCAAACCACATTCACCATCGCGACGCGCGGGCAGGGCCTGTATGAATTTACCGGCGATGTCACAGGATGGGTGGCGCGGTCGGGTTTGCGCCAAGGGCTGCTGACGTTGTTCATCCGCCATACCTCGGCCAGTTTATTGATCCAGGAAAACGCCGATCCCGAGGTGCAGACCGATCTGCGCAATTACTTTGCCCGGCTGGTGCCGCCTACGACCGACCCGTCGATGGGTTATCTGACCCATACCTATGAAGGCCCCGATGACATGCCCGCCCATATCAAGGCGGCGATGATGCCCGTCAGCCTGAGCATTCCGGTCAACGGTGGGCGTCTTGTGCTGGGCACATGGCAGGGCATCTACTTGTTCGAACATCGCGATGCGCCGCACACCCGGCAGGTGGCGGCGCATCTGGCCTAAGGGTCAGTCGGTGGGCATGATCGTCAGCTTGCGCACATCGGCGCGTTTGGGCTGTTCCAATGCGAACACCACTGTTTCGGCCACATCGCGCGGCTGCAGCTTGTCGGGTTTGGGCGTCTCGAAAAACGGGGTATCGACCATCCCCGGTGCAATCACCGTGCAGCGCCCGCCCCACGCGCGCATCTCTTCGCTCAGGTTCCCGCCAAGGCCATGCACAAACCATTTTGACGCGCCATAGACCGAACCGGGCAAGTGAATGTTGCCAGCCACCGATCCGGTCAGAACAAGGTGGCCCTTGCTGGCTTTCAGCGCCTCATAAGTGGCTTTGACAGTCCACAGAACCCCCATGACGTTGATGTCCATCATCGCGCGCCATTCATCGGGGTCGCCCTCGGCGATGCCCGGCGTGTCAAGGCCGCGCCCGGCATTGGCAAAGACCGCGTCGATGGCCCCGAAACTGTCGATGGTTTTCGCCACGGCGGCGGTCAGATCGTCATAATTGGTCACATCCCCGGTCAGGGCAAGGGCGCGGTCTGGGCCGAGTTCTTCGACCAGCGCGTCAAGCTTGTTGGCGCTGCGGGCCATCAGCGCCACACGCCACCCATGGGAGGCTGCGGCGCGGGCGGTTTCGGCCCCGATGCCCGAGGATGCGCCGGTGATGAAAAGGGTTTTTTCCGACATGTTTGGGCCTTTCATTTGGTTGTGTCTGCGCCTTACGTAACCCCGGTGCGAGAAAGTTAAACCCCGGTGGCCGCAGTCCTTATCTTGCGGTCGAAATTCCCCTCTACCCAAAACCTTGCGGCTGTCCTATAGTGGCTGTGGATAAGTGGGCCTCAGACCCACAACCAAGAGGCAGATGAAGAAAAGGGGAACGGCCAATGCGCTGCCCGTTTTGCGGAAATATCGACACCCAAGTCAAAGATTCCCGGCCCGCCGAGGAACATGTTTCAATCCGGCGCCGCCGGTTTTGTCCGGCCTGTGGCGGGCGGTTCACCACATATGAGCGCGTGCAACTGCGTGATCTGGTGGTGGTGAAAACCAATGGCCGCCGCGAGGATTTCGACCGCGACAAGCTAGAGCGTTCGATCCGCATCGCGCTGCAAAAGCGCCCGGTCGAACCAGAGCGGATCGAACAGATGATTTCCGGCATCGTGCGGCGACTGGAAAGCATGGGCGAGACGGATATCCCCTCGAAAACCGTGGGCGAGATCGTGATGGAAAGCCTCGCGCGGATTGATACCGTGGCCTATGTGCGCTTTGCCAGCGTCTACAAGAATTTCCAAGCCGCCGATGATTTCGACAAATTCGTGAGCGAACTGCGCCCCGATGAGGCCATCGCCGAAGCCGAGTCAAAAGACGAGTGAACCGCACCGACGACGCCCGTTTCATGGCCCTTGCGCTTGCACTGGGGCGGCGGGGGCAGGGCCAGTGTTGGCCCAACCCGGCGGTGGGCTGTATAATCGTGCAGCAGGGCCGGATCGTCGGGCGCGGCTGGACCGCACCGGGCGGGCGACCCCATGCCGAACCCCAAGCGCTGGCGCGCGCCGGTGATGCGGCCCGCGGTGCCACGGCCTATGTCAGCCTTGAGCCTTGCGCCCATCACGGCAAGACCCCACCTTGCGCCGACGCGCTGATCGCCGCCGGGGTGGCGCGTGTGGTGGCGCCGGTCTCGGACAGTGATCCGCGGGTGTCGGGCAAGGGGTTTGAACGCCTGCGCGCCGCTGGCATCGAGGTGACAACCGGGGTGTGCGCCGAACAGGCAATGACCGATCTGGGGGGGTTTTTACAACGCGAGGTCACAGGCCGCCCGCATCTGACACTCAAGCTTGCTACATCCTTTGACGGGCGGATTGCTACTGCGACGGGCCATAGCCAGTGGATCACTGGACCCGAGGCGCGGCACATGGTGCACGGGCTACGCGCCCGTCATGATGCGGTGATGGTGGGCGCGGGCACGGCACGGGCGGACGACCCGATGCTGACGGTGCGCGGCCATGGCCCGGTGCGCCAGCCGGTGCGTGTGGTCGTCTCACGCCGTCTCGATGTGCCGCTGATGTCGCAATTGGCGCGCAGTGCCCACGAGGTGCCACTTTGGCTGTGCCATGGTCCAAATCCCGACGCGGCGCTGGCCGAAGCGTGGGACGGTGTCGGTGCTGCCCGTATCGCGTGTGATTTGGTGGGCCGGCAATTGGATGTCGCCTCGGTTCTGGAAAACTTGGGCGAACAGGGGCTGACGCGCGTATTCTGCGAAGGCGGGGGCGCGCTTGCGGCCTCGCTGTTGAAGGCTGGATTGGTCGATGAGCTGGTGGGCTTTACCGCCGGTTTGGCCATCGGGGCCGAAGGATTGTCCGGCATCGGCGCGATGGGGCTGGAGCGTCTGGAGGCCGCACATCGGTTTCACCTGATCGAGACCCGCGCCGTCGGCGGCGATGTGATGCACCGCTGGCGGCGTGACGGTTCCTGATACGACCCTTGCTTTGCGGGCGACAGTCACCTGATGCTGAACCTCAGTTTCATTGTTCCCCAAATACTCCCGCCGGAGGCGGAGCTTTGTTGTGTCATCCGGTCTTACCGGGTGTCCGGAGACTTCAGTTTCCCCTGATATCAAAGGCTTAATGCCTCATCGCATCTCGCAACACACCGCGCAGTGCCACGCCAGAACGTATGTAAAAGTCAGGATATTTTCGTGGCAAAATCAAATGTATTTATGTGGCAAAACTCTTATCGCCGCCGGTCGGCCAGCAGTGCGATGGGCAGGGTTGTTGGCTGCATAAGCGTGCGTCTGATCGACACGGACGGCAGCAGTGTTCCGGCCACTGGCAAAGGGTTGTCCCGGACCCGCATTGAAGGGCACATGATTTGAAAACAGCACTCGTAATAGCGGCGCTGGCAATCTGGCTTTGAGAAACGCGCGAAAGTTGGTGATGCCCTGAGGGGCGGCATATCATGGCAGTCTCGAGTCGCCGTCAATTCTCTGCTGAGAAAACGATATGCCGCATGTCAGAGACTACCGTTACTCAATTGCCCGATCCAACGGGTTTTTCATCCGACCCATTTACCAAGGTCCTGCGCAACGGAGCACGGGATCTGATCGAACAGGCGATCCATGCCGAACTGGCCGCACTCATGGCGGCCTTTTCGAATGAAACGCTTGAGGACGGGCGGGCACGTCTGGTGCGCCATGGCCACTTGCCAGAACGTGAGGTGATGACCGGGATTGGACCAGTGCCGGTGAAAGTGCCGCGCGTGCGGGATCGGGGCGTTGGCGCAGACAAGATCACCTTCACGCCCAGCA
>DATFJQ010000030.1:0-32735 GCA_035269125.1 Roseovarius sp.
ATTGGCCGTGCCAAGCGGTTCGAAGACGCGCGCGGTCGTTACGTGGAATATGCCAAGACAACCTTTCCGTCGCGGCGGCGGTTGGACGGGTTGCGCGTGGTCGTGGATTGCGCGAACGGCGCGGCCTACAAGGTGGCCCCTGCCGTGCTTTGGGAGTTGGGTGCCGAGGTGATCACACTTGGGGTTTCGCCGGATGGCTCCAACATCAACCAAAATTGTGGCTCAACCCAACCCGATGCCGCGATTCGCAAAGTCATCGAAACCCGGGCGGATATCGGCATTTGTCTGGATGGCGATGCCGACCGCGTGGTCTTGATCGACGAGAAGGGTCGGGTCGCCGATGGCGATCAGATCATGGGCCTGATTGCTTCTCGATGGGCAGAAAGTGGCCGTTTGGCGGGAAATGCACTGGTGGCCACGGTGATGTCAAATCTGGGTCTTGAGCGGTTCTTGAATGATCGTGGCATTGACCTCAAGCGCACGGCGGTTGGTGATCGCTATGTTGTCGAAGCCATGCGCAGCGGGCATCACAACCTCGGCGGTGAGCAATCCGGCCATATCGTGATGACGGATTACGCGACAACCGGCGATGGCCTGATCGGCGCGCTGCAATTTTTGGCCTGCATGGTGGAAACCGACCGCAAAGCCAGCGATCTGGCCCATGTATTCACGCCAGTTCCACAAAAATTGATCAATGTGCGCTACGAGCGTGGGAAAACCCCGCTGGAAACCGACCCAGTGCAGGATGTGATCGCCAAAGCCGAAAAGATGCTTGGCCGCGATGGCCGCCTATTGATCCGCAAATCAGGAACCGAACCCCTTATCCGGGTCATGGCCGAAGCGGTAGACCCCGGTATGCTGGACGATGTTCTAAAAACCGTGGTGGCGGCGGTTCAGCGCGAGAGCTGACATCTGCTTTCAACCCAGGCACCGCATAATATGTGAATAAAGTTATAAAATATAAAGGTAAATTCAAAATGAATTCGGTAGTACCAGTCATCCTTTGCGGCGGATCGGGCACCCGGTTGTGGCCGTTGTCGCGCAAAAGTTATCCCAAGCAATTCACCCGGATCGTAGGGCAAGACAGTTTGCTGCAATCCTGCGCCAAACGCCTAAGCGGCGGCGGCGACACCCTGTCTTTCGCAGACCCGGTGATCCTGACCAACACCGATTTCCGTTTTATGGTGACCGAGCAGTTGTTAGAGGCTGGGGTAAACCCCGGCACCGTTCTGATCGAACCAGAGGCGCGCAATACGGCCCCTGCGGTTTTGGCGGCAGCCATGCATATCGCCGCCACGGACCCCGAGGCGCTGATACTGATTGCGCCGTCGGATCATGTGATCCCCGACACCCCGGCCTTTTGGCAGGCGGTCGAGGCAGGTGTCGAGGCCGTGCAGAATGGCCGCTTGGTCACCTTTGGCATCACGCCCACCCATCCCGAAACCGGCTATGGTTATCTGGAACTGGACAGCGCGCCGGACAAATCAGGCCAAGCGAAACCGCTTTTGCGCTTTGTTGAAAAGCCGGACGCCAACACCGCGCAAGGCATGGTGGATGCAGGAAATTTCCTTTGGAATGCTGGCATTTTCCTGTTCTCGGCCAAGGATATCATCGCGGCCTACACCGAACACGCCCCCGATTTGATGACCCCGGTGCAGAATGCCGTAGACGACGCCAAAGTCGATCTGGGCTTTTTGCGGCTTGATCCGACGGCATGGGCCAAGGCCGACAATATCTCGATTGATTTCGCGGTAATGGAGAAGGCCGACAACCTGTCGGTTGTGCCATTCACCGGGCATTGGTCAGACCTTGGAAGCTGGGCCGCAGTGCAACAGGAAAGCGGTGTTGACGCCAACGGCGTCGCCATGTCGGGGCCGGTGACCGCCATTGACTGTGAAAACGCGCTGCTGCGCTCTGAGCATGACGGGCTAGAGCTGGTGGGCCTTGGCCTGAAAGATATGCTGGTGGTGGCCATGCCAGACGCCGTTTTGGTCGCCGACCTGAACCGCACGCAGGATGTGGGGCAGGTTGTCAAAACCCTGCGCGCGAATGCGGTGCCACAAGCTGACAGTTTCGCCCGTGATCACCGCCCATGGGGGTACTTCGAAACGCTGGCCTTGTCCGACCGGTTTCAGGTCAAGCGGATTGTCGTCAAACCCGGCGCCGCGCTTAGCCTGCAAAGCCACATGCACCGGGCCGAGCATTGGATTGTCGTGTCCGGCACTGCCAAGGTGACGATTGACGACACTGTCAAACTGGTCAGTGAAAACGAGTCTGTCTATGTTCCGTTGGGGGCGGTCCACCGGATGGAAAACCCCGGCAAGGTTCCGATGGTTTTGATCGAGGTGCAAACCGGCAGCTACCTGGGCGAGGATGATATCGTCCGCTACGAAGACGTGTATGCCCGCGACAATGACGATTGATTGAACAAGGGGCGGCCCCAAGCCGCCCCTTTCGTCGTCAAAACGGCTGCTTGGTGTAGTCCACTTCGTCGGGGTAGAACGTATCCTCGATCGAGGTGGTGTGCACCTTGACCAGATTACCGTTTTCGATTCGCGAAATATGCTGCTGGCCAAACACCTGATGGGTTTTGCCGTTGAACACTTTGGGGCCTTGGGGGTGTTCGTTGGAATGGGGAATGATGCTCATCGCCTCGACCGCCTCGATCAGCGCGGCGCGATCTTGTGGCCCGCGATAGCCCGCAGCCTCCATCCCTTGCTTGACGGTGTACAGGGTTTCCCAGCATCCGAACATATGGCCATAGGTCGACACATCCGTCGGATCGTTAAGCGAGGCCCCCCGATCGTTCAAGCCCACCTGAGCGCGGTAGAATTTATCGTATTCGGATTGATCGGGCTGCGCATGGCGCGGCATCCCCTCCCAGAAATGGGTGCCTTCAAGGAATTCAAGGCCGGGGCTGTTGATCGCGATCGCCTCTAGGCTGTCGATAAATCCGAACAGTTCCGGCCCGCGACCGCCAAAGAATTCACCCATTTCCTTGACGAAGGTCAGCACAGCCGGGCCCACCATCACGTGATAGATCACTTCGGTGTCACGGGGGATCTTGGGGAAATACTTGGTAAACGACGTTTCAGTCGGCGGGATGGCCAGCTTGGCCAGAACTTCGCCGCCCTGCGCCTCGACCGCCGCGCTAAAGAAATCGCGGTGATCATGCCCATAGGCATAATCGGGGAAAATCAAAGTGACCTTCTTGCCCAGATTTTCCATCACGAAAGGCGCCATCGCCTGAACCTGGCTTTTGACGTCGGTGATACCGGGCTGCAAGGTATAACGGTTCAGCATGCCACTGGCCACGTGGTGGCCTTCTGACACCACGAAATAGGGCAGTTTCAATTCACCCGCGCGCGGCGCTGAGCCGATGACAACGTGGCTGAACAACGTGCCGAACGCGATGTCGCAATTGTGCTGCGATGCAAATTTTTCCACCACCTCGGCCCCGCGTTTGGGGTCGGTGCCGTCGTCTTCGGCAACAATTTCGACCGGCCGGCCATTGATGCCACCGGCGTCGTTGATCAGGCGCGTGGCGGCCTGCGTAGTGCGATCATACCACCGGCCATAAGCGGCCCCGATACCCGTGCGGTGCACCTGAAATCCGATGCGGATCGGCTCGGCCGTCTGCGCGTGGGTATAGCGCGCCCAAAGCGGCAGCGTGGCGGCGGCGGCCGCCCCTCCGGCCAGTGTCTTGAGCGCGGCGCGGCGCGACGGGGCCTTGGAGTTATCTGTCATATCGAGTGTTCCTCTGTCCTGAGACTGACCATAAAAAGAAGCTATTGCTGGCCCCAATTACAAGGGCTTTTTCGATGTTTGCGCAACCGCGCTTACACACCACGCGGCGATGCCAGCAACCAAAGTCCGAAAAACGTGTAGCCGATCATGAAAATCGCCAACGGGGCCTGTGCGATAATGGCGCGTAAATTGTTGCCGTGCCCCCGCAGGGCCAGAACATGCGCCAACAAAATGGCGATCACATGGCCCGCCACCACCACACCGGCCTGCGACAACCAGATCGCGCGCACGGTGCCGGGGGTATTGAAAAACCCTGTGGTCACGTGGAACTGCCCAAGGCCCAGCAGATCGGCCCCGGTGTTCAAGGGATCGGTGAGATAGGCCAGAACATACTGACCATCCACCAGGAAAACCGTCACGTAATGTGCGATGTGATAAGCCAAGGCAATCGGCAGCAATGTGGGTGCAAACAGGCGCACCGCATCCAGAACCGGCCGCCGCGTTCCTGCAAGGCGGTCGCCAAGCGCCAGACAGCAGGCAAAGATACCCAACAGCGCGATATTGGCCACCAGCATCCCGACAAGGTTTTGCACCACCACGGCAGACCGACCGGGAAATTCAAGCGGGTTGACCCCGATAAAGCCCATCCAAAGGAAAGTTTCGTTGATCCCGTCGAAACTACCCACCCCCAGCATCAGGATGATGAACACCGCCAATCCCGTTGACACCTTGGGCCGGGCCAAGCCCTGCCAACCCCAAAGGCCCATCGCGACACGCCCCCGCATCCGCCCCAGCAGGCCAACCCGCGCATAGGCGCGCATCAGGATACTGAGCGCCTCGCCGCGCAGCAGCCAACGCGGGCCGAACAGGGTGATGCCCATCAAGGTCAGATACCAGTAGCCGCCGACGACCCACGCCAGACGGTGCGGATCGGTGGGCGCAGGATCGGCCAACAGGAAAGCGGCAAAGCCAAGAAAGATCACAAGGCCCGGCACATGGCCCCAACGGGACCGGTAGCGCACCATCGGGCGTGACCCGGTCAGGCGGGCCAGAACGGCGGCAGGCCCCGTCCAAGGATTTGTCCAGCGCCAATGATTGCCAAGCAGCCCTTGCAAAGCAACCATCACTACCCACCAGACCACCCAAATAAACAGCGGCAGCGGATTGACCATCGGATCATGCGGCCCGACGACGCCACGCAAGACCAGAAACGCCAATACCCCCGCGGATAGGCAGCTTGTGATATGGTGCAGCGCAAATCGCGGCAGTGCGACCAAGCGAATGGGCCGGAACAATCGCGCCGCCACCCACGCCGGTAAGATCGCCAGCAATACAATCGTCAGACCCACGGTCGCCACACCGGCGGCGGTGTAGATCTCGGTGGGCAGCAACAGAACGAACCCCTGCTCGGACGCGTGCGCCCACACGGGCGACGGCAAACAGGCCAACGCCAAAACCAAAGCCAAAAGGGCAGTCCGCACGTGCACGTCGCAGCCTCCGGTTCCTGATAAGGGCAAATTAACGTCACACTGTCTTTGCACCATGGGGTAAATCACCTCACCCATAGCTCAGGAAACGATCACGCACCGCCCGTATCGTCCAGCAAGGCGGCCAGCCCACTGCGGTAATCAGGGTAAGTCAGGCGCACGCCCAACTCTTGCTTGATGCGGGTATTGTCCACGCGTTTCGACTCGGCATAGAAACTGCGCGCCATCGGGCTCATGTCGGCTTCATCAAACGACACCTCGGGCGGGATGGGCAGGCCCAGCAGTTCGGCGGCATAGCCGATCACATCCTGCGGCGGGGCCGGGTCATTGTCACAGACATTATAGGCGCTGCCGGGATTGGGCCCGTTGATCGACGCCTCAAGCACCTGCGCGATATCATCCACATGAATCCGGCTGAACACCTGCCCCGGCTTGACGATGCGGCGCGCTGTGCCTTGGCGCACCTTTTCAAACGGGCCGCGACCGGGGCCATAAATACCCGCCAGCCGAAAGATATGCAGCGGCAAACCGGGGATGGATTGCCAATCAGCCTCGGCCTCCACCCGCATCCGGCCACGGCGGGTTGACGGCGTCAGCGCGGTGTCTTCTGTCACCCAATCACCTTGGTGGTCACCATAAACCCCGGTGGTGGACAGATACCCGGCCCAGTCCAGCCGTGGGGCCAATTCAGCGATCTGATCACGATAGCGGTTCAAAACCGGATCACCCTCGGCATCCGGCCCGGCCGAGATCAGCAGATGGGTCGCCGCATCGAAAGCCGCCGACAGATCACCATCCGGCCAAAGCACCGGCGTCACGCCTTCGGCGCGCAGCACATCGGCCTTGTCGGGCTTGCGGGTCGTGCCGTAGATCGTCCAGCCCTGCGGGATCAGTCGCCGTGCCAATGCCCGCGCCGAAAATCCATGTCCAAAGGAAAGAAGTGTTTTTGCCATGGCGCATGAATTGGGCATCTGACGCGCAAAGGCAAGGGCCAAGCGCCAGCGATCTTTCGCCGCCCCTTCTGTGCCAACTGGTTTTGTGTCCGGGGCGGTGACACTATGGCGCCCAACCGTTTCCCGGAGGCCCAATGCCCCATCTGACCCGCCGCACTGCCCTTGCCCTGACCTGCGCCGCGCTGGTGACAGCCTGTGGCAGATCCCGCCCGCACAGCATCACTGCGTCCCGCAGCCGGGCTGAGCCGCCGCTTTATCCCAATGAAACGCCCCAGCTGCGCCGCCTGATCAACAAATACGCCGATCTGTATCAAGTGCCCCGGTCACTGGTGCACCGGTTGGCGATCCGCGAAAGCACGCACCGGCCTTGGGCGCGCAATGGGCCATATTACGGGCTACTGCAAATCCTGCCGCAAACCGCCCGCACCATGGGGTTTCGCGGGCAACCCGATGATCTTTTGGAGGCTGAGACAAACCTGAAATACGCGGTTAAATACCTGCGGGGCGCGTATCTGGTGGCCCAAGGTGACCCGGACGAAGCGATCCAATGGTATGCGCGCGGTTATTATTACGAGGCCAAGCGCATGGGCCTTTTGGTGGAAACTGGCCTGCGCCCCGCCTGATTACCCGTCCGGGCCCGCCGCGCCAGGCAATGGCCGGGACGGAACCCACGCATAGCCATCAGCGCACAGGATAAAACACTCGCGCAAGCCATGGGGTTTGTCGGTCACGCCTTGCAAGATCGTGCCCCCCGCCGCCTCGGCCAGCGTGGCAGCGCTGTCAGGGTCACAGTCATACAACCTGATCTCGATTCCGGCGCCCCGTGGCGGGTTTTCAGGCACAAGACCAAGCAACGGGTTTTCGGCATAGGTGGAATCGGCATGCAATTGCATCACTGCCGCGCCGTGGGTCATGATCGCAAAGTCATCCGATACGCGGTGCGCGGTCATCTGGAAAACCGTTTCCAGAAACTGCGTGCTACGCCGCACATCGGTGACCAAAATGTTGAACCCGACCCCGCGCAATGACGCGCCGAAGGCTTCCGGGCTAATCGTTTCGTAGTCCATTGGGCCTCACACGTCATAACCTACCGCCACGGCTATGGTTGATTGCCCCGATGCCCCGTGTCAACGTCAGGCCCAAAACAACCTGCAAGGATTGCGCATGACGCCGAAACCGACCGAGCCTAGGTATCTATCGCCAGACCTACCCGAACCGCGGCATTTCACAGATGCGCGCGAGGCGGTTAATCATCTGATCAAGCTTTACGATGCCGCCACCGGATTCTTGTGCGACGCGTTCAATCAGGCCATGCGCGGCCAACTGCCCGGCCAGCGTGTTCGCGCGTTCTATCCCGAGATCCGGATCAAAACCGCCAGCTATGCCCAAGTCGACAGCCGCCTCAGCTTTGGCCATGTGGCCGCGCCGGGCAGCCATGCCACAACAGTGACACGCCCCGATCTGTTTCGTCACTATCTGGAACAGCAAATCGGCCTGCTTCTGACCAATCATCAGGCGCCCATTACGATCGGCCCTTCGGATACACCGATCCCGATCCACTTTGCCGTCGCAAACGACCCCTCGATCACCGTCCCACAAGAAGGCGCTGCCGATTTCACCTTGCGCGATCTGTTCGATGTCCCCGATCTTGGCACCACCAATGACGATATCGTCAACGGCACCCATCAGGCCGCACCCGACGGAACCGAACCGCTGGCCCCGTTCACCGCGCAACGCGTGGATTATTCGCTGGCGCGGCTGTCGCATTACACCGCCACCGACCCCGCGCATTTTCAGAACCACGTCTTGTTCACGAACTACCAGTTCTACGTGTCCGAGTTCGAGGCCTATGCCCGCAAGATGCTGGCCGACAAAAACAGCGGCTATACCGAGTTCGTCGGCACGGGAAACGTCTGTATTACATCACCTGACGCCCCCATGGCATTGTCATCGCAGCAGCCGCAAATGCCCACCTTCCACCTCAAACGGGCAGACGGGTCCGGGATCACGCTGGTCAATATCGGCGTTGGGCCATCCAACGCCAAAACCGCAACCGATCATATCGCCGTCTTGCGTCCGCATGCGTGGATCATGGTGGGCCACTGTGCAGGGCTTAGAAACACCCAAAGGCTGGGCGATTTCGTGCTGGCCCATGCCTATCTGCGCGAAGACCGTGTTCTGGATGCCGACTTGCCATCATGGGTGCCGATCCCGGCGCTGGCCGAAATCCAGATCGCCCTTGAAGACGCGGTTGAAGCCGAGACCGAACTGGAAGGCTATGACCTGAAACAGGTGATGCGCACCGGCACAGTGGCCAGCTTTGACAATCGCAATTGGGAACTGCGCGACCAATCCGGCCCTGTGCAGCGTCTCAGCCAATCGAGGGCCATCGCATTGGACATGGAAAGCGCCACCATCGCCGCCAATGGGTTTCGCTTTCGGGTGCCCTATGGCACGCTCTTATGTGTCTCCGACAAGCCGTTGCACGGCGAGTTGAAACTGCCGGGCATGGCCTCGGATTTCTACAAAACACAGGTGTCACGACATCTGATGATTGGAATACATGCTATGGAACGGCTCCGCAAAATGCCTCTAGAGCGTATACACAGCCGTAAATTGCGCAGCTTTAGCGAGACGGCATTCCTGTGACGCCGCGAAAAACCCCACAAAACCCATGAAAAACGCTTGCTTTCCGCCACTATTCATTGTGTTTGGTCACAACATACAGTTAAAATAGGACCATGAGGCCCAAAGTCAGGGCAGTTGAAGGAGACCATGAAATGGCAAAACCGATGACCAAAACCCAACTTGTCGCAGCCTTGGCCGAAGAAATGGGCGCTGATAAGAAATCTGCAAGCAACGCACTGGATTCCGTGATCGAGATCATCACGCGCGAAGTGTCGAACGGCGGAGCCGTCACCCTGCCCGGCGTTGGCAAGATCTACTGCCGCGAACGCCCCGAGCGTATGGTGCGCAACCCCGCCACCGGCGAACAGATCAAGAAAGAGGCCGACAAGGTTGTCAAGATGACCATCGCCAAAGCCCTCAAAGACAGCGTAAACGGCTGATCTTGCAAAGACCGTGAGTTTAGGAAAGGGTCGCCCCAAAAGGGCGACCCTTTTCAGTTCAGGAGACACATATTGGATATCCGCGCAATCTTGATGGGTTTGGCGTTTGCCGTCATGTGGTCAAGCGCCTTTACCTCGGCCCGGATCATCGTGGCCTCCGCCCCGCCACTGACCGCGCTCAGCCTACGGTTTCTGTGCTCTGGCATTCTTGGGGTGCTGATTGCCCTCGCCCTGCGTCAAAGCTGGCGGCTGACGCGCGCCCAATGGCGCGCCACCATCATTTTTGGCATCTGCCAGAACGCATTGTATCTTGGGATGTATTTCATGGCGATGCGCACCGTCGAGGCCTCGCTGGCCGCGATCATCGCCTCGACCATGCCCCTGTTGGTCGGGCTGGCAAGCTGGGCCTTGCTTGGTCAACGGATCGGCGTGGTTGGCGGAGTGGGCCTTGTGGCTGGCGTCGTCGGTGTCGGCATCATCATGGGCTCACGCCTGCAAGGCGGTGCTGATCTTTATGGTGTCGCACTGTGCATCGGCGGCGTTCTTGCGCTCACGCTGGCCACGCTGACGGTGCGCGGTGCCACCTCGGGCGGTAACTTTCTGATGGTTGTGGGGCTGCAAATGCTGGTGGGCAGCGTCGCCTTGGGAGTTGTCGGCCTCAGCTTTGAGCCTCTGGTCATAGACTGGAGCTGGCAGTTGATCGCGGCCTTCATTTACACGACCCTGATCCCCGGCCTGGCCGCCACCTTGGTCTGGTTCATGCTGGTAAACCGGATCGGCGCGATCAAGGCGGCCACGTTTCACTTTCTCAATCCATTTCTCGGCGTGGCCATAGCCGCCGTTATTCTGGGCGAAACCCTTGGCCTGACGGATATGATCGGCGTCGCGATCGTGATGGCGGGTATTCTGGCGGTCCAGCTATCGCGCCAAAAACAAGCCCCCACCTGACGCACCCTGCCCTCAACGAACACGCAGACCGCGCCCCACCCTTCTTCTGTTCACAAATATCCCGGGGAGTATGAGGGGCAGCGCCCCTCATATCAAAAAACCTGCGCGCCGAAGGCGCACAATCAGATCACCCGATGGTGCCGCGCGGGCCGTCCCCGACTTGGCCCCGATGCAGCAGGAAATGATCCAGCACCACGCAGGCCATCATCGCCTCGGCGACAGGCACCGCCCGAATCCCAACGCAAGGATCGTGCCGCCCCTTGGTCACAACTTCGGTCGCGGTGCCGTCCATCCGGATCGACCGGCGCGGGGTCAGGATTGACGAGGTGGGTTTGACCGCAAAGCGCACCACCACGTCCTGCCCTGTCGAAATCCCGCCCAGAATGCCCCCGGCATGGTTCGACGAATATTCCGGGCCGTTCTCGCCCATGAAAATCTCATCGGCATTTTCGGTGCCGGTCAGCCGGGCGGCGGCCATGCCTTCGCCAATCTCGACACCTTTGACCGCATTGATCGACATCATCGCGGCGGCCAGATCGGTGTCCAACTTACCATAAACCGGCGCCCCCAACCCGGCGGGCAAACCGCGCGCCACAACTTCGATCTCGGCCCCGACCGAGTTCTTGTTCTTGCGCAGCTCTTGCAGATAGGCCTCCCACTCGGGCGCGGCGACGGCATCAGGAATCCAGAAATCATTGCCGTCGATCGCATCCAAGTCAAATCGGTCGCGATTGATCGTGATCTCTCCCATGCGCGTCATGTACCCCTTGATCTCAATGCCCGGGATCAAAGCGTTCAGCGCCGCACGCGCCACACCACCGGCGGCGACACGTGCCGCCGTTTCGCGCGCCGAACTGCGCCCACCGCCGCGATAATCGCGCAGCCCGTATTTCTGGTGATAGGTGATATCGGCGTGACCGGGGCGGAAGGTCTGGGCAATCTCGCCATAATCACGGCTGCGCTGATCGGTGTTTTCGATCATCAATTGGATCGGCGTGCCGGTGGTTTGCTTCTCAAAGACACCCGACAGAATCCTGACCGCATCAGGCTCTTGCCGCTGCGTGGTGTTCTTGTTCTGACCGGGGCGGCGCTTGTCCAACCACTGCTGCAAAAACGCCTCGTCCACACTGATACCCGGCGGGCAGCCATCCACCGTAGCCCCAAGGGCCGGCCCATGGCTTTCCCCCCATGTGGTGACGCGAAACAGATGACCGAAGGTATTGAGGCTCATGTTGCTGCACTCCTTTGTCCCGGTGTCCTAGCCGGGCCGGGGCGGTGCCTCAAGCCATTTTGCAAATCTTAAACCGGAGCTACCCCTCACGAGGCGGCCCCGGCAAGGGGCGACGAGGGGTCGGACCTTAACCTTTGATCACCTTCTCGGGCGAGATCACGTCAATCCCCAGCGCCTTTCCAACGGCGTAATATGTCAACTGCCCGGCATGGACATTAAGCCCGTTCAGCAGGTGCAGATCATCGGCGCAGGCCTGTTTCCACCCCTTGTCGGCCAGCGCCAGCATGAACGGCATTGTCGCGTTGCCCAGGGCGATGGTCGAGGTGCGCGCAACCGCGCCCGGCATATTGGCCACGCAATAATGCATGATGCCGTCCACCTCATAGATCGGATCGGCATGGGTCGTCGCCTTGGAGGTCTCAAAGCATCCGCCTTGGTCAATGGCCACATCGACCAGAACCGCACCGGGCTTCATTGTCGGAAATTGATCACGCCGCACCAGCTTGGGCGCTTCGGCACCGGGGATCAGCACGGCACCGATCACCATATCGGCCTGTGTCAAATGCTCGGCCAACAGCCCGGCCGACGAATAGCCAGTGTTGAACGCATGGCCGAACACGTCATCCAAATAGCGCAAGCGCGGCAACGAGCGGTCCAACACGGTGACATCCGCGCCCATGCCCGCAGCTATCCGCGCCGCATGTGTGCCGACAACACCGCCACCGACCACAAGCACCTTGGCCGGGCCAACACCCGGCACGCCGCCCATCAGAACGCCCCGCCCGCCATTGGCCTTTTGCAGCGTGTATGCGCCAACCTGCGGGGCCAGTCGGCCCGCAACCTCAGACATAGGCGCCAGCAGAGGCAGGCCGCCATTACGATCGGTCACGGTTTCATAGGCAATCGCGGTGCAGCCTGACGCCAGCAAATCCTTGGTTTGGGCAGGATCGGGGGCAAGGTGCAGATACGTGAACAGCAACCGCCCTTCGCGCAGCATCGTGCGCTCACCGGCTTGCGGCTCTTTCACCTTCACGATCATATCGGCGGTGGCAAAAATTTCCTCGGCCGTGTCGATAATCACTGCGCCAGCCGCCTGATAATCCGCGTCTTCAAAACCAGCACCTTTTCCGGCACCGGCCTGAATGATCACCTCGTGGCCATGGGCGATGGCCTCTTGCGCGGCATTCGGCGTCATGCCAACGCGGAATTCTTGTGGCTTGATCTCGGTCGGGCATCCGATTTTCATTGGGGTCTCCTCATCCTTAATTGAATTCATAATGTCGCAGATCGCGCGCAATCAGATTGAAAAATCCTTCGTATTCGCGTTCATATTGTGAATAAACTGCGCATTAAGAGCCATATTCGCGAAAGGTATTTCAAAAATGACACTCGATGCGATGGATCGTCGTTTACTTAAGGCCCTTCAAAGGCGCGGACGCATCTCGAACGCTGATCTGGCCGAAAGCGTGAACCTGTCTGCCAGCGCCTGTCACCGCCGCGTTCAAAGGTTGGAGGCCGAAGGGTATATCCGCGACTACGTGGCGCTTTTGGATGCGCGCAAACTGGGTGTGTCGGCCACGATATTCGTGGAAATTACCCTGTCCACCCAAGCCGACGAAGTTCTGGAAGCCTTTGAAAAGGCAGTTGCGCGCATACCCGACGTTCTGGAATGCCACCTGACGGCGGGGGCCGCAGATTACATCCTAAAGGTCGTGGCCGAAAACACCGAGGATTTTGCCCGTATCCATCGCCAGTACCTGACCCGTCTGCCCAGCGTCGCCAAGATGCAATCCAGCTTTGCCCTGCGGACGGTGTTCAGCACAACAGCCCTGCCGGTTTAAGCCGACCTTGCGGCACGCTGGTATTTCGCTACCGTTGCAGCATCGAGGAGACGACCGTCATGCAATGGGATTACATCATCGTCGGCGCGGGCAGTGCCGGGTGCGTTCTGGCCAACAGGCTAAGCGGCAAGGGCCACAAGGTGCTGCTGCTTGAGGCCGGCGGGCGCGACAATTACCACTGGATCCATATTCCGATGGGATATCTTTATTGCATCGGCAATCCGCGCACGGATTGGTGTTTCCGCACGGTAGAAGAGGCTGGGTTGAACGGTCGCTCGCTGATTTACCCGCGCGGCAAGGGCTTGGGCGGGTGTAGTTCGATTAACGGCATGTTGTATCTTCGTGGACAAGCCGCCGATTACGACGCTTGGCGGCAAATGGGCAATCCCGGCTGGGGATGGGATGACGTTCTGCCCTATTTCAAACGCTCAGAGGATTACGTTGATGGGCCATCCGAAATGCATGGCACCGGCGGTGAGTGGCGGGTTGATAACCAGCGCCTGCAGTGGGAGGTTCTGGACCATTGGAAACACGCCGCCATGGTCGCCGGGTTGCCGGAAACCGATGATTTCAACACCGGCGACAACGAAGGCGTGGGGTATTTCAAAGTTAATCAGCGCAAGGGGTGGCGGCTGAACACGGCCCGCGCCTTTCTGAGTGCACACAGCGGCGCAACGCTCAAGGTCGAAACGCAGGCCCAGACCCACCGGATTGTACTGGACGGGGCACGCGCGACCGGCGTGGAATACGAACAGGGCGGAACAATGAAAACCGCCCATGCAAGCGGCGAGGTGATCCTGTGCGCCGGTGCCATCGGCAGCCCGCAGATCCTGCAACTGTCGGGCATCGGCCCCGGCGATCTGTTGCAGCAGTACGGGATTGAAACGCGGCTGGATCAGCCGATGATCGGGCGCAACCTGCAAGACCATTTGCAACTGCGCTGCGCATGGCGATTGAGCGGGGCAAAAACCCTGAACACGCTGGCCAATTCGCTGTGGGGCAAAGCCGCGATCGGGCTGGAATACCTGCTGCGCCGCTCGGGGCCGATGTCGATGGCCCCCAGCCAATTGGGGGCGTTTGCCAAATCGCGGCCCGATCTAGCCACACCCGACCTAGAATATCACGTTCAACCCCTGACGCTGGAGGCGTTTGGCCAGCCACTGCATGATTTCCCCGGCCTGACGGCCAGTGTGTGCAACCTGCGCCCCGAAAGCCGCGGGCATATCGCGATTACCTCGCCCAACCCTCAAGACGCGCCCGAAATTGCTCCGAATTACCTGTCCACAGACGGCGACAGGCAGGTGGCTGTCGCGTCGATCCGCCTGACCCGAAGGATTGTCGATCAAGCCCCGATGCAGCGGTATGATCCGCAAGAACTCAAACCCGGTGCGTCGGCCGAATCAGAAGACGAATTGATACGGGCCGCAGGCGACATCGGGACCACCATCTTTCACCCAGTCGGCACGGTGCATATGGGGCCGGATAATACCGCACCGCTGGATGCGCGGCTGCGCCTGCGTGGGATCAATGGCTTGCGCGTTGTGGATGCAAGCGTGATGCCCACCATCACCAGCGGCAATACCAATTCACCCACGATCATGATTGCTGAAAAAGCCGCCGACATGATCCATGCCGATAGCTTATGAAGAAACAGCCCCGGCGTTTCCGCCGGGGCCTGACCAGTGTGCTGATCCGCAAGTGATTGAGCACAGCCAGCTTACCGAGAACACGGCACTCACATAAATGGCACTTGGAACATGAAACTCGCCACACATATAACTTTGCGGCAAGTGCCAAGCGAAGTAATGGGGAAAAATCCACGATTCGTCCCGTAAGGTATTCCATACCTTTGAAATCAATTTGTAACTGACGTAGCGTTAGTTTTGCCTAATAAAAAGGCCCCGGCATCACTGCCGGGGCCTTGTCATCTGCGACGGGCACGATGCTTATGCGTCGGCGGCGTCTTCTTTGGCCATTTCTTCGCCGGTTTCTTGGTCGATCATCTTCATCGACAGACGAACCTTGCCACGGTCATCAAAGCCCAACAGCTTCACCCAAACGTCCTGACCTTCTTTCAGAACGTCGGACGGATGGTTTAGGCGGCGGTTTTCGATCTGGCTGACATGAACCAAACCATCGCGCTTACCGAAAAAGTTCACGAAGGCACCGAAATCAACGATCTTGACGACTTTGCCTTTGTAAATCGCACCCTCTTCGGGCTCGGCGACGATCGAGTGGATCATCTCATAGGCTTTCTGGATCGCTTCGTTGTTGGGCGAGGCGATCTTGATCACACCATCGTCGTTGATGTCGACCTTGGCGCCCGAAACTTCGACAATCTCACGGATAACCTTACCGCCTGACCCGATCACTTCACGGATCTTGTCGGTGGGAACGGTCATGGTTTCGATACGCGGCGCATGAACCGAGAAGTCACCAGCTTCGGTCAGCGCATTGGCCATCTCGTTCAAAATGTGCAGGCGACCGTCTTTGGCCTGTGCCAGCGCTTTTTGCATGATCTCGGGCGTGATGCCCGCAACCTTGATGTCCATCTGCAGCGAGGTGATGCCGTTTTCGGTGCCCGCCACCTTGAAGTCCATATCACCCAAGTGATCTTCGTCACCCAGAATGTCTGTCAGAACGGCATAGTCGCCGTCATCTTCAAGGATCAGGCCCATGGCCACACCGGCCACCGGCGCCTTGAGCGGAACGCCCGCATCCATCATAGACAACGACCCACCACAGACCGACGCCATCGAGGACGAGCCGTTGGACTCGGTGATCTCGGACACAACGCGAATTGTGTAGGGGAAATCGGTTGCGGCAGGCAGAACCGCCTGAAGGGCGCGCCATGCCAGTTTCCCGTGGCCCACTTCGCGGCGACCCGGAGGGCCAACACGACCAGCTTCACCAACCGAATAGGGCGGGAAGTTGTAGTGCAGCAGGAAGTTCGAGCGGAAATTGCCGTGCAGCGCGTCGATGATCTGTTCATCGTCGCCGGTGCCCAGCGTGGTCACCACAAGGCCCTGCGTTTCCCCACGGGTAAACAAGGCCGAGCCATGCGTCCGCGGCAGGATGCCGGTTTCCGAAACAATCTGACGCACGGTATCAAGGCTACGCCCGTCAATCCGCTTGCCCGATTTGACAACATCGCCGCGCAAAACGGTGGCTTCGAGTTTTTTCAGGGCTGCGCCAAGATTGGGATCTTCCAACTGTTCTTCGGTCAGCGCCGCTTTGATCGCCTCTTTGGCGTCGCCAACGGCGGTGGTGCGGTCCTGCTTGTCAGTGATCGCATAGGCGGCACGCACCTTGTCTTCACCGGCGGCTTTCACGGCCTCATACAGGTCGGAGTAATCCGGCGGGGTGAAATCGAACGGCTCTTTCGCGGCGTCCTCGGCCAGATCAATGATCATGTCGATCACTGGCTGGATCTGTTCATGCGCGAAATTCACGGCGCCCAGCATTTCTTCCTCGGACAGCTCATAGGCTTCCGATTCCACCATCATCACGGCGTCTTTGGTGCCGGCAACCACCAGATCAAGGCGTTGATCAGGGTTGTTGCGCAAGTCGTGCATGTCTTCGACATCGGGGTTCAGGATGTATTCACCGCCCTCATAGCCCACACGGCAGCCCGCGATCGGCCCCATGAAAGGCGCGCCCGAAATGGTCAGCGCAGCCGACGCGGCAATCATCGCCACCATGTCGGGATCATTGACCAGATCGTGCGACAGCACGGTACACATGACCAAAGTTTCGTTTTTAAAGCCCGGCACAAACAGCGGGCGAATCGGGCGGTCAATCAGGCGTGCGGTCAGCGTTTCCTTTTCGGTGGGCCGCGCCTCACGCTTGAAAAAGCCGCCGGGCACTTTGCCTGCGGCATAGTATTTTTCTTGGTAGTGCACGGTCAGCGGAAAGAAATCCATACCGGGCTTGGGGGCCTTGGCGAAGGTCACGTTTGCCATGACCGAGGTTTCACCAAGTGTGGCGATGACCGAGCCATCTGCCTGACGGGCAACCTTGCCCGTTTCCAGTGTCAGCGTTTCTTCGCCCCACTGGATCGATTTTTTTACTTCGTTGAACATCGTCGTTTCCTAACTGGAGGCCCTCCCGGGCGTATCCCGGGTCCTCCGTTTCAATGGCGGCCCCATTGCCGCCGACCCCTTCATCCTCACATGCGCCGGGGTCAAAGCGTCACGTCTCAGATACGCGCGCCATATAGCAGAACGCGTGATTTGGAAAGCAATTTGCGCTTTTCACCCTGATCATCGGCCACCAGCCAACAAAAAACGCCCGCAACAGGTGCGGGCGCTTTCAAGACGTTCACATCGCTGCGCTTAGCGGCGGATGCCCAAACGCTTGATCAGGTCACGATAGCGCGCCTCATCCTTGGCTTTCAGGTAATCCAGCAGCTTACGGCGCTGTGCGACCATTTTCAAAAGGCCACGGCGACCGTGGTTGTCTTTTTTGTGGGTCTTGAAATGCTCGGTCAGTGTCGCGATGCGCGAGGTAAGGATCGCAACCTGCACCTCGGGCGAACCAGTGTCACCGTCCTTGGTTGCAAAGTCTTTCATCACGCGGGCTTTGTCTTCTACGGTAATCGACATCGGGGTCTCCTTTTAGGTCAAAGGTTGAGGGCACAAGCCGGGATGTCGTCCAGCGAGGTCCTATGGAGAAACCCCCGATCGCAATCGGGGATGGGTGCACTTAGTAGATATCCGGCCAAAATGAAAGCACAATTTCCATCACCGCGTCAGGCTGGCAAACCACTGGCCAAGGTGCTTTCGGCAATCAGGGTAATATGGTCCAAGGTCAACCCATCGGCCCCATCCACGGCCGCAACCCGCATCCCATTCAGTACGACGTGCTGCCGGGTCTGGTGTTCTTCGTCCTGTTCAAGCGTCACTTCGGGATCGGGGTCGGCATCATCATTATAGATCACCATCAGGGAATCCTCTGTCACGGAAAAATCGGTGATTTGCGCCTGATGGTCTTGTGACAGCCAATCGCCCAACGCGACGGTATCGGCACCGTCGCCCGTGCTTATGATATCGTCACGCCCCGCCAAGATCAGATCATCACCGCCGCCACCGTTCAGATAATCACTTTCGTCCAGATCCTGAAGGCCCGGCATATCCGGATCATCGACGACGCCACTGATCGTGTCGTTGCCCCATCCGCCAAACAGCGTATCGGCCCCGCGCCCACCTTGCAGCAAGTCATCGGCCAAATCACCATGCAGGGCATCTGCCCCATCTTGCCCCAAAAGCACATCATTACCTGCGCCACCGACAAGACTATCGTCACCGTCGCTGCCTATCAATGTGTCCGCCCCGTTATGGCCGAACATCTGATCATGCCCGGCCCCACCAACAAGACGATCGTCTTCGTCACCGCCGTGAAGGGTATCATCACCCGACTGCCCATCAATCGTGTCAACGCCCGCGCTGCCAAACAACTGATCGTCACCAAAGCCACCGAAAATCTGATCATCGCCGTCGCCGCCGTTGATCTGATCATTGGCGCTGGATCCGTCTATCGTGTCCGCACCGGGCTGGCCCATGGTGATTTGCCATTCGGGATAGGGCGTATCCCCTGAGTCCTCGGGCGGATCAGGTGGATCAGGCGGCACATCGCTTGGTTCCGAAGCATCGGTATCAGACAGAAGATCATCTGTGCCATTGTTATCCGGCAAAGGCATGTTCAGCATCTCATCCTCGGCCTCATCCGAGCCGATATCGAACCCGAAGAACGCCGTGGCACCAACCGCCATCATACCCAAAAGTCCTGCAAGAAGCAGCATAACACCAATCCAACTACAGCAGTTCACAGTGAGCCACAAAGCCCCTGCCCAGTCAAACCTATCCCGCGACCTTGGTTAACATGCGGTGAAACCAAAACAGAAAGATGGCCCGGTCATCACACAGGGATTTCTTTGACCTGTGCCACGACCTCATAGCCCGGCTCTTGTGGTCCGCAATCGGTCAGCTCTGGTGGGTATCCCGGCACCAAGATCGCAAGGCCGGTCGCCCCTTCCAATCTGCGGGCGATGTTTGACTGAAACTCGCGCTCGTCATAGCGGGCGGCACCGCCATCCATGATCTCGGTCAGCAACAGGTTCATTTCAAGCGGCACACCGGCCGGTTCGGTCACCTGCTGAACCTGCGGTCAAGGGTGTCAGGATTCGACCCGAATTTAACCCTGCCGTGCTTCCTATATGGTTACCTCTAAAGTAACCACATTGTCAGGATCCGACTAAGTCTTTGAAAAATTGGTCGGAGTGAGAGGATTCGAACCTCCGACCCCTGCCTCCCGAAGACAGTGCTCTACCAGGCTGAGCTACACTCCGACCGTGGAACAGGCGCTTACAGATCGTTGCCATGCATTGCAAGGAGATTTGCACGGTAACTTGTAATCCAGCGCTGCGATTTGCATTCTGTCGGCTGGAGGCCTCAACATGTTGGCACAGGCACTTCCCGCGCTTGGCGGGATCGGGCTTTTCCTTTTGGGCATGAAGATCATGACCGATGCGCTGCGCGAGGCTGCGGGCCCCGGGCTACGACGGTTGCTGTCGCGTTTTACCACAACCCCGCTGACCGGCGTCGCCAGCGGGGCGATGACCACGGCGGTGATTCAGTCCTCCTCGGCCACCACGGTGATGACGGTGGGCTTTGTCGGCGCCGGTCTGCTGAGTTTCCCACATGCACTCGGTGTGATTTATGGCGCCAATATCGGCACCACGGTGACCGGCTGGATGGTGTCTCTGGTTGGCTTCAAGCTGAAGCTGGGCACCCTTTCCATGGGTTTGCTATTCATCGCCAGCCTTGCGCTGTTGCTTTTCGAAGGGCGCATCGCGCGGGTCGGGCGGATCGCGGCGGGGTTCTGCCTGCTTTTCATTGGGCTGGACATGATGCAAGACGGGATGGGCGGCGCGGCTGACTGGCTACACCCCAATCGCCTGCCCCATGGAACCGCCGGCGCCGTTCTTATGGCTGGAATCGGGTTGGCAATCACGGTTGTGATGCAATCGTCATCGGCGGCGGTGGCGGTTGTTCTGGTGTTGCTGGGCAATGATACGCTGACCCTGATGCAGGCCGCCGCCGCCGTGATCGGGATGAATGTCGGCACCACGTTTACCGCACTTCTGGCCGCGGTCGGCGGATCACGGGCGATGCAGCAAACGGCGATGGCCAATCTGTTGTTCAATCTTGGCACAACCGCACTGGCGTTCCCGCTGCTGTGGATTTTGTCCGGGGTCTTGCACTCAATTGCGCTGAGCGTCGGCACAGATACCGCGCTTGTTTTGTTTCACACTACATTCAACCTGCTTGGCACTGTGTCATTTCTACCCTTGACCGCGCGCTTCGCACACGCGGTGGAATGGCTTTTGCCCGACGCTGCCACGGATCGCGCCCCAGCGCTGGACCCTCGCCTGCTCAGCGATGAGGGCAGCGCCATGCAAGTGGCGCACAGCGTTGTGCACTGGGCTGCGCGGCAACTGTTTACCGCCTATGCAAATGCCCTTGGCCCGCAGCGTGACCTACGGGCGCTCTCGGCCCTCGAGCCGCGGCTGACACCTGTTCTGGAGGATCTAAAAGCCTATCTGGCGCAGATCACCGTGCCGCGCCACAAGCCAACCGAGGCCGCCGCCTACGCTGCGCTGATGCACCAAGTGGACCACTTGGATCGCCTGCTGCACCAAAGTGCCAAGCGCGGCTTTATCACCGCGCTGCACAGGCATCCCGCCACGTCCCGACCGGCCCTGTGGTTCGCCACCTGTCTTTCGCCGCGTACAGGGCTGACACTGGCCCAAACCGGCGGCCACATGGCACGCATGACACCAATCATCGACAAACGTGTTCATCGCCACCGGCGGCGCCTGCTTCTGGGAGAGCATGTGGGGCTGTATTCGGTGCAGGACACGTTTGACATCACCGACGCGATGCGGTGGCTTTTGCGGATCATCCACAACGTGCAGCGGATTGGTGACTATGACGCCACTGTCGATCAGGCGCTGGGGCAGACCAAACCGCCCGCCCCAGACAGCTAAAGCTTAGAGGCTGGCCTCCAGCGCGGCGACGATGGCATCGCCCATTTCCGAAGTCGATACAGACTGCACGCCCTCTTCACCCAGCAGATCGGCGGTGCGTTTGCCATCGGCCAGCACCTGCTCAACCGCCTTTTCAAGCCGTGTCGCTTCATCGCCCTGATCAAAGCTATAACGCAGCGCCATCGCAAAGCTGAGCACGCAGGCAATCGGATTGGCCTTGCCCTGCCCGGCAATGTCAGGCGCAGACCCGTGGACCGGCTCATACAGCGCCTTGGGCCGACCATTTGCCATGGGAGAACCAAGGCTGGCCGAGGGCAGCATGCCAAGGCTGCCGGTCAGCATCGCCGCAGCATCCGACAGCAGATCGCCGAACAGATTGTCGGTGACAATCACATCGAACTGCTTGGGCCAGCGGCACAGCTGCATCGCACCGGCGTCGGCATACATATGGCTCAGTTCCACGTCCGGGTAATCCTCATCATGCACTTTCTGCACCACCTCACGCCACAGAATACCCGACTCCATGACATTGGCCTTTTCCATCGAACACACCTTGTTGCCCCGCTTGCGGGCCAATTCGAACGCGCTGCGCGCAACGCGGTCAATCTCGGATTCGGTGTAACGCTGGGTGTTGATGCCAACGCGTTCATTGCCTTCCTCAAAGATGCCGCGCGGCTCTCCGAAATAGATACCGCTAGTCAGTTCGCGCACGATCATGATGTCGAGCCCTGCCACAACATCCCGCTTGAGGCTGGAAAAATCGGCCAAAGCATCAAAGCACTGTGCCGGGCGCAGGTTCGCGAACAGGTCCATTTCCTTGCGCAAGCGCAGCAGGCCGCGCTCGGGCTTCACGCTGAAATCCAGATCGTCGTATTTCGGGCCACCGACGGCGCCCAGCAGAACGGCATCCACCTCTTGCGCCTTGGCCATCGTGTCGTCATGCAGGGGTGTGCCGTGTTTGTCATAGGCCGACCCACCGACCAGATCCTCGCTCACGTCAAAGGGCATGTCGCGTTTCGCGCCATACCAGTCGATGATCTTGCGCACCTCGGCCATGACTTCGGGGCCAATGCCATCACCGGGCAGAATAAGAAGCGAGGGGGTGCTCATGGGGCGTGTCCTTTTGCGTTGTCAGCTATCCGCCATTCGCCTATCCCGAAGCCTCGCAATGGTCAAGAAAGCGGCCCTATGGGGGGCTATAGGCCAAATCGACCCAGACCAGCCGATGCGTGCTGGCACGCATTGCGGCCTCATGGCCATCTGCCCCGGATGGCGGCCAATGAACCGCGGCATCAACCACCGTCCAATCCGCCGAGGGCAGCACATAATCCACCCGCAAAGGCCCGGGGCCGGGCGCGGGCCAATCCACGGTGTGCAAGCGCGCATCGCCTTGTTGATTGGGCAGCGAAGGCACCGGACCGGGGCGCAGCGGGCGCGGATCGCGCAAACGCGGATCAGCCAGCAAAGCCCGGATCGCTTGCTTGCGCCCGCCGCCATCCACCGGGTCAATCGTAGCCCCGCCCACAATGACGAACCGTTCCTGCGGGGGCGGTCCAAACCGGCCATCCAACACGTGCTGCCAAAGCCGAATTTCATCATGATTGCGGCGGCCATTGCGGTCTTCTGGTCCGTCGAACACATGCGGCGCCGCATGAAACGGCATCAGGTGCAGCACCCCGCCCGGCGCCTTGATCGGCACAATCCAATGCGCGACCGAAGACAGCCGCTGCATGCCCTGCGCTTCGACCGACGGAAAGGGCTGGCCAGCATCATCAACCGGCAGCAAAGCGCCCGGCACGTCGCGCCACAGGAGACCCGACAGGTCACGCACCGCGGTGCTGTCAATCGGGTAACGCGATAGAATGGCCATGCCGCCTTGGCCAGAAAACCGGCCATAGCCCTGCGCATCGGACCCTCGGCGCACACGCCCATCACCATCCATGTCCAGCCCGGTCGCAATACCCGCATTGGGGGCCCGCGCAAAGATATAAGGATATTCCGGCCCGTCCCGCGCAATCGCATCGCGCATTGCGTGTAATGTATGTAAGTCATGATCATGATCGACGCCTTGCAGCGCCACGATATCGGGCGCGACATCGGCCAGCACACGGACCACGGCACCCACCTGCGCATCATCCCCGCGCAGTATGTCGCGCAGCAACAGGCCCGGTCCGTCGCGTTCCAATCCGGTGTTGAAGGTTGCGATGCGCAGTGGCTCGGCTTGGGCCCATGTTGCGGCCAGCACAAGCCACAGCGCGCAAATCAGGCGCGGCGCAGCGCCTCGGCCTCGGCGCGGGCGTAGGTGCGGTTGCGCTTTTCCTCGATCATCTCGGCAATCCGAGACATCGCAACGCCGCGCATCAACATACTGGCTGGTAAAAAGGCCCATGCAGTCATCGTCCAGATAAGCGTTTGCGGGTGCGCAATCGAAATCGGGTCAACCAAATCAGACGCCGCCTTGATCGCTGCTGGAATCAAGAATGGCAGCAAAGATCCTAATACAATGTTAAGACCTGCATCACGCTTCAATCGTTGCAACACATCACCGCCGCCTGTCGGGTCAAACAGCGGCAGGTTGACCCATACGTTGAACGCCCCATTGCGCAGTGGCCATCCAAATATGCGAACCGACGTTATGAACGCAAAAATCATCAGGATCGACATCGTGTAGGACAGGCCCGCCGCGGTGCGCACAGATGCGACAAGTTGGGCGTCCGCATTGGCAGGCAACATCAAAACCACAAGACGCACAGGCGAATAAGGAAAATCAATCGCTTCGCCCAGACCTGCGCCTAATTGCCAAAGGAACACACTCCACCCGGTCGGCTCGACCATGCCGCGCAGCATGAGTGTCAGGATCAGCACTGTACTGGCCAAACCGATAAACTTGATGCGGTTGAACGGCGACGCGAACCTGAATTCGACGATGCTGGGATAACGGCTGTAATATTCGATGAAGGTCATGAAACCGGCAAGAATAGCCAATACCACCACCAATTGCGCCGTATCTGTTGCCGTGGCCGGCAACAGAAGCGACGGTGCTGAAACCAGCCCCGCAACCAAAACGGCGCGCACAAGCGCATTGGTGATTTGTGAAATCACTGCCCATTTCCCTTCAAACTGGACCGGCGCAGTTCTTTGCCACGCCGTTGTGCCAACTTGACCCCACCAATTATGGCGGTATGCCTCATTATTGTCCAATTTCTGCCCACTTCCACTCCGTGGCTCAAGCTATTAGACTACAAAACAAAGGTTTTCCGGCAATTTGATGATCAGTGTGGTGCTGGATTGCATCAATTTCTGTTCAGAATTTTGGCACGCTTGTGGAGGGCCACAAGATGTTGTGGATCACTGCTGTGCCAACCCAAGACGCCCAAACCACCTGCGGCGCAACATATGAAAACGCCGCCAGGAGAACCCGGCGACGTGTGATTGGATAGATAGGTTGGCTCTTAGACCCAAGGGCGCGCGCTGACGGCCTGCGCCTCAAATGTGTCAATCGCGGCGGCCTTTTCCATCGTCAGGCCGATATCGTCCAAGCCTTCCAAAAGGCAGTGCTTCTTGAACTGCTCCACCTCAAAGCTGAACACCTCACCATCCGAGGTTGTGACCGTCTGGTTTTCTAGATCAACCGTCATCCGCGCGTTCGATCCCTTCTCGGCATCCTTCATCAACACGTCGATCTGGTCTTGCGGCAACGCGATGGGCAGAATGCCATTCTTGAAGCAGTTGTTGAAAAATATATCGGCAAAGCTGGGCGCGATGACACAGCGGATACCAAAATCCTTGATCGCCCACGGCGCATGTTCCCGCGACGAGCCACAGCCGAAATTATCACCGGCCACCAGAATCTCGGTCTCACGGTATTGCGGCTTGTTCAGCACGAAATCAGGGATTTCTTTGCCGTCGTCGTCATAGCGCATCTCGTCGAACAGGTTCACACCCAACCCCGAACGCTTGATCGTCTTCAGGAACTGCTTGGGAATGATCATATCTGTATCGACGTTGATCAATGGCAACGGTGCTGCAATGCCGGTGAGCTTTTCGAACTTTTCCATTACATCATCTCCCGGACATCGGTCAGCTTGCCGGTCACCGCAGCAGCGGCCGCCATTTGCGGTGACATCAGATGCGTCCGACCACCCCGGCCCTGACGGCCCTCAAAGTTACGGTTGGACGTCGCGGCACAGCGTTCGCCGGGCGACAACTGATCGGGGTTCATGGCAAGGCACATGGAACACCCCGCAAGGCGCCACTCAAACCCGGCCTCCTTGAAGATATCGGCCAACCCTTCTTCCTCGGCCTGTGCCCGCACAAGGCCCGACCCGGGGACGATCATGGCGCGCAGACCATCCTTGATCTTCTTGCCTTTCAAAATGGCGGCCGCAGCCCGCAAGTCTTCGATCCGGCCATTGGTGCACGATCCGATAAAGACGGTGTCGATCTCGATATCGCTGAGGTTTTGGCCCGGCTTCAGGCCCATGTATTCCAATGCGCGTTCCGCGGCGCCAACCTTGCCCCCCTCGAAATCCGAAGGGCTGGGCACGGTGGCGGTGATCGGCAGGACATCTTCGGGGCTGGTGCCCCATGTGACGACCGGCGCGATCTCTTCGCCCTTGATGGTAATCACCTTGTCCCAATGCGCGTCGTCATCGGAATAGAGCGTTTTCCACCATGTCAGCGCGGCTTCCCACTGTGCGCCTTTGGGCGCGTGCGGACGACCCTTGATATACTCGAACGTGGTTTCGTCGGGCGCAATAAGACCGGCGCGCGCGCCGCCCTCGATTGCCATGTTACAGACCGTCATCCGGCCTTCCATCGACAACGAGCGAATCGCCTCACCGCAATATTCGATGACATAGCCGGTGCCACCCGCGGTGCCGGTCTTACCGATCACCGACAGCGTGATATCCTTGGCCGTCACGCCGGGGCGCAACTGGCCGGTGATCTCGACTTTCATGTTTTTCGATTTGGTCTGAATCAGCGTCTGGGTGGCCAGAACATGCTCAACCTCCGAGGTGCCGATGCCGTGCGCCAAAGCCCCAAAAGCGCCATGTGTGGCGGTATGGCTGTCGCCGCACACAACGGTCATGCCCGGCAGGGTCCAACCCTGCTCGGGGCCGACGATATGAACGATGCCCTGACGCACATCGTTGACCGGGTAATAATGAATCCCGAAATCCTTGGCATTCTTGTCCAATGCCTCGACCTGAATGCGGCTTTCCGCATTCTTGATACCCTGCACCCGGTCTGGCGTGGTGGGGACATTGTGGTCAGGCACGGCAATCGTGTTTTCCGGCTTGCGCACCTTGCGCCCGGCCATGCGCAGCCCTTCAAAAGCCTGCGGGCTGGTCACCTCATGTACGAGGTGACGATCAATATAAAGCAGGGATGTGCCATCATCAGCCTCATGCACCAGATGCGCATCCCAGATTTTGTCGTAAAGTGTCTTGGCAGACATGCGGGGAACTCCCGTTTGGCGGAATGTGGTAAAATTAGTTTAACAGGTCCGGTCGGGCCTCATGGGCGCGCCAGAATCGTCATGGTCGCCCCAAAGAACCGCCATGGCAGGCGCGCGCGATCATCCATGTCAAAAATCCGTTTCATGATCTGTCAAATACAGACGATGCCGGTGTCTATCAAGGGAATTGGGCCACTGCGTTCCAACACCCGATGGCATACCCCAGCTGAAACCGGGCATTTCGAGTATTTTTGGAACAATGAAGCATGGGTCATACTCTCTTTTCATTGTTCACAAAATACTCTGGGGGTGAATTGGCCACAGGCCAAGAGGGGGCAACGCCCCCTGCAATCTGGCCCTGCGCGCCGCAGGCGCTCCTTTTGGAAACTCCTGCTCAATCGGTGACCAGCATGTAACCCTCACCCCGCACTGTTTGCAGGTAACGCGGCTGCTTGGGGTCGGCTTCGATCTTGCGGCGCAAACGGGTAATCTGCACGTCCACGGCACGCTCTTGCGCCTGGCCCTTGTCGCGGCCCAGATCCTCGACCAGCTTGGTCCGGCTGACCGGCTCGCGCAGGTTTTCTGCAAAAATCCGCATCAACTGCACCTCTGTCGCTGTCAGGCGCACCAGATCGGGGCCTTGCAACAACTCACTACGTTCAATGTCGTAGCGCACATGCCCCATCTGCAGCAATTTCGGCGCGGTCGCTTCGCTCACTGGCTCGGGCATACGGCGCAAGATGGCGTTTATCCGCAGCAGCAACTCCTTGGGCTCAAACGGTTTGGCCAGATAGTCATCGGCGCCGACCTCAAGCCCGGCGATCCGATCTTCGGTTTCGCCCTTGGCGGTCAACAACAAGATCGGTGTCTGGCGGGTTTCCCTCAAGGCGTGGGTCAAGGATACGCCGTCTTCTCCGGGCATCATTACATCCATCACGATCAGGTCGAAATCCAACCCTGACAACACCCGCCTTGCATGACCTGCATCGCGGGCCACCGACACCAAAAAGTCATTTCGCATCAAGAACTTGCGAAGCAGGCTGCGGATACGCTCGTCATCGTCTACGATCAGGAGATGAGGGTTTGGTTCGCTCATGCGCCCTTGTCCCTTATGGCGTGATAGCGGCGTAGCATGTCCGGGTCCATCATCGCCTCCAGCACCTTTCGGAAACCCGCCACGGCCTCGGGGCCAGCATTCCGGTAGGCGGTACGCATTCGTGCGCGCTGCGCATCACTCAGTTTTTGCTCCAATGCCATGCCCGCGTCGGTCAAATACAAGTGGCGTTCGCGCTTGTCGGCGGTCCCGACGCAACTTTCGACCAGCCCGTCCTCGATTAAAGTGCGCAACACACGGTTCAGCGATTGCTTGGTCACACCCAAAATGCCCAACAGATTGTTGACCGTGGTGCCCGGAATACGCGCAATGAAATGCATCGCGCGGTGATGCGCCCGGCCATAGGCCATGGTCGCAAGGATTCTGTCGGGATCGGCCGTGAACCCCTGATACGCGAAAAACATTGCCTCGATTCCCTGTCGCAGCTGTTCATCCGTCAGAAACAGCAATGTTTCTCCGCCTTGGCGTTCGGGCATGGCACCTCCGATGGGCTTTTGTGTAGCTGCTTCATGTTACGTCAGCTTTATTGACATTCCAAGGATGAACTGGTAGCGAATCCGAGTTTTGACGCAATTTTATGTCCACTCCGGCCATATCTTGCGCAACAAATGCAAAATATTGCCACGTTAAGGAGACATACAATGGCTGGCTATGATGATCGTGACGGCAAGATCTGGATGGATGGCACCCTGGTCGATTGGCGTTCGGCCAATGTCCACATCCTGAGCCATGCGCTGCACTATGCCAGCTCGGTCTTCGAGGGTGAGCGTTGCTATAATGGCAAAGTGTTCCTGTCGCGCAAACATTCCGAACGGCTGCTCGCGTCGGGTCGCCTGATGGATATGGAAATTCCCTATAGCGTCGATCAGATCGAGGCCGCCAAGCAAGCCGTGCTGGATGCCAATGGATTGACCGACGCCTATGTGCGCGTGGTCGCCTTTCGCGGCGCGGGCGAGGATATGGGTGTGGCAAGCTCGCGCAACCCGGTGCGCATGGCCGTGGCCGCTTGGGAATGGGGCAACTACTATGGCGACGCCAAGATGAAAGGCGCCAAGCTGGACATCGCCAAATGGAAACGCCCCAGCCCCGAAACCATCCCCACCGCCGCCAAGGCCGCTGGCCTTTACATGATCTGCACCATGTCCAAACATGCGGCCGAGGCCAAGGGATGCTCGGACGCGCTGTTCATGGATTACCGCGGCTATGTGGCCGAAGCGACAGGCGCCAACGTGTTCTTTGTCAAAGACGGAGAGGTGCACACCCCCGATCCGGATGCGATCCTTAACGGGCTGACCCGTCAGACCGTCATCAAGATGCTGGAAGACCGCGGCATCAATGTGCATGTCCGCCACATCATGCCCGAAGAGCTTGAAGGGTTCGAACAATGCTGGCTGACCGGGTCGGCGGCCGAAGTTACGCCGGTGGGCCAGATCGGGGATTATACCTTTGAAGTTGGCCAACTGACGCGCGACATCGCGGAAGGCTACGAAAAACTGGTCCGCGCCTGACCCAAGTCATTGTGGAAACAGCAAGCAAGGGCCGGCCCTCAGGGGGTCGGCCCTTTGCATGTCGTGGTGCACCTTGTGGCCAATATCCCTGCGGGCATGATTTTACGGCCAATAAAGTCTCCCGAAAAAACTTAGGGAGACTTCCGCGTCGGAGGTCGGCTTTGCGCAGAAAGCGAGCTTGCAAATGTGAAAGTTTCCCGACTGCGGACCATCAAGCTGAGTGCAGCGAACGCTGTGTGGCAGCCTATTTTTCGGATTCTGCAAAATGCAACAAGGTCTGAATAGCTGTGAAGCCGTCGCTCAAAGAAGGTTCTTGCGCGGGTCCAGTGAGAGATGGTGACGATTTGGGGGGAATTTCAATTGATTTTGCGACGTCGTGTAAGTCTCATGTTCATTTTTCCGTCTCGTGATTTCGCATTGTCTCGCGGGCATCTCGGTACTTTGGCGCGTTTCGTCTGTTCAAAGTTTTTGAATGCCCACCAGAGAGGAGGTGTCGATGTTACCAGCTTCGCAGGGTCTAAGCGCCCTGCTGGAACTGAGCCCATCGAAATGAGCGCTTTGCAGCTCTGATTTACCGTTCCGCTGCACCGTCGGATACATCAATGTCGAATGCGAGATTGCCGTTCAAAAGATCTCGCTGCTATGTGCCGAACAGCCAAGCGTTGTTCAACACGATGTCTGCTCTTCCTTTGACATACTCTAAACTGGTCTGGATTCTTGTATCCAGCCATGGACAGAGCCTTAAAAAATATTTAGATAGACTGATATGTCTAATTTTGTGCGAAAGCCAACCAAAGATCGTCTTATCGAAACCGCAAGAGATCTGTTTCTCGGTGAGGGTGTCCCGCAAACCGGGATCAACAAGATCACCGCAGAAGCAGATGTGGCGCGCATGACGCTATACAACAACTTTGCGTCCAAGGATGATCTTGTGCTTGCAGTTTTCGAGAGGGAGGCTGAACTTCGGCGGGACGCGATCCAAGCGATGCAGGAAGACCTTGAGGGACCGTTCGAGCGTGTCTTTGCATTATTCCATGTTGCAAAGGACGTTGCCGCACAAAAGGGCTTCCGGGGCTGTGCCTTCATCAATCTCGCGATTGAGGTTGCGGCACCAAACAATGCGCTTCATGCGCTCGCTCAGAATCATAAAATCTGGATCAGGTCCAACATCCGAACCCAACTCGGAGACGACCTGTTCTCTGAGCCCGATACTCTTGCACAACAGATTGCCTTGCTTTGGGACGGTGGCATCGTCGGCGCCTACGTACACCAATCCGATCAGCCAATTGACTTAGCGCGGGAGGCCGCCCGAACCTTGATGCGCGCGGCGACGACATGACGGTTGGCCGCGACTGGTGGATCGTGATCGGGTTGGCCATTGGGGTTACGGTCAGCAACGCCTTTGCCCGGTTCGCCTATGGCCTTATCCTTCCAGCCATGCAAAGCGATCTGAGCTGGAGCTACACACAGTCCGGTTGGATCAATACGGCCAACGCTCTTGGATACATTGGCGGGGCAGTTCTGACATTCTTGGCTATCGGGCGCTTTCCTGCAAAGTGGCTGTTCAGCATTGGTCTGATCGTCACGGCGCTCAGCCTGCTGATGTGCGGGTTTGGCGAAGATTTCTGGTATCTGACATTCTGGCGAATCCTAGCAGGTTTGGCAGGCGCGCCGGTTTTCATCGCCGGAGGCACCATGGCGGCCTCCTTGTTTCCCAACGATGCGAGACGAAATGCACTGGCCATCGCGGGTTATTTCGGAGGCGCGGGTTTGGGCATGATCCTCACCGGCGCCTTGCTGCCCGGACTGTTCGCCCGGCATGGGGCGCTGTTCTGGCCTGAGGCATGGATCGGGCTCGGTGCCACCAGTCTGGTTCTGGCCCCACTTTCGATTTGGGCAGCCGGTCAGACAGAGGTTTCTCGAAAGACTGGAAAAGACGACGCATCCCTGCCGGTTGCACAAATGGGCTTTGCGCTGCTTGGTTACGGGCTCTTCGCGACGGGGTATATCGTATATCTGACCTTCATCGTCGCCTCGGTGCGGCAGGCCGGTATGAGCGCCGCTGCGATCTCCGGGGGATGGGTGATCATCGGAATTGGCATCATTCTGTCACCGTTCCTGTGGCGTCCGGTTCTGGCGCGATGGGCCTCCGGCGTTCCGCTTGCGCTTGCCTGCGCCGTCACCGGAATCGCGACGCTGCTGCCATGGGTCGTGCCAAGTGTTCTGGGCTTCGCTCTGTCGGCGCTGCTGTTCGGATTGGCGGTCTTCATAGGTCCGGGCGCCGTGACGAGTTTCGGGAGGAAGAACCTGCCGCGAGCCCTTTGGGGCAAATCGGTCAGCCTGTTCACGCTCATCTTTGCCGTCGGTCAGACGGTCGGGCCCGTGGCTGCGGGCGCGATTGCAGATGTGACCGGCACGGTCGATACGGGTGTCATCGTCGCTGGAGGCATCCTGTTGTGCGCCGCAGCGCTTGCCAGCTTTCAAAGGCCACTTCCGCAGTCGTAGCGAAACGGACGGTGGCTAGATTACAGGTTGGTATGCCTGTGAAACGCGCAAGACGATCTCGTCCGCGGGCTCTCAGGGAATTGTGGTCTGTTGCGCGAGGCGCTTGGAAAGGCTTTGTTTTTGCCGTTCAGTCCGCTCGGTGAGTGCGCTGAGAGCGTCGGCAAGCGATGCGTCGATATTGCTCCCCTCACCTAGTGCGATCGCCTGCAGTCTTTGCGTGTACCAAGCGGTGACTCCGCCAGGAAGCGACTCCGCGAACCGGGGGAAAAGAGGATCGAGGCCTTGCGTCCTCCATGTGGTCGGCAAGGCCGGGTCCAGCACGAGCGCCCGCGCAAGCCCGATCAAGTCTGCCGCTCCCGAGCGGATGGCGGCCTCGGCCTGCATACGTGACTTGAAGCCGCCCATTGCCATGAGTGGCACTGTGGTCACTTGCCGGGCAATTTTTGCGAACTCGATGAAATAGGGTCCGCCAGATACCGCATCCGACGAGGCCGGGGCGCCGGGAAAATAAGTGCCGCCGCTGAATTCCATCAGGTCCAGCCCGCGTCCGTCAAGCGCCGCGACCACCTCGCGCGCGCCATCCTGCGTCAGGCCGCCAGTGATCTGGTCCGTTGCATTGAGCTTGATCGCAACACAGAACGCTTTGGGCACCTGAGCGCGCACGGCTTCGACGGTTTCGATGATAAGGCGCATCCTGTTCGTCGCGCTGCCGCCGTACCCGTCTTGCCGACGATTGAACAGTGGAGACAGGAACTGGCTCAACAGGAAGCCATGCGCGGCGTGGATCTGGACGCCACCAAAGCCAAGGTCGGAAGCAAGGCGGGC